>CAZPTH010000072.1:0-10431 GCA_964589315.1 uncultured Thermodesulfobacteriota bacterium
TTCGATAGAATAGCGGGATGCCTTCAGGTTCAGGTTGTTTTTTAACCCAATTTCGAGACATTGCTGCAGGGTCAGGGTTGGCGGATTTTCCTGGGCGTATGACAATCCAGCCAACATAAACCCCATCAAAACCAGGATGAGGGAAAAACCCCTTATCACGCCTTTCATTTCTCGACTCCCTGCAT
Organism: uncultured Thermodesulfobacteriota bacterium; assembly: GCA_964589315.1. Lineage (GTDB taxonomy): Bacteria > Desulfobacterota > S145-22 > S145-22 > S145-22 > JAOZMY01. Next base: position 186 of record CAZPTH010000072.1, read on the forward strand.
GAAAATTTCATAAACAGTCATGGCCTTCGACTTGAGGGGCCACTTTGATTTTTCCATCAGCCACTTGAAGAAAAAGGTGTTGCACAGGCTTCCCCAGGCCTCGGCAAGGTCTTCAGGGGCGAGGGGTTTAAAGACCTTTTTCTTAATTCCTTCTTTAAAGATTTCCCGTAACGTTCCGAGATAACGCTCATATCTTACAGCAACTTCCTCTCCGAGATCCTGGGCCAGGGTCCAGGGGAACCGGTACTGATCCCGAAAAAAGATGATGAAAAAGTTCCGGTTCTTTTCGATGAATTCACACTGGGACAACAGCATGGTCCTGAGTCGCTCCTTGATGTCCTTAATCGGCTGGATATGGCTCTGAACTTCTTCCCTCATTTCGTCAAGGCGGGAGGTGAGGATCATGGAATAGAGCCTGTCCTTGCTTGGGAAAAAGTTGTAAATCGTCCCTACGGCAAGCTCTGCCTCCAGCGCTATTTCCTGAATGGTTGCCCCCTGAAACCCCTTTTTGGCAAAGACCTTTTCAGCAGCTTTAAGAATCTGCTGCTGCCGGTGGAATCGTTCGCGCTCCTTCCTGCGGTGAGTAGCCGTCAGGAGTTTCTTCGTTTTTTCCGTATCGCTGTTCATTTTATGAATCATGATTCATATTTTAGTCCCGACCCGCTAAAAGTCAAGGATAAAATTTTCAGATTTTTGAGTAACGTGATAAGCTAATTATATCGCGGTGATACATGTTATTTCTAAATTTTCGATAACCTTTCGCGTCAAGATTTCTCTTGACATCGATGGAGTAAAAGGCCTATAAAAATTGGCGAAGGGAGAAGGTTCTTGGATTGGGATCAGTTTAAGGGAACAGACAATCAGACACCAGAAGGTTTCCAGCAAATAGAAGATGCCTTTCAGCAGGTCAAGCAGAAGATGAAAGGCAGGTTGCCCGGCGGATGGATTATCCTTGTGATCCTCCTGGTTATATGGCTGGCCAGCGGAATCTATATCGTGGCCCCCGATGAAGCAGGGGTCGTCAAACGATTCGGCAAATATATCTACACGACGAAACCTGGCCCGCACTTCCACATTCCTTATCCTGTCGAGACGGTTGTTAAACCAAAGGTCACCGAGGTTAAGCGGATTGAAATCGGTTTCAGGACCATCGATGCCGGCCCCCCGGCCCGCTACCGAAGTGTGCCGAAGGAATCCCTGATGCTGACAGGCGATGAAAACATCGTCGATATGGACCTGATTGTCCAGTACAAGGTAAAAGACCCGGTTGATTACCTGTTCAATGTGTATAATATCCCCAAGACCGTGAAGGATGCTACAGAGGCGGCGATACGCGAGGTCGTGGGGAAGAATAATATCGACGAGATTCTGACGACGGGAAAGTATCAGGTCCAGCAGGACACGAAAAAGCTTTTGCAGGGAATCCTCGACAAATATAAGGCGGGAATCATGGTCGTGGCCGTCCAGCTCCAGGACGTTCATCCTCCTGAACAGGTCATGCAGGCCTTTAAAGATGTAGCAAGCGCCAAGGAAGACAAAATCAAGTATATCAATGAGGCCCAAGGATACCGCAATGATATTATGCCCAAGGCCAAGGGCCAGGCGGAGAAGGTCATTAACGAGGCTCAGGCCTATCTGAAATCGAAGGTTGCAGAGGCGGAAGGGGATGCCAGCCGTTTCCTTCAGGTCTATGAACAATACAAGTCCGCAAAGGATATTACGAGAAAACGTCTCTACATAGAAACGATGGAAAAGGTCCTTCCCAGGGCAAAGAAGATCGTTATAGATCCGAAGGTCGGAGGAAGGGTTCTGCCCTTACTGCCGCTGGACCAGGGGCTGAACAGTGGCCAGCTGATAAAGAACCAGGGGAAGAGGTAGGTCTTGAAAAACAAGCTTGTCTTAGTCATCATTATTGTCCTGGTCGCCTTGTTTGGACTCAACCAGGTCTTCTTTGTGGTTGATCAGACAGAGCAGGCCGTCGTGTTGCAGCTTGGAAAACCGGTGAGGGCGATTCCCGATCCCGGCCTCTATATGAAAATACCCTTCCTGCAAAATGTCCTGACCTTTGAAAAGCGGGTCTTGGAGTACGATGCCGCCCCTGCGGAGATTCTTTCTTCCGACAAGAAGAACCTTGTCGTGGACAATTATTCCAAGTGGCGCATCACCAATCCCCTTGTGTTTTACCAGACGGTTCGAAACATCGTCGGTGCCCAGTCACGGTTGGATGACATCATCTATTCTCAACTCAGGGTTATCCTGGGGAAGAACACCCTGACGGAAGTCGTCTCCCTGAAGCGGGATGCCATCATGAAAGAGGTGACGGCCCGTTCCAATGCCATTGCCAAAGATTATGGAATAGAGGTTATCGACGTCCGAATCAAGCGGGCAGATCTGCCTCCCCAGAACGAGAAGCACGTTTATGAGCGAATGCAGGCAGAGAGACAGCGTGAAGCCATGCGCTACCGGTCCGAGGGAAAGGAAATCGAACTGAAAATTCGGGCCGTTGCCAACAAAGAGCGCACGATCATTCTGGCTGAGGCCTATAAGAAATCAGAGACGATCCGAGGAAAAGCCGATGCGCTGGCCCTGAAAATCTACGCTGATGCCTATATGAAAGACCCCGGATTTTACGCCTTCATGAGAAGCTTACAGGCCTATGAAACGGCCTTTACCAAAGATACGACACTGGTCCTTGTTCCGGATAACTGGTTTTTACGGTATTTTTCCAAGGCGCCTGAAGCCTTAAAAAAATAGGGTTTTATTGATTTTTTAACACGACTGGGGTGATTCGGTTGAGACAGCGGGCCTTTCCTTTTCAGATCCCTGACAGTGTGCTGCTGGAAATCCTGGGCAAGATTCACGAATTTAATCACAAGAATCCTGAGTTACATGAATGGTTCTATTCGGTGATGCTCCTCCTGGATGAACATGCAGATGTCCATTTTGGCGACCTTGTCGTGGCCCTTCCCTCTGCGAATGGAAACGGCAATTCCAGCGGGCTCGAGTTTGTCTCTTACAAGGAAGGCGATATTACCCGATATGATAATTTCCCCAATCCCTTCGTTGCCCATGCCTACCAGCGTTGTACGAACAAGAAGTATCCGGAATTAATGGAGATCAGCATGGACCAATGTCCCCAGGTTCCCGATCTCCCCTACAGCCCGGCCGTGGTTCCCCTTGGATGCTATGAATACCACTTAGGGGTTTTTGCCGCTGGTAGTTACAATGACCGGGCTTTGGTTATGCGTAACCGTCGATTTTTCAAGATTCTCGGAATAGAGATATCCCGTTTTCTTTTCGCAAGACACATGAACCGCATGGTCTCAAGCGTCCTTTTTGAACACGAGGAAGATTCATTGAGCTTTGAGAACCTGTTGACCTTTAAGTTCAAACAACTCCTGGAAAAAATTGACCCCGAAACGGGGGGGAATATCATGGGAGATGTCACCACGCTTGTGGAGAAAATTCTTATTCAGCTCGCCCTTGAGAAAACGGGGCATAAAGTGGGTCACGCGGCGTCCCTTCTGGGAATCAACCGAAATACCCTGAGAAAAAAGATCCGTGCTTTTGATATCAAAATGGAAGACATGTAGCCGTTCATTCTCGTGTTGTTCTGAACAGAATATCTCTATTATTACAGTATCATGCAATATAAATCATGAATAGTGTTTAACTATTTTGTCCCTTGAAACATAGGGGTTAATTTTACTTGTGGTGGGCTGAATTCACCGGGAACCTCTTGAACAGGCGAGGCTGCTCGGGTAAACCATCGGTCTCTATGGTATGGAAATTTACCTGCATCGTAACCTGCGGTGTGGTCATTCTTCCGACACGAAAAGAGACATCTCACCGAAGGGAATGACGATGGCATTTCTTCCCATACAAATGCAAAGTTCCCGGTGAAGGCAAGGGAAAACCGTGGCTGAAAAGCGCCCCGGCTATTTATCATAAGAAAAAAAATATTTATTAGAATGCAAAAAGTTTATTGAAAGTCTTGAGTGATTGTGCTATGGATTGTCGATGAAGATAATGAAACTTCACAATGAAAGGAGGTGAATCCTTTTTCAATCTAAAAGAATTTTATGAATTGGGAGGTTGGAACAATGAAAAAGTGGATAAAAGGATTATTGATTTTTGGTATCATTTTCGGACTCATGATGAGTCTGAACACGGGAGCCTTCGCGAAGGATGTGATCAAGTTCGGGTGTGCCATGTCGTTTACGGGGAAGAAGAGCCGGACGGGCAAGCTCTATGTCGATTCCCTGAAACTTGCCATGGACGCCATCAACAAGTCTGGCGGAATCAAGGTGGGCAACAAGTCTTATCCCATTGAGATCAAGTTTTATGATGACAAGAGCGCTCCCGCGGAAAGCGCAAAACTCATCGAAAAGCTGATCACGGAAGATAAAGTTAATTTTTTACTGGGTCCTTATTCGAGCGGGATAACCATTCCCGACAGCATTGTGGCCCAGCGTTACAAGATCCCCATGGTGGAAGGGGGTGGAGCTTCCGGGAAGATTTTCAGCCGACATAACCCCTACATCTTCGGGACCCTTCCTTCGGCGGGACAGTATTTCCGGACAACCCTGGAAATGCTGGCCGGGTTCAAACCGAAACCCAAATCTATTGCCCTCATCTACGGAGATGACAAGTTCGATATCAGCGTGGCGAAGGGGGCCAAGAAGATCGCGGAAAAACTGGGGCTGAAGGTTGTTCTCTATGAGAAGATTTCCGAGAGCTCCGCGGACTTCAACACGATTCTTACCAAGGTCAAATCCCTGAATCCCGACGCGCTCCTCATGGCGGGCCACACGGAAGGTGGAATTAACCTGGTTCAGCAGGCCAAGGAACTGAACGTGAACGTCAAGATGATTTCTCTGACGGTAGGACCTTCCGAGGCGGATTTCAGAAAATCCCTCGGGAAAAACGCCGAGTATATCTTCGGGGTTGCCAGCTGGTCACCTCAGATGAACTTCAAAGGGATCATCTTCAAGAGCACGAAAGAGTTCGTTAAACTTTTCAAGGCGAAATACAACTATGATCCCGATTACCACAATGCCTCGGCCGTGGCGGAGCTGGCGGTTTACAAAAATGCCATCGAGCGGGCTGGAACCCTCAATCCCGAGAAGGTTCGGGATGCCATTGCAAAAACCAACATCGAAACCATCTATGGACCGGTCGTCTTCAATCCCAATGGCCAGATCAAGGGGAGCAGTGTGGTGCTCCAGATCCAGGGCGGCCAGGTTTACCAGGTCTATCCGAAGGGCACAAAGAAGCCTATCTATCCCATGCCCAAGTGGAAAGAAAGATAATTCTTCAACAGAAGAGAGGGGGGTAAACAACTTTACCCCCCTCTCTGTTTATGGTATGAGGGAACATCATGTTGCTTCAGATCATTGTTAACGGCATTCTGAAAGGCGGCCTGTACGCCCTCATGGCCTTGGGGATGTCCTTGATTTGGGGTGTCATGGATATCATCAATATTGCCCATGGGGCCTTTATCATGCTGGGGGCCTACTGCACCTACTGGCTCTTCAGCCTTATGGGCGTGGATCCCTTCATCAGTCTTTTTATTTCCATCTTTTTCATGTTTCTCGTGGGTTATGCAATTCAAAGGTATCTGATTAATCTCGTTATTCGGGCGACGATTTTCATTACCCTCATTCTTGCCTTTGGAATCGAAATATTTTTAAACAACCTTGCCCTGGTCATGTGGACCGCCGACGTGAGGAAGGTCCAGGTTCCGTATGGGGCGGCGAATTTCAATATCGGGAGCGTCACGATCCCTTACGTCCGACTGGCGGCTTTCCTGATCGCCCTGATCATCGCCTTGATCTTTTACATTGTTCTCAATAAAACGCGCACGGGAAGGTCCATTCGGGCGACTTCACAGGATCTCGATGCCGCCCGCCTTGTGGGGGTGGATGTGGCGAAGACCTATGCCCTGACCTTTGGCCTGGGGGTGGGCGCTGCCGGTGCTGCCGGGACCTTGTGGGCGGTTCTCTTTCCCATCAACCCGATGATGGGCGGGGTTCTGACCCTGAAATCGTTTGTAGTCGTTATTCTGGGAGGGTTAGGGACCATGTTTGGCCCCATCATCGGCGGATTGACCCTGGGGGTCGCGGAGGCCCTGGGGAGCAACTGGTTTGGGGCAACCTACGAAAATTTTATCAGTTTTTCCATCCTGGTCCTCGTCCTGATTTTCCTTCCGAGGGGTATTTTGGGGAAACGTGAGTGAGAAGATGAAGGAAAGGGGAGACATCGCTAAAAAGGTTGTCCTTGGAATCCTGATCATCGCAGGAATCGCGATTCCCTTCTTCTCGGGGAATTTCATTATCCGGTTTTTTACAAACGCCCTCATGTTCGCCGTTTTGGCCAGCGCGTGGAATATCATTGGGGGATACACGGGGTATGCCTCTTTCGGAAATGTGGTTTTTCTCGGGATTGGGGCCTACGTGTCGGCCGTCCTGATGGAGAAGGGTGGGGTTCCTTTCTGGATTGCCTTTCCGGCCTCTGGCTTTGGAGCGGCCATCTTTGCCATCCTGATTGGCCTGCCGGTCTTGAGACTGAAGGGACATTACTTCGCCATCGCTACCCTTGGCGTGGCGGAGGCCATGAAGGCCCTGGTGGACAACCTGGAAATCACGGAGGGAAATTCAGGCATTTACATGCCGGTCATGAACCTGTCGGTCAAGGCGCAGTATATCTTCTTTTATTTCATGATGCTGGGGGTCTTGCTCCTGACACTTCTCGTGACCTATATCATGCTCAAGAAGAAGCTGGGATACGGCCTGATCGCCATCCGCGAGGATGAGGAGGCGGCCAATTCCCTCGGTGTAAATACCACCCTTTTCAAGGTAACGTCCTTTGCCTTAAGCGGTTTCTTCTCCGGGTTAGCGGGGAGCCTGTACGCCTACCAGCAGGGGTTTATCAAGCCGGAATCGGTCTTTGAAGTAGGGGTCACCGTCAAGATGATCGTGATGGCCGTGTTCGGCGGGATTGGCAGCCTGCTCGGTCCTCTTCTCGGGGCCCTGAGTATCGAGATTATTTCGGAGGTCTTGACCAATTACTTCCTCGTGGCCCATACGCTCTTTTTTGGGGCTATCGTGATTCTCGCCATTGTTTTTACCCCGAAGGGCATCATGGATATCATCAGTGGCAAAAAGAAGTTCGGGCTCAATTACCTCCTGCAGAATATCAGGAATCACAGGGTATAGGGGATAAGGTCAGATGGTGATTTTGGAGGGACGGGGAATAACCAAAGAGTTCGGGGGGCTGGTGGCCGTCAGCGAGGTTGACTTCGTCCTGAACAAGGGAGAGATCCTGGGCCTCATCGGCCCCAACGGGGCGGGAAAGACGACCATCATCAACATGATCTCCGGGACATACCCCCCGACGCGGGGACAGGTCATTTTCAAGGGAATGGATATTACGGGTAAGAAACCTTATCAGATTGGCCGCATGGGCATCAGCCGGACCTACCAGATCGTAAAACCCTTCCCCGGAATGACCGTGAAAGAGAATGTCTCAGTCGGGGCCATGTTCGGAGCGCATGGGAAGGAACTGAACACGAGAGCGGCCATCGAAAAGGCGGAGGAGGTTCTCGAGTTTGTCGGTTTGCAGGACATGGCAGACCACCGGGCGGATGATCTGAACGTGGCCTCCCGGAAGCGCCTGGAAATGGCCAAGGCCCTTGCCATGGGACCGGAGGTTATCCTTTTTGACGAGGTCATGGCCGGCCTGAACTTTTCGGAGATCGACAAGGCCGTTGAGCTCATACAAAGAATCAGGGACGAGGGAATCAGCATCCTCGTAATCGAACACGTCATGCGGGCCATCAGGGGGGTATCGGATAGAATTTTTGTCCTCCATCACGGGGCGAAAATTGCGGATGGAACACCGGACGAGGTCCTCAACGACGAGACGGTCATCAAGGCCTACCTGGGGCGACGATACAAGGAACTGGTGCAGTAGGAGGCGGAATGTTTCTGGAAGTCAAGAACTTGAATGTGGGATATGGGGATGTTCAGGTTCTTTGGGATGTGAGTTTCGGGGTGGAAAAGGGGATGATCGTCTCCCTTGTCGGGGCCAATGGGGCAGGCAAGACTACCCTGCTGAAAACGATTTCGGGCCTGATTCGGCCCATGAGTGGTGAAATAATTTTCAATGGAACCCCTCTGACACATCTTACTTCAAAAGAGATTGTTGGGATGGGAATCGTCCACGTTCCCGAGGGCCGCCGCCTTTTCCCAGAAATGACGGTGGAAGAAAACCTCCTCATGGGGGCCTTTCGGAGGGGCAAAGACCCCAAGATTGCGGAGGACCTGGAGAGGATCTACGGAATATTCCCTCGGTTGAAGGAGAGAAGGAAACAGAAATCCGGGAGCCTTTCCGGGGGAGAGCAGCAGATGTGCGCCATGGCGCGAGGGCTCATGGGAAACCCGGAGCTCCTTCTGGTGGACGAGATGTCTCTTGGGCTTGCTCCCCTTATCGTGGATGACCTGATTGATATCGTCAAGGAGATTCACAAGCAGGGAACGACGGTTTTTATCGTTGAGCAGGATGTGCACCTTGCCCTGTCCAATTCGGATTATGGTTACGTCCTTGCCACGGGGCACGTCATGATGGAGGGACCCTCCAAGGAACTCCTGAACAATAAGCAGATCAAGGAGGTTTTTCTCGGGCTTTGATATGGCAGGTGGCCTGATCATTGGTGTCTTGGGGGGAGGGCTTGTGGTGGCCCTCCTTTTCTACGTTTTCTGGGGGCGGGGTCTTCGCGAAGCCTTGACGGCCCTTCGTTCTGAAAACACGCTCCTTACGCGGCAACTCCAGCAGATGGAGGCGAGCCTCAAGGAAAAAGAAGCCCAGCTTCTGAGCATCTCACAGGAAAAGTCCGCCGCGGTTCAGAGAACCCTTGAAATTCCAAAGCTGGAACAGAAGATTCATGACCTGGAGGAGGAAAATGCCTCCCGGCTCAGGGATCTGTCTGAACTTCGGTCGAAAGAGGCCAGACTTTCAGCGACTTTAAAGGCCTATGAAGAAAAGATTGAATTCCTGAAGGAGATGGAAGAGAGGCTGAGGGAAACCTTCGAGTCCCTCTCAAACAGGGCCCTGCGTCTCAGCCGGGAGGATTTCCTCAAAACGGCCACGGCCACCCTGGAAAAGTTTCACCAAAAGGCGACGGGGGAGCTGGAGAAACGGCGGCAGGCCGTAGGGGAATTGGTCAAACCCATCCAGGACCTCCTTTTGAAATACGAACGGGAAATCCTGGAAATGGAGAAGGCACGCCGAGAGGCCTATGGGGGCCTGAAAGAACAGGTCCAGGCCCTCCTTGTGACGCAACAGCGGCTGGAGACGGAAACGGGAAACCTCGTCAGGGCGTTGAGAGCTCCACATGTAAAGGGCCGTTGGGGAGAAATAACCCTGAAACGGGTGGCGGAACTGGCGGGAATGGTGGAACACTGCGACTTTTATGAGCAGGAGAGCCGTCAAACTGAGGAAGGACGCCTACGCCCTGACATGATTGTCCGGCTCCCCGGCGGGAAACAGATCGTGGTGGATGCCAAGGTCCCCCTCAAGGCCTACCTGGAGGCCATGGAAAGCCCGGAGGAATCCCTCAGGGAGGCCCGTCTGAAGGAGCACGCCCGCCAGGTCCAGGCCCATATTGCCAACCTTGCCAACAAGGCCTACTGGGACCAGTTTTCCCCGACGCCTGAGTTTGTGGTCCTCTTTATCCCGGGGGAAAATTTCTTCAGCGCGGCCCTTGAACAGGACCCGAACCTGATCGAGGAGGGGGTCCGAAAAGGGGTCATCCTTGCAACTCCAACGACGCTTATCTCTCTCCTCAAGGCCGTCTCCTACGGCTGGCGACAGGAAAAAATGGCGCAGAGCGCCCGGGCCATCAGCGAGCTTGGGAAGACCCTCTACGAACGCATTATTACCTTCAGCGGGCATCTGAATGACCTGGGGAAACACTTGGGACAGAGTGTCCAGTCTTTCAACCGGGCGATTGGTTCCCTGGAAAGTCGCGTGCTTCCCGCAACAAGAAAATTCAATGAGTTAGGAATCTCTCCGAAGGGACGCCTCGAAGAAATAAAAAGGGTCGAAGAACTTCCCAGGTCCCTTCAGGGTGTGGAATTGTCTGAAGAGGACGAGAAACGGGGCCTTTGAGGGATGACAGCATGACCTAAGGCTCTTATCATCTTTACGTCAGGTCCTAAAATTTTCCTACGATCTTGAACAAACG
>CAZPTH010000073.1:0-8608 GCA_964589315.1 uncultured Thermodesulfobacteriota bacterium
TTCCCCCGTATTCGTCCACCACAACGGCGATATGGACGCGCCAGATCTTGAAATCCTTGAGGAGCTCTTCGAGGCGCCTCGTCTCGGGGATGAAATGGGGGGAATGAAGGATCGTGTCCAGGCTGAACTCCGACTCCGGTTTCCCCCAGAACCGGAACAGGTCCTTGACATGGACGATTCCCACGATGTTGTCCAGGGTCTCCTCGAACACGGGGACCCGTGAATGGCCCTCCTTGACGACCAGCATGATCCAGTCGGAAAGCGGGGTATCCTTCGGCATCGCCACGATCTCCGTCCGCGGCACCATGACCTCCTTGACCATGGTCTTCTTGAACTCGAAGACCCCCGTGATCATGTCATGTTCATCTTCGTTGAGCAGCCCTTCCTTCTCGCCGATATCGATGAGTTCCTGGATATCTTCCTCTGTTACGGAAGAAGGGGGTTCATCCTGGCCTTTCAATGTCTTGAGAAAGTTTTGAAACCAGCCCACGCGGGATACCTCCTTCATAAAACCTTGCAGGGGTCGAGGACAGGGCTCCAGAAATCCCGGCCTCGCCCGCGCCCCAAGGTTGTATGGCAGGTTCGAAAGTGTAACGGCAAATAAAATCCCCTCAAGGTTTCCTTTCGCAAACCGGCGTCAGCCCCCACGGATTATTCCTGTCCAGGAAGACGGCCTTCCCGTGAAACAGGGTCGCCTTGACTCTCCCCGTCAGGGCCCTCCCCGCGAAGGGACTGTTCTTCCCCTTGGAGAAGAAATTCTCCGGGGCCACGACCCATTTTTCGGCAGGGTCAAAGATGACGAGGTTGGCTATACTTCCGGGAGAGAGGGTTCCCCTTTCAATCCCCAGGATTCGGGCGGGCTCCACGGTCAGCCTTGAAAGAATGGAAAGGGGAGAAATTCCGGCCAGGCTTCCCACCTCGAAAACAATGGGCAGGGCCGTCTCGAGGCCGGAAATCCCATTGGCGGCATAGTCAAACTCCACCAGCTTGGACTGGGTGTCATGGGGGGCATGGTCCGTGGCAATGCAGTCGATGACCCCGTCTTTCAGGGCGGTTAGGAGGGCTTCGCGATCCTCCTCGTCCCGCAAGGGGGGATTGACCTTGAAGTTCGTGTCGTACTTGGAGAGGAAGAGGTCATCCGTCGTAAGGGAAAGGTGATGGGGCGTTGTCTCGCAGGTTACCGGAATCCCCTGCTCCTTGGCCCAGCGGATTATGTCGATGGACTCCCGGCAACTTACGTGCGCGATGTGAACGGGGGTTTCCAGCCACCGGGCCATAAGGATATCCCGCGCCACCATGATACTCTCGGCCACGCTGGGGCTTCCCCGCAGTCCCATGCGGGTCCCGGTCTTTCCCTCGTGGGCCACGCCTCCCTTCGTGAGGGTCAGGTCCTCGCAGTGATCGATCACGAGCAGATTGAACCGCCGGGCATATTCGAGGACCAGCCGGAGGATCTCCCCGTCCCGTATGGGAAACCCGTCATCCGACAGGGCCACGATTCCGGCTTCCCGCATCAGGCCGATCTCGGCGAGCTGCTCCCCCTTCAGGCCCTTCGTGGCGGCCCCGACGGGGAGGACCTCTACAATCCCTTCTTCATCCGCCTTCTCCCGGATGTATCGCGTCACGGAGGCCGTGTCGTTCACGGGAAGGGTATTGGCCATACAGGCAATCGTCGTAAAACCGCCGGCCGCCGCCGCCTGGGTCCCCGTCCGGATGGTTTCCTTGTATTCGTACCCCGGTTCCCGAAGATGGGTGTGCATGTCAACGAGCCCGGGAAAGATCCAGAGATCCTCGCAATCGAATGACTCCTCCCCATGAAACTGGGTGGCCAGCCCGGGGCCCACCTTCCCGATTCGCTCTTCTTCAATAAGAATGTCCAGGTCCGCCCGGGTGCCGGTAGCGGGATCGAAAACCGTTCCCCCTTTAAGAATCATCGTGCTTTCCTCCGCACAGGATGTAGAGCAGGGCCATTCGAAGGGCCAGGCCGTTCTCCACCTGGTCAAGAATCACGGAACGGGATCCATCCGCCACGTCGGGGTCCAGTTCGATCCCCCGGTTGATGGGCCCGGGGTGCATGACGAGGACCTCGGGTTTGCAGCGCTCCAGACGCCTCCGGTTAAGCCCGTACAGGCGGGAATATTCCACCAGGGACGGGAACAGCCCGCGCTCCTGCCGCTCAAGCTGGATACGAAGCATCATGATAATGTCCAGTTCGGGGAGGATCTCATCCAAATCGTAGCGAACCGTCACATCCAGCGCCTCGATCCCCCTGGGGATGAGGGTCGGCGGGCCACATACGACAACCCTGGCCCCCATCTTTGTCAGAGAGAGGATGTTCGAACGCGCCACGCGGCTGTGCTTGATATCGCCCACGATCCCGACGGTCTTTCCCTCCACGCTTCCCACGTTTTCCTCCATGGTGTAGAGATCCAGCAGGGCCTGGGTCGGGTGTTCGTGCGCTCCGTCTCCGGCGTTGATGATGGGGGTATCGATATGCCTCGACAGAAAATGAGGGGCGCCGGCCGCGCCATGGCGCAGGATGATGAGATCCGGATGCATGGCCTGGAGGTTCCGGGCCGTATCCACCAGGGTCTCTCCCTTGACGACGCTGCTGGTAGAGGCGGAGATGTTGACCGTGTCGGCGCTGAGGCGCTTGGCGGCCAGTTCAAAGGAAGTTCGCGTCCGTGTGCTGGGCTCAAAAAAAAGATTGACGATGGTTCTGCCCCGGAGGGTCGGAACCTTTTTGATTTCCCGCCTTGAAATCTCCTTGAAAGCCGTCGTCGCGTCCAGGACTGATCTTATTTCTTCAACACGTAGCCCTTCGATTCCCAGGAGATTCTTATGGAAGAAGGATAGTTCCATTTTTCGATCGCTAAATTCATTATAACACGAAAAAATAATTTGAAAAGGGTCACGTTTGACTTGCCCCGGCATTTCCGATAAAAATAGGCAAACAATTACGGGAAATGGTTATCACATGGAAGAACGATCCTCCTCTAACTTCTTGGTTTCATTCGCCGCCTTTATCATTATCATCGCGGGGCTGAAGGTTGCCAGCGGATTTCTCGTCCCGTTCCTTCTCGCCATCTTCTTCGCCATCATCTGCCTGCCCATCTTCCATTACCTTCACAAAAAGAAGATCCCGGACTGGCTTTCGCTGATCCTCATCTTTCTCCTTATCTTCGTCGCCATCGGGGTCGTGGGCGTCATCGTCGGTTCTTCCGTGCAGGAATTCACGATAAACCTGCCGGAGTATCAGCAGAATCTCAGCGCCCTGGTTGAAAAAACCTTCGCGCTTGCGGGAAAACTGGGGATCAAGCTTCCGGAAAAGAGACTCGCCAATATCTTTAATCCTACTATTCTCATAAGATACATCGCGACCTCCCTGAGAAGCTTTGGAGGCGTTATGTCCAACAGCCTCTTCACCATTCTGGTGGTGATCTTTATCCTGACGGAATCGGCCATGTTTTCCAAAAAGCTCGCTTATATCGCCAGGACGCCCAAGACCGCTTCATACTTCGAGACGTTCCTTTCCAAGGTGGCGCGATACATGGCCCTCAAAACCTTTACCTCGCTGGTAACCGGGGTCATCGTGACCCTCATGCTCTGGGCGATCGGGGTTCACTACGCCTTTCTCTGGGGTCTCTCCGCGTTCCTTCTCAATTATATTCCCACCATCGGGTCCATCATCGCCGCCGTTCCCGCCATCATTCTTTCCCTCATTCAGTTTGGAATCAGCCGGACGATTATCGTGGCGGCGGGGTATCTCATCATCAACTTCGTTATCGGAAGCGTTGTGGAACCAAAAATCATGGGAAGGGGCCTCGGTCTTTCAACACTGATCGTCTTTCTTTCCTTGATTTTCTGGGGATGGGTCTTTGGGCCGGTGGGCATGTTCCTGTCCATCCCGCTGACCATGGTGGTCAAGATCGCCCTGGATTCCCAGGAAAACACCCGCTGGATCGCCATCATGCTGGGAAACGACGTGCCCGAAGAATCTGCGGAATAATCCCTTTTCCAAATAGAATTGATTTCAAGGAGGGGAAAATGATTACCTTCAACGATTTCAAAAAGCTCGAACTCCGTATCGGGGAGATCACCGCCGCGGAGCGGGTTCCCGAGACCGACAAGCTCCTCAAGCTTATCATCGACGTGGGAACGGAGTCCCGTCAAGTCGTTGCCGGCATGGCGGAATATTACGAGCCCGCTGAACTCATCGGCAAGCAGGTTCCGCTCCTTATGAACCTGGAGCCGAAAACCCTTCGCGGTGTCGAAAGCCACGGGATGATTCTGGCGGTTGATGTCGAGGGGCGCCCCATCCTTCTCCATCCCGACCAGAAGGTCCCCCCGGGAAGTATCGTGCGATAACCCTCTCCCTTGCTTGCCCGGTTCTGGAAGGAAGCGCCTCCTTTTGGACAGAAGAGGGACCAGATACAGACTCACCTGGTTGTCAATCAGGTTGCTCCAGAACATGATGTCCATTCTGCCGTAATGCTCCCCGTCCGTGGAACCGAACGGGCGCGTAAACGTCCGGATCAGCCCGCTTTTCGGGTTTCTGTCCCCGCTGGCAAATACGCGTCCGATCACCAGGTTGGGCTTCATGGGAACCTTAGAAAAACGGTATCCAACCTTGGCCACGTATCCGTAGGCGTCCACATCCCGGTTGCCCATACTCCCTCCCTCGTGGACATAGGTGAAATCTCCGTTGAATCCGTGAAAATCCTCAATGAAATAGCGGGCGCCGCCATAAATCGTCTTTTCTTCCGGCCTGACATCATGAAACAGGTTGTTTTTCCAGGCGAAAAAGGGCTCGGGATCTTTATGATGAATTCCACCTGACGCTCATTGACAGGGGCGGGTTGGCGGAGTAGGGTTGATGCGGATATCGTCGATGGAACAGGCAACAACCTCTTCAAATAACAATAGAAACGGGCAAAACGGGTCGGCTTCCGCCCTGAAAATCTTCCTGGCCTTTCTCAGGCTTGGGCTGACCGCTTTTGGCGGCCCCGCCATGGTAGCTTACATCCGTGACCTCGCGGTCAAGAGGCATGGCTGGCTGACCGATGACGCCTTCAGGGACGGGGTCGCCCTCTGTCAGACCATCCCGGGCGCCACGGCCATGCAGGCCGCCGCCTTCGCGGGGTTGCGGGCGGGCAAGGGATTGGGCGCCGCGGCGGCGTATGTCGGGTTCGGGCTTCCCTCTTTTGTCCTGATGGGAATCCTCTCAGCGCTCTACAGCAAGACCCATCAGCTTTCCGTGGCGATTGCCCTCTTTACCGGCTTGCAGGTCATTGTCGTCGCCCTCGTCGCCAACGCGACCGTCAATTTTGGCCGACGATCCCTGAGGCACTGGCAGGACATCCTCCTCACCCTTGCCGCCGCCGGCTTTCTCATCGCGGGCGGAAGCCCCATTATCGCCATCGTGGCCTCGGCACTCCTGGGGCTTTTCCTCTACATGAAAATGGACCTGCGAAAACCCGGCCCGGCCCACGGGACGAATGGGGCGGGCGCGGCATCCCTGCGTCCCGCGCTCATCATCCTGTGCGGCCTGGCGGCAGGCCTCGTCCTCCTCTTTTTCGCGGACAGGAATCTCTTCGACCTCTCCACCCTGATGCTGAAGGTGGACCTGTTCGCCTTCGGCGGGGGATACGCCTCCGTCCCCCTCATGCTTCACGAAGTCGTGGGAGTAAGGCACTGGATGAACAGTCAGGTCTTCATGGACGGGATCGCCCTCGGGCAGGTGACACCCGGGCCCATCGTGATTACGGCCACCTTCGTCGGCTACCTCCTGAAGGGCGTGCCTGGCGCGGTGGTAGGGACCATCAGCGTTTTTACCCCATCCCTGATCATTCTCCTGATTGTCGTTCCTTTCTTTGACCGTTTACAGAACAACCTTATTCTCCTTCGCGCGCTTCGAGGGGCCCTGATCTCCTTTGTCGGCCTCCTGCTGGCCGTGACCATCAAGTTCGGCCTCGCGGCCCATTGGAGTCCCCTTTCCGCACTTCTGGCCCTCGCGGCCTTTCTTGCCCTGCGCCTGAAGGTCGATATCCTCTGGGTTGTTCTGGCCGGGGCGATCCTCTCGGCGCTGCTTTTGTAGTTATTCGTGATAAGGACCTGACGGCCCCCCGACCCCGGACGCCGAATCTTAAACCTTTTTTGTTCCCTTGTGTCTCCTTACATACCATGATATCGGTGACGTGATGATTCCAAACACAAGGCTGGCATAGGAAAGGCAAAACAGGTTAAATGGATAAACACGAAAATCTTTCAGACCTTCAACTGGTTCAATTATCGCTGAAAGACCATCGGAATTTTGAATACCTCATGGAGCGGTATGAACCTCTCCTTCTGCGTTACATGAAACGAATCGCCAATGTGGGTAGAGAAGAAGCCGAAGACCTGCTGCAGGATATATTTATCAAGGTGTACAAAAACTTAAACGGATTCGACCAGAAGCTGAAGTTTTCAAGCTGGATTTATCGCATCGCCCACAATGAAATCGTGAATCATGCCTATAAGAAAAAGGTCAGATCGGCAACCACCAGCCTGAATGAAGGCAATGAACACTTTTTGAATCAGAGGGATTGGAAGGAAGAGAACGACGCCCATTTCGGCCTTGAATCCAGGGAAACCAGTGAGAGGATGCGAGCGGCACTGATGGAGCTTCCGGTTAAGTACCGGGAGGTGCTGATTCTCAAGTTCTTTGAAGACAAGAGCTATCGCGAGATAAGCGATATCCTGAAGAAACCCGAGGGAACCATCGCGACCCTGATCAACCGGGCGAAAAAGAAATTTAAAAAGATTGCCATGCGATACCAACTTGAAAGCGAGATACTGCCATGACCAGGATAAGTCGAACCGTCTTGGAAAAGATTGAAGAGGAGAAGATACATCCCTACCCCAAATGGCGCTTCCTCCTCCGGCGCTCCTTTATGACCGCCCTGTTTGTCCTTTCCATTCTGCTGGGAAGCCTTGCCTGCGGCGTAACCATCTTCCAGTTGACCCATGCCGAATGGGACTTATACCGGCACTTCACCCACAGCATCCTGGAGTTCACCGTGCTGGTGATTCCTTATTTCTGGCTCGTGTTTATGGTTGGCTTCACGCTGTTTGCCATCTATTTCTTTCGACACACGGAGCGGGGATACCGATACAGCGCCATCGGCCTTGCCCTTGTAAGCATCGCGATCTCTATTGCGGGGGGATTTCTTTTCTACAAAATGGGATTTTCCGAAAAACTCGAGACCGTTTTCCGGGACAGGATTCCCATTTACCGCGCGCTTCAGGAACGGCGAATGAGGCTGTGGGTGGCACCGGAAAGGGGCCTGCTGGCGGGGAAGATTGTCGAAGTGATGCCCGGCAATAGATTCGGGCTGAAAGACTTTCGAGGCAATTCCTGGACGATTGTCACCGGAGAGGATACGCTGTGGCGGCGGGGGCTCCATCCCACAAAAAACCTCCGGATAAAAATCATTGGCCAGATGCGGGAAAAAGGGGTGTTTGTCGCGAAAGAAATCCGCCCCTGGCACGGGAGGCGTTTCAGGCGGGGGATGTCCTGCCCGGGATCGCCGGGATCCTGTAATCCCAGGCGAAGAAGGAATGGCCCACCCGGACCGTAACGGTTTTTCATAGAATCAGGCAATTCTGCCTGGCTAAACGAAGCATCCTGGTTTTGGAGTAGAGGGAATTTTTACCCCTACTCCATTTTTTTTCAAAAAAAGTGAAAGAAAAATGAGGGGTAACTTGTATTAGGAGGAAAAGGTAGAAAAAAAGGAGGGAAAAATGAAGAGGTTAAAAATTTTTGCCGGTTTTACCCTGGTCACCCTGCTCTTTGCGGGAAGCCTGATGGCCTATGGCCCGAGAAATGGCATGGGAATGGGAGCAGGAACGGGGGCTCCCTTATGTATCTCGGACCAGTTTCCCGCTCAGCCCATCAGCGCGGAAGAGCGGGCAGGGCTGCTGAAGATGAGGGAAGAAGAAAAGCTGGCGAGGGATGTGTACCTTGCCCTTTACGAAAAATGGAATCACCGGACCTTCAGCAACATTGCGGGGGCGGAGCAGAGACACATGGATGCCGTCAAGTGCCTGCTGGACAAATACGGCATCACAGACCCGGTTATCGATAATACTCCGGGGGTGTTTTCCGATCCAAACGTGCGCAATCTTTATCAGGCGCTTGTAACAAAGGGACTGACGTCATTGGAAAATGCCTTATGGGTCGGAGCGACCATTGAAGACATGGATATTTACGACCTCAATACGCTGCTATCCCAGACGGATAACGATGACATCCAGAATGTTTATACCAACCTGAACAACGGGTCAAAAAACCATTTGAGGGCGTATTGCGGGGTGTTGAGCACGTTTGGCATCGTTTATGAAGCGCAATACCTTACACAAAATGAGATAGAAGAGATTATTTCCACTCCCTGGAAATAAAAACAGAAACCGTCCGGATCTTCCTTCATGAAGGTCGGGCAAAAAAGAAAGGAGCAAATCATATGAAACGCTTATTGGGAATCACAGGAATCGGGATGTGCCTGCTGCTTGCCGCCACGTTTGCCATCGCGGGAAACGGAAGAGGCCGGGGAAATGGCGCGGGACACAT
>CAZPTH010000073.1:8708-10383 GCA_964589315.1 uncultured Thermodesulfobacteriota bacterium
CCACGTTTGCCATCGCGGGAAACGGAAGAGGCCGGGGAAATGGCGCGGGACACATGTATCAGCAGACCCATCAGAACAGGAACCAGCAGATGCGACACAATTTCGTGGACAATAACCATGATGGGAATTGTGACAACAGGGGAACGGGCCAGGGGCGGCAAATGCGTCAAGGCCCCGGGTTTTCCCAGCCAAACGGCGCCCGCTCAGGGGCAAGGGATGGAAACGGCCCGATCAACCGGTCTGGCGGTTCCAGGCCTAATTATGCGGACGCGAATCACGACGGTATTTGCGACAACGCAACAACAAAATAAGGAGGATTGAGAAATGAAAAAGACGATCATTGCAATAAGCCTGATCATGTCACTGCTGATGGTTTCCCAGGTCATGGCATGGGGGCCCCGTAACGGCAGCTCCGCCATGAACGGCACGGGCATGGGTTGGATGTCACGCATGAACCTCACGCAGGACCAAAAGGTCAAGCTGATGGAATTGAGGCAGAATTTCCTGAAAGAAACCACGGAAACGAGAAGCAAGCTGGCGGCAACACGCGTTGAATTTCGATCCCTTTTTGCCCAGCAGGGCGCGGATGAAGAAAAGCTCAAGGCCATGCATGCCAGAATGCTGGACTTGCAGAGAAAGCTTCAGGAAAAGCGTTTCGCGTTTCGCCTTGCCACGCGCAAGATCCTGACGCCCGCGCAACTTGCCATGATGTCCCAGGGGCGCAGCCCTATGGGCGGCCATGGCATGGGTCCCGGCACCATGGGAAGGGGCCACGGCAGGCATCACGGATGCGGGCAGGGGAGGTCCTTTGCCTTTTGAGTGCGGATAATGCAAACAAATTAAATAACTTCATGGTGAGGCAGCCCTTCTTAAAAAGCTGGGCTGCCTTATGCTATTAAATTGAATTTTGCCCCAAAGGGAACGTTATTGAAACCACCTCCGTGTCCGCAGGCAGATGCGGACCAGCATGAGCATCACGGGGACCTCGATGAGCACGCCAACCACCGTGGCCAGGGCGGCCCCAGAGGAGAGGCCAAAGAGCATCGTCGCCGTGGCGATAGCCACCTCGAAGTGGTTGGAGGCGCCGATCATGGCAGCCGGGGCAGCATCCACGTAGCGGAGCTTCAGGAGCTTTGCCAGGGCGTAACCCAGCCAGAAGATGAACAGGGTCTGGATGAACAGGGGAATGGCGATCCAGAGAATGGTCAAGGGGTTGGAAGAGATGACCTCCCCTTTGAAAGAAAAGAGGAGGACCAGCGTAATCAGCAGGGCCGTAATCGTCACGGGCGTGAGCATGTGCATGAACCGTTCCCTGAACCAGGTTTCCCCCTTGGCGGCGATAATCCATTTTCGCGAGGCATACCCCGCCACGAGGGGAAGGGCCACGTAGATGGAAATGGACAGGACCAGGGCCTGCCAGGGAACCGGCAGTCGTCCGACGCCTAAAAGGAAACCGCCGAGAATTCCGTAGAGCAGGAGCATGGTGAGGGAATTGATGGCGACCATCACCAGGGTGAGCCCGTCGTTTCCCCGGGCGAGGTAACTCCAGACCAGGACCATGGCCGTGGGGAAAATACCCCCACGGGAAACCCTGAAACAGTGGCTCGGAAACCTCAGGTGATTAAAAGCTAGTCCAGTGCCACATGCGAACCAGGATGTCATAAAGACATTTCTC
>CAZPTH010000074.1:0-6813 GCA_964589315.1 uncultured Thermodesulfobacteriota bacterium
TCCCGACACCCGCTGATCCTGGCACCTATGAGGTGCGCTATATCATGAACAAGGGGAATAAACTCCTTGCCAAGACTTCGATCACGATTATAAAGCCGTGACGTCCCACCCAAACCCAACAGGAAGGGTCTGGAGTAAAGACCTCCATACGGGCGTTGCTGTGCCCTGAGTCCCCTCTGGCGATGATTCCTTCCACTTATGGTTCAGTCTGCGGGGGCACGAAAGGCAGGCTTGGTAAATTTTGAACATTGTTTCTTATTTCTCTGAAATAGATGTACGAAACCTGTGTTGATTTATGGCAGAAACGGAACGTGCATCAGATTCAAAAGGCAAGAGACCACGGGAAATAGGCACGTGGAACGGGCCCTAAACTCTTTACACTTTAAGATTTACGCTTTACGTTTCAGCTTCGAGCTTTGAGCTATTTTGTTTCTACCGAAAAACCTTGTATTTTGAACTTTCTCGAAACCGTTAACGGAGATACGTTACCTTCTTCTCCAGCCCCTTCCTGGGCATGGGGGCAGGTTCCTTGGCAATCTTTCCAAGGCAGACAATCGCGAGAGGCACCCGGTCCTTTTCCACACCGAGAATTTCCCGCATGGGCTGTTTGTCAAAAAAGGTAAACCAGACGCTCCCCAGGCCGAAGGCATGAATCGCCAGGTGCATATTCTGTATGGCCGCCGCGCAGGCCTGGAGGTATCCCATGTTTCCCTCTTCCTGGAACATATCAACACCCGTGCCCTTGGGGTTTCCCACTACGGCGATCATCACAGGCGCCTGTTTCAGGAACCCGGGATCGTATCCCCCCAACCATTTCCAGCCACTCACCTCCAGGGCCCACTCCTTGCACCGCACGGTCTCGTTGAAAATCTTCTCTTTGATCTCATCGTTTGTGATGACGTAAAACGACCAGGGCTGGCTGTTTAGCGGTGAAGGCGCCCAGATAGCCGCTTCGAGGATTTTTTCGATCGTCTCTTCCGGTATCGGCTCCGGCAGAAAATCCCTGCAACTCCGTCTTCCCTTGATAGCCTCAAAAAGGTCCATTCCCTCTCCTCCTTTCACGTTTATCAGGTTCGCCCAACCGCCTGAAGCCAAGTCGTCAGATCACTTCAGGTGTCCTGTTCGACTTTCAAATCCCCCTCGATAATCTCAACCAGGGTTCCCATCATCCTCTGCGGTGGCTCCAGAAAGGCATAACGAATTCCCGGCATTAAACGCGGCTTTTTATCGATGAGCTTTTTTCCTCTCTCGTCGAGTTCTTTGAGGCTCTTCTGAACGTCATCCACCTTGTAGGAAATGAGGTAGAAACCCTCTCCATGTCGCCGGATGAACTTGGCCACTTCCCCATCCGGGGACGTGGATTCCATCAGTTCGATGGCAACCTCCCCCACGTTATACCTTGCAACCCGGATCTTCTCGCTCTCTTCCACGTAATACAAATCCGGTGTCAGCCCCAGGGTATCCTCGTAAATCCTCACCGCCTCATCAAGATCTTTCACGGCAAAACAGAGATGATCGACTTTTTCAATCTTCACGCGTGTTCCTCAGTTAACCAACCCTTGGAATTTCCGTCATTTTACTTCGACTTCTTTGCCCGCTTCTTCGCGGCTGTCGCGATGGCGTCTTCAATCTTCGTATAACCGGTGCATCGACAGATATTGCCAGAGATGGCCTTCTTGATAGCGGCCTTAGTCGGCCGTTTGTTTTTGTCCAGGAAGGCCTTGGCCGTCAGAATCATCCCTGAGGAGCAAAAACCGCACTGAATAGCCTGCCGTTCCACGAAGGCTTCCTGGACGGGATGGAGCTCTTTCCCCTCCGCCAGGCCCTCGATGGTGGTGATGGACAGCCCCTGGACATCCACGGCAAGGGTCAGGCAGGAACGAACAGGGACATCGTCAATCAAAACGGTGCAGGCCCCGCAGGCCCCCACGCCACAGCCCTCCCTTGTGCCCATCAGCTCCAGGTCGTCTCTGAGCACCTCGAGCAGGGTCTTGTTCGGGGGAACCATCAGGTTGTAAGGCTCACCATTTACCAGCAAGGTTATGGGTATCATGCTCATTTCGTCTATCTCCTCGTCAGTCTTTGAGGGCCCTGTTGATGGCCCGGCGCGTAAGGACCCTTGCCATCCGCTTGCGGTAGGCAGGAGGGGTCAGGATGTTGGGAACGGGTTTTGCCGCCTTGTAAGCGGCTTCAGAAAGGGATTGAATCCACTCATCCGAAACCTCGGCATTCTTCATCAGTTTGTTGTCATCAGCGATAACGGGGCCACTCCCTGCCGCCGTGAGGACCAGCCGGCCCGACTTGCAGAGCTTTTTATCCTCTGACAGGGTCATGCAAACCGCGACGCCTACGAGGGGATAATCGAGGGCCTGGCGCAGCCTCAGCTTCTCGTAGCGGCAGATACTATGCTTCGCGGGAGGAGGCAGGATAACTCCTTCCAACAGTTCATCCGCATCCTTCTTGATGGGGAATTTCCCCTTTCCGGTATAAAGGGCTTCCAGGGGAATGGTCCGGCTTTCCCCCTTCCTGGAGAGAACCGCCTGGGCCGACAGCGCGATCAGCATGGGGGCCAAATCCCCCTGATACATGGCAAAACAGTGCTTGCCCCCCTTGACGGCGTTGCAGACCGACCCACCCGCCTTGAAACAGGTCGGTTTTGACCTGCGCCACATGGCGGTCTGGTTGTAATAAAGGCACCGGGTTTCCTGCGTGAGGTTCCCGCCCACGGTTCCCATGTTCTGGAGGGGCGGGGCTGAAACGGCATCGGCTGCCTGAATAAGGCCCGCATACCGCTTTTTGATATCTGAAGATTCCAATAGCTCGGTCAGGGTCGTCAGGGATCCGATGAACAGGGACCCGTCTTTTTGTTTCCTGATTCCCTTCAGTTCCTCCACGTCTTTCAGGTTAATGACAACCCCGGGCCTCGCCAGTTGTTGTTTCATTCTGACCAGGAGATCGGTCCCGCCCGCCAGTAACGCGGCCTGGGCCCCGTGGATGGCAAGCAACTCCAGGGTGGAGGGGATATCTCTTGGGCTGAAGTATTCAAATTCGGGTAATTTCATGATTCACTCCGCCTTTATGATTTGGCCTTTTTTTCTTCCAATGCCTTGAGGACCCTGTCCGGTGTGTAGGGAAATTCCTTCAGCCAGACACCCGTGGCATCATAGAAGGCATTGGCAATGGCTTTGTATGCGCTCATGGAGATGGTCAACCCCCCTTCTTTCGCCCCGTAGGGACCCTCGGGATCCATGGACTGGATAAGAATCGGGTCGATGTCGGGCATGTCCACGGAGAGGGGAAGTTTGTATTCCAGGAAATCACTGTTCAATTGAAGTCCTCCATCCCAGACGTGTTCCTCCAGGATGGTGGCCGTCCCTCCCATGGCCACGGACCCCTCTAACTGTCCCTCGACCGCCATGGGGTTGATGGGGTTTCCGCAGTCGTGGGCAACAACCATCCTCAGGAGCTTAACGATGCCCGTTTCCGGATCGACCTCCAGCTCCGCGATAGATGTCCCGTAGGAAAAGGTTCCCGCCATCTGACCATAGGGGTTCTTGACCCACTCACGCTCGAAGCTGATCTTGGGAATGTAGGTGCCATACCCCTGGATGTGGTGTCCCTTGGACATGGCGTACCGAACGGCGCGGGTCAGCTTGATGGCCTTTTCCGGGTCATCCTTGAGACAGACCATCTTGTCGCGAAGGGTCAGTTGATCCTTGTCCACCTTCATGTATTCAGCGGCAGCGGTAAGGATCTTGTCCCGCGCGTCTTCCGCGGCCAGGCGCACGGCGTTGCCCGTGACGAAGGCGGCCGCCTGGGAATAGGCCCCAGGGTCATGGGTGGTCACTTCCGTGTCGGAACAGACCAGGTTGACGTCGCTCATGGGTATCCCCAGGGTATGAGCGGCAATCTGGACCATCATGCTTTCGTTACCCTGCCCGTTGTCCACCACACCGCTGACAACGGTGGCATTTCCGTCCTCGTTAACACGTATGTAGGCGGAGGACCCGGAACGGAATCCCATGGGAAAACCGCACATGATGGCGAGACACCCCATGCCAATGCCACGGTAAGGCGGGAGTTTCCCTCGTTTTTTCTTCCAGCCGCTCTTCTTCGCGGCGGCCTTGATAGCGTCCTGCAGTCCGCAACTGATAATTTTTGAACCGGTGGCGGTGACTTCCCCCGTCCGGATCCCGTTCTTGAGACGGATGTCCATGGGGTCCATGCCCAGCTCCTCGGCGATCTTGTCCATATGCATGGCGTTACCCGCCAGGAAGGCCCGGCCATGGCATCGATACATGCCCCGAATGGGACGGTTGGTCAAAATCCGGTAACCGTCGTAAACGAGATTCGGAAGGCGGTAGGTCTCTTCATAGACGTAGAAGGGGATAGAGGTCGCAATGGGGCCTGTACTGCTATAAGCCCCGCCGTTATAATAGACCTTGAACTCCTTGGCGATAATGGTTCCATCCTTTTTGGCCCCGGTCTTGATGTGGGCGATGATATCATGAATCTGACGGGTAGCGATGGAAGTCTCTTCCCTGGTATAGACCAGCTTGACGGGGCGACCCGCCTTGATGGCCAGCAGGGAGGTAACAAAGTCTCCCGGAGAAATCTCGGACCGTCCCCCAAAGGCCCCGCCGCTGTTGATATGATGCACGCGAATCTTGTTCAACGGCATCTTCAACAGGTTGGAAAGGGCCTTGGCACGGACATGAGGCCCCGCGTTTGGCATCCAGATATCCAGGAAGCCGTCCGGGGTATAATGGGCGACAACGGCGTAGGGCTCCAGCATGCCATACATCTCACCCGCCGCCTCAAAGGTGTCTTCAAGAACGATATCTGCCTCTTTGAAGGCCTTCTCGATATCTCCGACCTCGATATGGACGTGAATGTTGATGTTATTCTCGTACTGTTCATGGACGAGAGGGGCTCCCTCTTTCATGGCCTCTTGCACGGTGAAGACGGCAGGAAGCTCTTCATACTCTACCTCGATGAGGGACAGGGCCTCCTGGGCTGTTTCTTCATCCACGGCGGCCACGGCCGCCACCTCTTCTCCGATATACCGGACCTTGTCCGTGGGAATCATGTCGTGATCCTGGGTGTAGGGGAAGACCCCCCACTTGACCCCGTGACCGTCCCGGCCCGTAATCACCGCCTTGACGCCCTTGAGGCGCTCGGCCTTCGAGGTGTCGATATTCAAAATGCGGGCATGGGGATACGGGCTGCGCAAGACCTTGCCAACCAGCATCCTGGGGAGTTTCAGGTCCGCCGTGTACTGGGCCTGCCCCGTCGCCTTCGCCACGGAATCCGTCCGAACCATGCTCTTGCCTATCAGGTTCGTGTCTGTCATCTTTTCCTCCAATGAATAATCTGGCCTGGAACCATATTGCGTTATTCCTAATTTATAAGGGATTAAAAGTCAACAAGCGTTCCGCTTAGATTAAGAAAATTCCCTCGAAATCTCATCCAGGCACGCCTCAAAGATCTCCAGTCCCCTGTCTACTTCCTCGCGGGAGATAACAAGCGGCGGAATCATTCTGACCGTATTCTCCCCACATCCCAAAAGGAGCAGCCCTCGCCTGAAGCATTCCTGTATCAGGGTGTCCCGCTCCTTTATCGCCTTGGTCTTTTTGACGCGATCCCGAACCAGCTCCACACCGACCATCAAACCCAGGCCACGGACATCTCCGATCATCTCGTACCGTTCCTGCATGGTTTCAAGCCGTGATTTGAGATACGCCCCCACGACCCGCGCGTTCTCAACCAGCCCTCCCTCGAGAAGCTCTATGGTCTTCAGGGCCGCCGCACACGAAACCGGATTTCCCCCGAAGGTAGAGGCGTGAGAACCGGGCACCCAGTTCATTACGGTACTCTTTGAGATCATGGCCCCCAGCGGCATCCCGGAGGCAATCCCCTTGGCGAGGGTCATGATATCCGGCTCTATGCCGAAATGTTCAAGGGCAAACATCTTCCCCGTTCGCCCCATCCCCGTCTGAACCTCGTCCGCCACGTAGAGGATCTCATACCGATCGCACAGGGCCCGCAACTTGCGGTGGAAGTCGGCGGGGGGAATCACGTAGCCCCCTTCCCCCTGGATGGGCTCCACAAAGATGGCCGCCACTTCCTCAGGAGGAATCACACGGCGGAAGAGGTCATCCTCAATCCATTCCACGCAAAACGTGTCACAGGTATCGGGGGTCAGGTTATAGGGACACCGATAACAGTATGCGTACGGGACATGGGTAACCCCCGGCACCAGCGGCGCGAACCCCTTTTCCTGAACCGCCTTGCTCGCCGTCAGGGAGAGGGCCCCCATGGTCCGTCCATGGAAGGCCCCCAGAAACGCGATAATTCTCTGCCGCTTGGTGTGATAACGGGCCAGTTTCAGGGCCGCCTCGATCGACTCCGCGCCGGAGTTGCAGAAAAAGACCCTCTTGTCTGGTGTCCCGGGGGCCAGACGGGCAAGTCTCTCCGCAAGGTCCGCCTGGGGGCGATAATAGAAATCCGTCCCCGACATGTGGATCAGGCGTTCCGACTGTTTCCTGATGGCCTCAACCACTTCCGGGTGGCAGTGCCCCGTGTTGCAGACCGCAATCCCCGAGGTAAAATCGAGGAAGAGATTCCCGTCTTCATCTTCAATATGGATCCCCTGGGCCCGTTTTACGACGAGGGGATAGCTCCGCGTGTAGGATTTGGAGATGTAACGGTTATCTTTTTCCAGCACCTCCCTGGCCCTTGCACCAGGAAGATCCGTCCCGATTTTCGGAGCCCTATTTTCTTCCCGCACTTTGATCTCCTTAGGAATAGATT
>CAZPTH010000074.1:6913-10095 GCA_964589315.1 uncultured Thermodesulfobacteriota bacterium
CCGATTTTCGGAGCCCTATTTTCTTCCCGCACTTTGATCTCCTTAGGAATAGATTAATCAAGAAACGCAACCCATGCTTGTTGACACTCAAGGCATCATCGTAAAAAAACGAGATTCCACCTACCTTTGAGGGAAAAGCGAACCAAGAACGTCCTGAAACACGGACGTGAAAACACTCTTTACCTGAATGATTCGGAAATGTCCGAAAAGACCTTCGCGAAGGTCTCCCGAATCAGGGAAGGCAGTTTCTCTTCAAGAGTTTTTTGCACAACCTTCTCAACCGACTCCGAGACCATCTTTTCGATCTCTTCCCTGCTGACAGACGGCTCTGCAACCTCTTCAGCCGTCTCAGCGGCGGAGACTTCCAAGAAAGCCTCTTCCACGGTACCCTCTGCAGGCGGGGCTTCCTCTTCCATCGCCTCCATCTTCTCCATTTCACCAGCGATCTCTTCCAATGCCGCAGACATAGAGGGTGGAATCGTTTCTTCTTCCATGGCCGCCTCTTCAAACGGCTCGGCAGCCTCCTCACCGGCGACCAGGTCTTTCAGCTCCATGATGTCTTCTTCCTCTTCCGAGGACATCATGGCGGAGGCCGAGGCCTCCTCATCCGGCGCAGAGGTTACCTCCTGGAACTCCTCTTCACCGGTTCCGACCCGCATCTCGGTCTCCAGTGACTGGAGAACTTCATCGACCTTCTCGGCGATAAGGTCTTCCTCAAAGGGTTTCGCGATAAACCCGTCCGTCTGAACTTCCAGGCATCGGTCCAGGTCGATATCTTCGAAAATATCCTCGATGATCAGGACGGGAAAACTCACGTTCAATTCTTCTTTCAATTCCTTGCAGAGGGTATACCCATCCTGGTCAGGCAGGGTAGCGGAGGCGATCATGAGGTGGAGAGAGTCTTGGGAAGCCTCTTTCTTCGCTTCTTCCCCGGTCTCATAAAACTTGAGGGAAATATCGTTTCTTTCTGCAAAGGTCCTTGTAAATAGGTGTTGTATGGCTTCGTTATCCGAGACCAAACATATATTCCATGCCATCATGACCTCCTACACAATTTGAATTGCCAGCTATACCCTCCTACAAAGCTCTCCTGTTTTTCCCTGTTATCACGCCTTGGCAACATTGTCAAGACAATTAGCGGTAACCTTTCTTAATCAAAAGATATTCCTTGATGTATCAGGCAATGAACCGTGGTATGACAAAAAATGCCTCCTTTTCACAATTTTCAAGTATTCATCACCTCGGGGAGGGCAAACCTTTCGCCTTTGAGTTGGTTACCCCCCGTCTCTCCCATCTCTCTTTCAAGGTCAGAACGCGTTGTCTCGTATTGATTATGTAGGGCTCGAGGGGCTGCTTGGGAAACGTCTTCCTGTCCCACTCCATTCGCTTTACCCGTTCCGAAATTTCCTCAACCGATTCACCCGCTTCCAGGTACCTCTCTACAAAACACCTGTAATTCTCAGCAGTTTGCAGTGCATTCCCAAGGTAATGCCGGACATCTTCGCCCGTCACGACACGCTGATGCCCCGTGCACAAAACACGGGGGGCCATTTTCATGAACCGTTTGATGTCTCTGACATAGGTATCATAATCCACGAGGAACTCCGGGACATCATCACATCCTACGGCCTCGGAGGCAATCAGGATTTTCCTTTCCGGGATCCAGTAGACGACAAAGTCCCGCGTGTGCCCCGGTGAAGGAAATCCCTGGATGGTCACATTTTCACCCACCTGGTACGATTTCCAGGGGACCAGGATCTCATCGACCATGAAGGGGACAAAAGCCCCCCGGTGCAGCAAAGCAACTCCCCAATCCCGCAAGGCGCCCAAGGCCTCACGATTCAGGGAATCAACCCGTTCCACCACGCTGGGTTTCGATATGATTTCACGGGTCTTCTCAGAGGCGACAATCTTCATTTCCGGCCAGGTCTCCTTGAAGATACCCGCGGCCCCGATATGGTCCCAGTGCGCGTGCGTCAGAAAGAGAAACGCCGGTGCCCTCTCTCCCAGGACACCTTTTATTGCCTGGATATAAAGGTTGGCCAGCGCGGTAAACCCCGCGTCGAAAAGGGCGGGAAACCTGCCATCCATCAGGTAAACCGGCACACTGGGATGCCCGAGGGCGTAAAACCCATCCTCGATTTGACCAACATCCTCGATAATCATGTTTCTCTCCTATCACGGGGGCATCGGCACCTCAAGGGGCTCGTAAACCGGAATGGGAAATACTTTACACCCCTGCCCAATCGTTCTAATCTCAATGGAAAGCAAGAAGCACCTAACGGAGGGGACAAAGATGCTCGGGGCCATCACGGGTGACATGGTGGGCAGTCGTTTCGAGTGGCAAAATTACAAGAGAAAGGACTTCGAGCTCTTCACGCCCGCAAGTACTTTCACCGATGACACCGTCCTCACCTGCGCCACGGCTCAGGCCCTGCTGACGGGCGGTGACTACGCGGAGGTCTATCGGCAGTTTTACCGGATGTATCCCGAGCGGGGCTATGGAATGAGATTCAGGATGTGGGGCGAGGGCGCTATCGAAGGTCCTTACGAAAGCTGGGGGAACGGATCGGCCATGCGGGTCTCTCCTGTGGCCTGGGCCTTCGACACCCTGGACGAGGTCTTGGCAGAGGCAAGGCGTTCCGCTGAGGTGACCCACAATCACCCGGAGGGAATCAAAGGGGCTCAATGCATCGCCGCGGCAACGTTCCTGGCGCGAACGGGGGCTACCCGTGACGACATCAGAAAATTTGTCATTCAACGCCTCGGGTACGACCTGGGTTTTACCCTGGACGCCATCCGTTCCGAGTATCGGTTCGACGTCAGTTGTCAGGGGTCCGTCCCTCAGGCCGTCGTGGCCTTTCTCGAGTCCAGGGACTTCGAGGACGCCCTGCGAAACGCCATCTCCATCGGGGGGGACAGTGACACCATCGGTGCCATGACCGGAGCCATTGCCGAGGCCTTTTACGGAAAAATCCCCGAGAAGATCTTCCGGGAGACGTGGAAACGTCTTCCCCTTCGGTTTCGGGAAATCATCCGGAACTTCAGCGAAAAATATCCCGCGTATCAATCCTGTTTCGACGACATGTCAATTTAGTTTCAAAACTGTCCCCCGCCGTCAGGTATTCCGTTTCCCCCTGTTACCGATTTCCGGTCAGGTAAGAAATCGGTAACGTGCGGCG
>CAZPTH010000075.1:0-8488 GCA_964589315.1 uncultured Thermodesulfobacteriota bacterium
AGTTTCAAGGCGTGTGCCAGCATCAAAGCGATACCGTCCTTCGCGAGAAACCGTCCAAGCCCCCCGTGGACAAAGGCTCGTTCACTGAAACGCGACACCTCATCCGGGCGGATATATTTATTGACCAGGAGATACGGGTTCGGGTGCCAGCTGTGGGACTTGAGCAGCGAAGGGGTGGAATGGTCCGCCGTGACGACCAGGACGTCGGGGTTCAGGGCGAGAAGGTCGGGAATGGCTTTATCCACCTCCTCGATAACGGCGACCTTTTTATCGAAATTGCCGTCTTCTCCATAACTGTCCGTCTTTTTCACGTGGACAAAGAAGAAGTCGTAGGAATCCCAATGCTCTTTCAGCGTTTCTATTTCGTCTGCCACGGTTTTTCCCGTGTCCAGGAGCGTCATGCCCACCAGCTTGGCCAAACCCCGGTACATGGGGTAGGTGGCGATGGCGGCGGGCGTCAATCCGAAACGTTTTTCCATGCTGGGGATGTCAGGATACTTGGCGAATCCCCTCAGCAGGATGGTGTTGGCGGGATGCTCGTCCCTGAGGATCTCTTCCACCTTCTTGATGAAGGTATTGATAACCTTGACTGTCGGCTCGGCCTCCGGGGCCAAAGCGGTCGCAAGTTTGGGAGGAAGCCCCACCTGTTGCGGGTCGGCGTCTGCGATGCGTCCGTCCAGGCCTTCTCCGCGGAAAAGGACGACAAAGCGATGTTCCATGCCCGAATGAACAATGATTTTGACACCGTCGATTTCCGGGATGGCGTCGGCAATCTTGGCGCAAAGCTTTTGGTTCAGCTCCGTGGGGATCCGTCCCGCGCGGCGATCCGTGATAGTCTTGTCATCCCGTGTGGCGAAGTTACCCCGCGCCGCCACGTCGAGCGGCGTCATCTCCAGGTCCACACCGAGGGCCTCCAGGACCCCCCGACCAATCTCATATTTGGTGGGATCATACCCGAAGAGTCCCAGATGACCGGGACCGCTGCCTGCCGTGATGCCCCGATCAATAGAGTCGGTCAATCCACAGATGTTTTCTGCCACCAGCCGGTCCAGGTTTGGTGTATGGGCTGCTTCCAGCTCTGTTTTCCCGTTGATGGGGAGCCCCCCAACGCCGTCCATGACAAGAAGGACGATCTTACTGTCGGTTTTGGTTATGAGGGAAGTCAAAATGTCAGGATGCATCAGATGATCCCCTTTTCTTTGAATTCCTTGAGGTTCTCAGAGTTATATCCTAATTTTCCATAGATTTCCTCGTTATGTTCCCCAAATCGGGGTGGAAAGGTAAGGGAGAAGTTTGCGGATTCCAGGAAATCGGTCTTGGCGACGGGAGGGGGCAGGTGGACTGTCATGCCGGAGCGCGCGTCGGTCGCCGTGATCATGGCGTCTTTGATCATGGGATCTTCCACCACGTCTTCCATGGTGTTGACCTTGGAGATGGGAATGGTGGCTTCCATGAACTTTTTGATAATGTCGTCGGTGGTAAAGGTCCGGGTTACCTTGGTGATTTCACGGTTCAGGTTTTCGACGTCGGCAATCCGCCCGGCATTCTTTTCGTATTCCGGTTTCTTCAGGTGCGCGAATTCCGGGAAATTCGTGAAGGTGTCCCACTGGCGGTCATTGCCCACGGCGATATAGACGTAACCGTCGCTGGTTGGATAGACGGAGACCGGAGCGAAGAACTGATGCGTGTTGCCCCGACGCGTGATCTTCTCGTGGAAATCCTTGGTCAGCATGACGGGATTGACCAGCCAGGAGACGGTGCTGAGGAACATGACCATATCGATACGACTGCCTTCCCCTGTGACGCTTCTCTTGTATAGGGCCTTCATGACCTGCCCGAAGGCGTGTTCGCTGGTGCCGAGATCGGCGATGGGCACCCCGAAAACCTGGGGGGCACCGTCTTTCTCCCCCGTGAGGTCCATGATGCCGGAGCGTGCCTGAAGGACCGGATCGTAGGCGGCCTCATTGGAGTCGGGGCCGAAACCCGTGATGCCAACCCAGATGAGGTCAGGCTTGATCTTTTTCAGGGTTTCGTATTCAATGCCTAATTTCGGGTAGTTTCGGGGAAGCTGGTTGCAGGCGAAGATGTCCACATCCAGTTTCTCGATGAGTTCCCGCAGGATTTTCTGTCCCTCGGGTGTCCGAAGGTTCAGGGTGATGGCCTTCTTGCCGCAGTTGTTGGGAAGGAAATAGGTATTCATCCCCTCTTCGTTCAGCACGTTGGATCCGATGAACCGGTTGGGGTCCCCGAATTTGGGGTGTTCCAGGCGGATGATATTCATCCCCTCCTGGGCGAGGCGATAGGTGAGAAATGGCAAGACGGTTGCCTGCTCCAGACTCAAGACAGTAACGTTATCGAAAAGCCCCATACAATTGTCCTCCTTTTCATAGAATAGTTTAAAATTTTATATTTTCAACCAGGAAATGTGTCAAGAATTATTTCCAAAGGGCTTAAGGGTTTTTATTAAAAAATGGAGGCGGCAACCGGATTCGAACCGGTGTATAACGGTTTTGCAGACCGTCGCCTTACCACTTGGCTATGCCGCCTAAAAAAATGGAGCGGGAAACGGGATTCGAACCCGCGACTTCAACCTTGGCAAGGTTGCACTCTACCACTGAGTTATTCCCGCCTTTGTTTATTTTATAGTAAATTTTTTCATAACTGTCAAGAAAGTATCCTAAGGGGAACCCTCCATGGGGACCCTTAGGGTTTAATTTATTTCCTGTGAGCTATAAATATGTTTTATAAAAAGATGTTGTTGAAAATACTCACTTGATTTCTGTGCCGCGTGGATTATTGTGTGAAACTTGAATATACCACTTACAACAGTATATAACATTTGACAAAACAATAAATCGTATTCTTATAAAAATATTTAGAAGTAGACAAATTCACCTTGACAAACATGATTATTTTAATAAAATTATTTTTGGAGGGATTTAAACGAATCTAAAAAGGTTATAGAGCTTCCGACCCTGTTCCGTCCCCCCGGGAGGGCAGGGCGAGAGGGTATGGGGAGTAATTCCCATGCCTGCCATGTGCAAAGGAAGTAAACCAGAGGGGTTTGCTTCCTTTTAATTATTAAAGGGGAAAGGAGGGTATGCGTATGGATGTAACCAGACGGGATTTTATTAAGATCTCGACGGCATCGCTCGCCGCTCTGGGCCTGGGTGTCAGCCTTGATCCGGTAAAGGCTTATGCCCAACCGCTCAAGATCAAGGAGGCGAAGATGTCCACCACCATCTGTCCCTATTGCGCGGTGGGATGCGGGATCATCGTTCATGCGCGCAAGGGAAAGGTGGTGAACACCGAAGGCGATCCCGATCACCCCATCAACCAGGGAGCCCTCTGCAGTAAGGGCGCGGCACTGTACCAGCTTGCGAATAACAAGCAGCGCATTACCAAGCCCATGTATCGGGCACCCGGGAGCACAAAGTGGGAAGTCAAGTCCTGGGATTGGATGCTGGACGAGATCGCCAAGCGCATCAAAAAGACGCGTGATGCGAATTTCGAAGAGAAAAATGCCAAGGGGCAGGTGGTAAACCGGACAACGGCCATCGCCTCGGTGGGGAGCGCGGCCCTCGATAACGAGGAATGCTGGCTCTACCAGAAATTCCTGAGGGGCCTGGGGCTGGTTTACATTGAGCACCAGGCACGTATCTGACACAGCGCAACGGTAGCGGCTCTGGCAGAGTCGTTTGGACGTGGCGCGATGACGAATCACTGGATCGACATTCGAAACAGTGATTGTATCCTTGTTATGGGCAGCAATGCTGCCGAAAACCATCCCATTTCCTTTAAATGGGTCAACATGGCGAAGGAAAACGGGGCCACCCTGATCAGTGTGGATCCCCGTTACACGCGAACCTCCGCGCGGGCGGACATCTATGCACCGCTTCGTTCCGGAACAGACGTGGCCTTTTTGGGCGGGATGATCAAGTACATTCTCGACCACAACCGGATTCAGTTTCCCTATGTCTCTGAATACACCAACGCCTCTTTCCTCATCGATGATCGGTTCGATTTTCACGACGGGCTTTTTTCCGGTTACAACCCCAAGACCCACAAGTACGACAAGTCCACCTGGAAATACCAGTTGGATGAGAAGGGTATTCCCAAGCGGGACAAGACCCTGAAGCATCCCCGTTGTGTCTACCAGCTCTTGAAAAAACACTATTCCCGTTACACCCTCGACAAGGTTTCCGCGATTACCGGGACACCGAAAGACCTCCTGGTGAAGGTCTACGAGGTTTACAGCCAGACCTACAAGCCGGACAAGGCGGGAACCTGCATGTATGCCATGGGATGGACCCAGCATACGGTAGGGACCCAGAACATCCGGGCCATGGCGATCATTCAGTTGTTACTCGGGAACATCGGTGTAGCCGGCGGCGGTATCAACGCCCTGCGCGGCGAGTCTAATGTTCAGGGATCTACGGATCACTGCCTGCTGTGGCACATCATCCCCGGGTATCTCAAGACCCCGCGGGCCTCGGACGAAACCCTGGAGAAGTACAACAAGCACTACACGCCGACCACGAAGGACCCCCTCAGCGCCAACTGGTGGGGAAATTATGCAAAGTATTCCGTCAGCTACCTGAAATCCGTCTACGGTGACGCGGCGACGCCGGAGAACGAGTTCTGCTACCAGTACCATCCCAAGGTGGACGACGGGGTGAACTACTCCTGGCTGATGATCTTCGACAAAATGTCCCGGGGCGAGTTCAAAGGCTTCCTCGCGTGGGGGCAGAATCCCGCGTGTAGCGGTGCCAATGCCAACCTGGTGCGCGATGCCCTGGGCAAGCTGGAATGGATGGTCACCGTCAACCTCTGGGAGACGGAAACGGCCGCCTTCTGGAAACGCCCGGGAGCGGATCCCAAGAGCATCAAGACGGAGGTTTTCCTCCTTCCGTGTGCCGCCTCCATGGAGAAGGAAGGAAGTATTACCAACAGCGGACGCTGGTCCCAGTGGCGCTACAAGGCGGTCAATCCTCCCGGAGAGGCCAAGCCGGATTCCGAGATTATCAACGCTCTCTACAAGCGTTTGAAGGCCATGTACGAAAAGGAAGGCGGCCCGGTCAAAGAGGCCTTCCTCAAGATGAAGTGGGACTACGACGCAAAAGACGGGAAAATGGTGGATATCCACAAAGTGGCGAAAGAGATTAACGGCTATGACCTGAAGACGGGTAAGCTGTTACCGTCTTTCGGAAAATGCAAGGCGGACGGGTCCACATCGTCCGGGAACTGGCTCTACTGCGGCAGCTACACGGAGAAGGGAAACATGGCCGCGCGGCGCAGCATCGTGGACCGTTCGGGTATCGGGTTGTATTCCGAGTGGAGCTGGTGCTGGCCGGTCAACCGCCGGATTATCTACAACCGCGCGTCGGTCGATTATCAGGGGCATCCCTGGAACCCGAAACATCCCGTCATCAAATTCGAGGGAGAGGTCAAGGACGGGAAGTACGTGACCAAGAAGTGGGTCGGGGACGTGCCGGACGGTGGATGGTATCCCATGCAGAATCCGGACGGAACCTGGCGGACCGATACCAAGCGCCCCTTCATCATGAAACCGGAGGGCGTGGGACGAATCTTCGGGCCGGGACGCGCCGAAGGGCCCTTCCCGGAACACTACGAACCTTTGGAATGTCCGACCAAGAACCTGATGAATTCCCAGCAGCTCAATCCCGTGGTTGTGCGGCTCGACAAGAATGGTAATCCGCTCTTCAAAGTCGCGAAGGTCTGCGACCCCAGGTATCCTATCGTCTGCACTACCTATCGTGTTTCCGAGCACTGGCAGACAGGTGCCATGACACGGAACCAGCCCTGGCTGGTGGAACTGATGCCCCAGATGTTCGTGGAGATGAGCAAGGAGCTGGCGGCTGAAAAGGGCATCAAGAACGGTGAGTGGGTCACCGTGGTTTCACCGCGCGGAAAGGTTCGTGCCGTTGCCATCGTGACGGAGCGGTTTAAACCTTTTAAGATCGGTGATACCGTGGTTCACGAAGTTGGAGTTCCCTGGTGCTATGGTTTTATGGGCCTGGCCAAGGGAGACAGCGCCAACCTGTTGACACCGAGTATCGGAGATGCCAACACCATGATCCCGGAATCCAAGGCGTTTCTGGTCGACGTGAGAAAGGGGGTGAAGTGAGATGGCGGTCGATAAAGCCATATTGTACGATATGTCGAAGTGTACGGCCTGCCGTGGATGCCAGGTGGCGTGCAAGCAGTGGAATCAACTGCCCGCGGATCATACCATCCAGCGTGGCACCTACCAGAACCCTCCGGATCTCGACGGGACGACCTGGAATTTGATTGAATTCAAGGAGATTCACGACGAGGAAGGGTTCCGGTGGGCCTTTTTCAGCCACCGTTGCATGCACTGCATCGACGCGAGTTGCCTGTATGTCTGCCCGACCGGTGCCATCAAGCGTTCACCCCACGGGTTTGTCTACATCGACCAGACCATATGCATTGGGTGTAAGAACTGCGTGATGGCGTGTCACTTTCACATCCCGAGATTCAGCACAGACACGGGAACGGTTTTGAAGTGCCGTGCCTGCCTGGATCGTGTAGAGGAAGGAATGGTTCCAGCCTGTGTGAAGACCTGCGGGCCCGGCGCCCTCTCCTATGGGGATCGTGCCGCCATGCTGGCCAAGGCGCGGGCACGTGTCGCGGAGCTTCAGAAAAATGGGTATAAGCGCGCACAGCTCTACGGGGATGTCCAGGCGGGTGGGACGCACGTCTTTTACGTGCTGACGGAAGATCCCAAGGTCTTCGGCCTGCCACGGAGGCCGCGCGTTGTTTCAAAGCGACCGATTTCCATTTTGACCAGTTCTCTGATCGCCGTGATCGCCGCGGCGATTATCGGCCTGGCGGGGATTTTGAAGTTCAGGGAACGCGGAATATACGGAGAAGGAGGTGAGAACCATGGAGCTTAATTGGGGTTTAGCCATTGCCATTTACCTGTATGTGGCGGCCATGGCGGGTGGTGCCTATGTGGCGGCTGCACTCTGCTGCATCTTCGGGCCGAAGGAGACCCGAAAGGCGACCTGCTATGGATACATCTATGCCATCCCGCTGCTCATCATCGGGGCGATCGCGCTGATCGTTGACCTGGGACAGCCGGCTCGGTTTCTCAACCTCCTCGCGCTCTTCAAGTTTAACTCTCCCATGTCCGCCGGGGCCTGGGGACTTCTCTTCTTCGGGTTTTTCTGCATCCTGGGAACCGTCTTTACGCTTGGAGAAGGGAAAGAAGGTGGCCTCTGGGGAACCCTCTACAAGTGGATTGAGGCCCTTGTCCCGAGGGAGGCGGTCGCTGCCACGGGAGCGTTGGTTGCGGTCTTCCTGATGGCCTACACGGGAACGCTTCTCAATTCCACCTCGGTACCCATGTGGTCGGACACTCCCCTTCTGAGCGGGTTGTTTCTCGCCTCCGGCGTTTCCACCGGCGTGGCGTTGATGCTGGTCCTCAACCGATCGATTACCGGCCTTCCCCAGTTGTACGCCCTGGAAGAACTGGATAACATCGCTATCATCATGGAGCTGGTTCTATTGGCGCTGATGATCCTGATGTTGCGCAGAGAGATAGGCCCCGATGGCCATTCCCTGAGCCATGCCCTGGTTTCAGGGTCCCTGGGAACCTGGTTCTGGATCGGTGTGGTGGTCGTGGGATTGATCCTGCCGTTGATTCTGAACTTTATCTCCGGCTTGACCGGTAAACACGCAGGGAAGGCGCCGTCCCTCATCGCGCCCATCCTCGTCCTGATCGGCGGGTTCATCCTGCGTGTCGTGATTGTCTATGCCGGCCAGGTAGGGTTGGGATAGCACGCGAACGTTTCAACCATATTCCCCCCGCGAGGAGAAATCCCCGCGGGGTTTTTTTCCCCTGTATTTTGCTCGCAAGGCCTTCGTGGGGATAACATGAAAGGCAGTTTTAAGTTTCAGGTTTTAAGTATTACGTAAAATACCTTAAAACTTAACAACTTAAGACTTAACACTTCTCCTTTCTAAGGAAACAAAAAACTGAAAATGCCATCCTGCTTTAAGAGTCAGACGAAAGCCGGAAAAGGCTGAGTGAAAATGACAAATTCAGGACCTGTCTCCCTACGGCGCATAGGTTCTTATTTTTATGGATCACATCACGCTGAAAGGCTTACAAAGGAAACGAGATGTTTTGACATATCGCATGGTTGTGCCTCTCACCCAAAGGACCTAATTTATCTCTTGAGAAATGAAATTTACAGATGTAAAATATAAGATAATAAAGATTCATCATGGATAGGAAGGTGAAAAAGTGAGGAAGGTTAAAGTATTTCTGCTGTGTCTGGTTTTGCTCCCTTCCATCGCGCTGGCGGGGGGGCTGGTGACCGGGGCCAAACGCCCCTTCGTGCCTGGCGACAAGGTGCTCTTTCAAACCGATTTCCGTCAATGTCCGGTAGGGGAGATCCCTTCAGGTTTCGACAAGATCGAGGGAGCGGTGGAATGTGTC
>CAZPTH010000075.1:8588-9918 GCA_964589315.1 uncultured Thermodesulfobacteriota bacterium
GAACAGTTGGGGATCACCGTCCAGAAGACCGGGAAGGGATCCATTCTCACCGTCCCGGAACGGGTGCTCTTCGATTTCAACAAATTTATCCTCAAGCCCCAGGCCAAAAAGGCCCTCGATGTCGTGGCGGACTACATCCGCAGCCATCCGGCCCGGCAGATCGTCGTCACCGGTTACACCGACAACGTGGGCACCGATGCCTATAACCTGCGGCTCTCCCTTCAGCGGGCCCAGTCGGTGGCGGATTACCTGATGGACTGTGGCCGGATCGACCCGAAACTTTTCAAGATTGTCGGGAAAGGAAAGGCCAACCCCATTGCCGACAATGCCACTGAAAAGGGGCGGGCCAAGAACCGCCGGGTGGAGATCCGGCTGGCCCGATGAGCTCTTTTCTTGGGGTGTTTGTTTTGTTGAATAAAAACTGAATCGTGCGAGTGCAGTAGTGAAAGGAGTCATGCCATGAAAAAAGTTGCCTTGTTCTTCATCTTATTCCTTATCATGGGGTCGACAGCGCTTTTTGCCGCGCAGAAGAATGAGCAGTGCCTGGAGACGATGGCGAAGCTCTATACCCTGCAAAACCAAATCGTCAAGAGAAGTTTCAAAGCGCTCAAACCAGGAACCTGGGCCCGTTACAACGACGGGACCCTGGCGGTCTATCTGGGCCAACAGCCCCACCAGCCCAACCAGCAAGGGGAGGTGCTTTACGGCATCGAATTCCAGAATACCAAGATGCCTGCCCAGGAAATATGGTACGCCATTGTTCCCAAATCGATAATCTATCACGGCAAGAAATTCACGTTTCTCACCCTCGACCCCCGGATTGCCTACCTCAATCTCCG
The DNA here is from genome assembly GCA_964589315.1 of uncultured Thermodesulfobacteriota bacterium. Classification (GTDB taxonomy): domain Bacteria; phylum Desulfobacterota; class S145-22; order S145-22; family S145-22; genus JAOZMY01. The sequence continues at coordinate 9,428 of CAZPTH010000075.1, forward strand.
CGGGATGATCGTCCGGGTGGACAAGGGGTTGATCGATCTCTATCTTCAGAGGATGCGCCCCATTTCAATCGGATTGACCCCGGCGCAGATTCAGGCAACGGCCCAGTGTGTCCATAATACGGTGGTGGTGCCTCGATCGGGCCTTCGGCTTCAGGGTGGCAAGGTCATCGACGCGAGCGAGATCGAGGATCGGACGACCGGCGGGGTAACATACATGAGTGACGGGGTCCCTTTCGGGTATGTTCGATGCGGGCCATTGGGCTCTGCCGGCAGACCCGTCCTGGTCGATTTTGGGTTCGGAGGACACCCGCCACGGATCACAGAGGCGATGAGGCGCGCGGCGAAACCGGCTGCCTCTTTATTCCTTTCTCCCGGTCGAAAAAGATTCTGATGCAGCGACGAGGCTGATACCGGTTACAGGGTAAAATTCGCTCCTCACAGATTTCTTGAAAGTGATTTTATGGATCAAACATAGAGCGAAACATATGCCC
>CAZPTH010000076.1:0-9890 GCA_964589315.1 uncultured Thermodesulfobacteriota bacterium
CCAGCACATATTTCATGATGTCCCTCCCTATCTCAGGTTTTTTCAACCCCTTATACCCAATCTCTCAATCAAGGGAAAGGAGATTTTATCACTCATCGCCTGTTATTTTTCCACCCACAAGAGATCACAAATAATCGAAAATCATTGACCAACCCCCAAGTGCCAATATTTGTCACGTACCGATTTTCTGGGCTGACAAATTTTGTCAGATAAAATCATGTGAACATTTCCCCTCTTTTAAAACATGCGGCTTGCAGATGGCATGAATATTGCGTAAAAATGGGTGAGTAACAAAATAATGAGGAACGAAGAAAAACAAGATACGAAAATAAAAGGAATTGACTGGATGATTTATCCATTCACGCTTTAAATTTGACGGTTCCTTTTATTATGCAGAAACTGTGAATATGGTGATAAATAAAAATGGATGGACCGAAGGAGAAAGACGTGAAGTATAACTACAAGGTTGTCCCCTTTCCTCAAAAAAATGAAGAACCTAAGGAAGGTTTCAGGGGGCAATTCTCAAACCTAAAACTCTCCGATATTATCCAACTCTGTACCCAGGGGAAAATGAGTCTCATCATCCATATTTCACAAAACGAGAAAGATGGAAAAATCTACATGCACGAGGGTGAAATCATTCATGCCGTTCACAAAAAGAAAACAGGGATTGAGGCCTTTTATGAAATCATGAGCTGGAAAAACGGGAATTTTCGCTCCGAAGATTATGTCCCCCCTCCCATTCAATCCATTACGCTGCCTTGGGAGCACCTCCTTATCGAGGCACACCGCTGGATGGATGAAAAAGAGGCTCAACTTGCCTCGCAGCAGAAGGCAAAGGTTCTTTTCCTTGAAAACAACTCAAAAGAGACGCTGGAAAACATCTACTCGTGGGCAAACTCACACTCAGACATTGACGAAATGGGTATCTTTTCAAATTCAGGGGTCAGAACAATTTTTCACAGGGGACCTGAAGCCACATCCGGGGAAGCAAATGAACTTATCCACGCGATTCCGGAAACTGCCAGATACCTTGGGATAGCCACTGGAGCGGGCACTTGTGAGGAAGTTATCATCACAGGAAATAAAGGGAGTTTCATCATCTTTTTCCTAAATGAAGACGCCCAGCTTTTTGTACTTACAAGGGCAGAGTCCACCCAAATGGCCCTCCTCAGGATGGAACTCAAAGCTTTTGTTAAAGAGGTCAAGAAGGGAATCGGGTAAATGGGAGTTACCTATGGCTATTGATAAAGGAAAAACAATCAAAGAGATCCTGATGGACCTGAAAGCAAGCTCCTCAGACATCCTTGGGTCTGCGGTTGTCAGCATGGATGGCCTGATGATCTCTTCTTACCTTCCTATCAAAGATGTCGATCCCGAAGGCGTCGGGGCTATGTCCGCCGCGTTGCTGGGACTTTCCAAAAAGGCGGTAGAAGCTTTAAGGCTTGGCGAATTTAAGGAAATCTACATCAAAAGCAACGAGGGAACCATTCACCTGTATGCCATAACTTCAGAAGGTGTTCTTGCTGTTCTTTCCAGACACGATGCCAATATCGGCATGGTCAACCTGGAATCCCGTCAAGCAGCGAAAAAAATCGGCGAAATCCTGGGAGGGTAGACGTAGTTACATAAAAGGAAAGATTCCTGTCACCACGTGTCCTTTTCCCGAACCTTTTACCCACCTGGCGAAACTCTACTCCCCGAATGGCAGGGGGTAAAATTAAGCCCAAGAATTCTCACCTCTTGACAAAGAAGGATGGATTCTGTCATATAAACCTTGAGGATTAAAATCAATGACATCACCAATCAGTATTACAAAAAAACTGGAAGCCCATCTTACACTATTAATGGACAAATACCCGGATGTCACGGCCATAGTTGCCTTTTCTACGGACGGCCTCTCCGTTATTTCACTTACTCAGCCTGGTCAGGATAAGGAAAAAATTAGTGCGTTCTCTGCCATGCTGCTCAAGGATGCCATGAAGACCACAGATTCCTTTGAATTTGGCGGGCTTGAAAGAATTCTCCTCGTAAGTGAAAAAGGATTTGTTACGGTCATGAATGCCTCGGAGGACATCAAAATTGCCATGCTCTGTACAGGACGCAGCACCTTCATGAAGGCATTAAACGATGTGGTAAAAATCTCAGAATCTCTTGGTGACAGGTAGGATTTACTTCCCTTTCTCTTCAAAAGGACCCCTTTAAAAGGGGTCCTTTTGTTTCCGCTTTTTTGAAAGCTCACCGCTTACATCTTGAAATAACCCTGGTGTGAAGTATAATTCATTCGGGTTATATTTAAACGGCACATAAACAGACAAGTTAAGGAGGACCCATGAAAATAGACCTGAACTGTGACATGGGAGAAAGCTTCGGGGCCTACACCGTCGGGATGGACGCGGAGGTTATGCCCCACATCACCTCTGCTAACATCGCCTGCGGCTTTCACGCCGGAGACCCCATGGTCCTGGGAAAAACCGTCATCCTCGCCAAAAAACACGGCGTCGCCATCGGGGCACATCCCGGTTATCCCGACCTGATGGGCTTTGGACGCCGGAACATGGCCTGCAGCCCTGAAGAAATCACCGCCTATATTACTTATCAGGTGGGCGCGCTCATGGCCTTTGCCGCCGCCAACGGCCTCACGGTGCAGCATGTGAAGCCCCATGGCGCCCTCTACAACATGGCCCAGCCGGATGAAACTCTGATGACGGCCATCTGCAAGGCGGTGGCGGCTGTCGATTCCTCGCTCATCCTGGTCGCCCTGGCAGGCAAGTGGGCGAAACAGAACCGTGACATCGCGGAATCTTATGGCCTTCGAATCGCCTTTGAGGCCTTCCCGGACCGGGCCTACACACCGGAAGGAACCCTCCAATCCCGAAAGGAGGCCGGGGCCGTCATCAAAGACCCCAGCACAGTCGCCCAAAGGGCCCTGAAAATGGCAAAGGAAGGAAAAGTCATCGCCATCGACGGTTCCGAACTCGCCATCGCCCCGGATACCCTCTGCGTCCACGGCGACACCCCGGGGGCCGTAGCCCTCGTTCGGCAGATCCACCAGGTCCTGACAGACAACGGGGTCGACATCGCCGCCATGGGAACATTTGTAAAATGACCGATTCTCCCCCCGCTCAGAGTCTTCCCTATTTCCAGCCCCTTGGGGATAGAGGGCTTCTGATCACCTTCGGAAACACCATCGATGAGGCAGGGTTTCACCTCATTCGGAAAGCCCGGATCGCCCTCACCCAACCACCTATCGATGGGGTTACCGAAACCATCCCCGGCTACACCACACTCCTGTTGATCTACGATCCTGAGTTTATTTTCTATTCCGATCTCGTGGAAGCGGCAGAATCGCGGCTCTCCGAGATGGCCATCCTTGAACTCCCCCCGCCGAGAAGTGTTACGATTCCCGTCGCCTACGGAGGGGAATTCGGCCCGGACATCGACTTCGTTGCCACGCATAACGGCCTCACGCGCGGCGAGGTCATCTCCCTTCATACTTCGGGAAAATACCCCGTCTACATGCTGGGCTTCACGCCCGGCTTCCCCTACCTTGGGGGGTTGGTAAAAAAACTATGGACTCCTCGTTTGGAAACGCCCCGGACGCACGTCCCCGCGGGTTCCGTCGGCATTGCCAACAACCAGACGGGGATCTATCCCGTGGACAGCCCCGGCGGGTGGCAAATCATCGGGCGAACGCCTTTGAAACTTTTCGACCCGAACCGGAAAGACCCCTTCCTCATTCACCCGGGAGAAATCGTTGTTTTCAAGGCCATCACCCCCGAGGAATTTCAACGGATAAGGGATACACAACCATGAGTGACGCCATCAGGGTCCTCTTTCCCGGCGCCTTCACGACCATCCAGGATATCGGACGGTTCGGGTACCAGGCTTACGGCGTGCCCGTCAGCGGGTGTCTCGACCGGTACGCCCACACCGCGGCGAACGCCCTCGTCGGAAACGCCGACCATGCCGCGACTCTGGAGCTGACCATCCTGGGGCCCCGCCTCGAGTTCCTGCGCCCCTGCTGGATCGCCCTTGCCGGCGGAGATCTTCAACCGGTTCTGAACGGTTCTCCCCTTCCCCAGTGGCGCGCCGTCGAAGTCTCAAAAGGAGATCTCCTTGTCTTCAAAGGCGTCAAAAGCGGGTGCCGCGCCTACCTCGCCATCGACGGCGGGTTCGACGTCCCTAAAGTCATGGACAGCCGCAGCACATATCCCCCGGGAGGCATCGGCGGCCTCGATGGCCGGCCCCTCCGGGCGGGAGATACCCTGCGAAAGGGAAAAGGAAAGGCCCCCGGTGAAAAATATCTCCCCGAGAAATTCATCCCCCCCTATCCCCGGGAGATCATCGTCCATGTCATCCCTGGTCCCCAGGCGTCTTTCTTCGAAGATATCGAGGCCTTTTACAAAAGTCCTTACGAGGTCACCGCCAAGGCGGATCGGATGGGATACCGTTTGAAAGGCCCCACCCTTACCTTCAAATCCTCGGCGCCCAAGAGCATCATCTCCGAGGCTATCGTACCGGGCGCCATCCAGGTTCCGGCCGATGGGCAGCCCATCGTCCTGATGGGGGAGCAGACCGTGGGAGGATACGCCAAGATCGGCGTCTTGGCAACGCCCGACCTGTGGCGGATCGCGCAATTGCGACCCGGCGACAAGGTCCGCTTTGAAAAAACGGACATTAAAACTGCCCAGCAGGAATACCGGGAGGCAATGGCGCAGCTTCGAACGATCCGAGAAGTACTTTCCTGATTTCTTCATCAATTTCTTCAACCTTGTTGATTTTGAGTCCTCCGTCACTTACAATGTTTTCATGGGCGCACCGCTAAAAAAACAGATTCCTCCTTCTCTGCCCAAAGGCCGCTATTTTTTCTCCGGCAATGAGGCGGTGGCGGAAGGGGCCCTGTCGGCAGGGTGCCGGTTTTACGGGGGATACCCCATCACCCCTTCCAGCGAGATCATGGAGCGGATGGCGGCCCGGCTTCCGGAATTCGATGGGGTTTTCATCCAGATGGAAGACGAGATTGCCTCTATCGCCTCGGTCATCGGGGCCTCGTGGGCCGGGGCCAAGGCCATGACCGCCACCTCCGGCCCTGGTATCAGCCTGATGCAGGAAGGAATCGGCTACGCCGCCTTTACCGAGGCGCCGTGCGTCATCGTGGACATCCAGAGGGCGGGCCCCTCCACGGGACAGGCCACCAAGGTGGGCAGCGGAGACCTCATGCAGGCCAAGTGGGGATCCCACGGGGATTTCCTGCCCATTGCCCTGTCTCCCTGGTCGGTTCAGGAGATGTTTGACCTGACCGTCCGGGCCTTCAACCTGGCAGAACGGTTTCGTGTTCCCGTCTACCTGATGGGAGAGGAGGCCACCGCCCACCTGCGGGAAAGCATCCGGGTTCCGGAAACGGTGGAGGTCTGGGAACGTAACCGGGGGCCGGGAGACCCCTTCGGCACCGATGAACCGGACGGCGTGCCCCCCATGCCCGTCTTTGGAGACAGGCAAAAACTTCTCGTCACCGGCTCCACACATGATCGGCGCGGGTTTCGCAAGACCGATGACCCGGAGGCCCATCGCGTCCTCGTGGAACGGCTTCACAAAAAGATCCTGAACCACAGTGAAGAAATCATCCGGACGGAAGCGTATCACCTCAATGATGCTGAGATCGGCATCGTCGCCTACGGATTTACGGCGCGCAGCGCCCTGTTCACCGTCGAAAAACTTCGTGAGGCGGGGGTTCCCGTCGGGTTGCTGCGGTTGCAGACCATCTGGCCCTTCCCCTATGACGAGATCGAAGCGGTCACCCGATCCCTGAAACACTGCCTCACCTTCGAGATGAACATGGGACAAATCTCCGGGGAGATCCAGAAGGTCTGCCGCTGTCCCCTGCACGTAACCACCCAGGTAAACGGCACCATCATCTCTCCCCTCACCATGGAAGAAAAAATCCGGGAGGTTCTGTCATGACGCGCGCGCTTCGGGGTTATATCCGCCCCGAAATTGAACATACCCCCTTCTGTCCCGGCTGCGGCCACGGCAGCCTCATGGGGGCCATTCTCCGGGCCATCGACGACCTGGGATGGGACATGGATGACATGCTCTTTGTTTCGGGCATCGGGTGCGCGGGATGGATTCCCAGTCCCCACTTCAACGCCGACACCCTGCATACCCTTCATGGGCGTGCCGTCGCCTTCGCCACGGGGGCCAAGCTGTTCAATCCCGCCCTCAAGGTTATGGTCATCGGCGGAGACGGCGATCTCACCTCCATAGGAGGGAACCATTTAATCCATGCGGCACGGCGGAACATCGACCTCACGGTAGTTTGCGCCAACAACATGATCTACGGCATGACGGGCGGTCAGGCCGCCTCCACCACGCCGCTTGGCTGTTACAGTGCCACCACCCCGCAGGGGAACCCCTATCCCCCCTTCGATCTCTGCAAACTCCTGGAAGGAGCCGGGGCGCGATACGTGGCGCGGTTTGCCATTACCCAGCCGGTGGAGTTGCGGGAAGCCATCAAAAAGGCCCTGACGCTCGAGGGATTTACCTTCGTGGAGGCCCTCTCTCCCTGCCCCACGCAATTCGGGCGTCGGAACAAGATCGACCAGGCGGCCGACATGATCCGATACCTCCAGCAACACTGTATTTCGAAGGAAGAGGCCACAGGGCATGAAGGACCGGATATGATGATCACGGGGGAGTTTGTCGGTGCGTGAAATTACCCAGATCAGGCTGGCGGGGTTTGGAGGGCAGGGAATCGTCCTGGCAGGGATGCTCCTGGGGTTCGCCGGCGTCAGGGAAGGATTGGAAGTGGCCAACTCAAACTCCTACGGGGCGCAGGCGCGGGGATCCGCCTGCAAGGCTGAAGTCGTTTTGGGCAAAAAACCGATTATCTTTCCCCATGTCCTGACCTCCGACATCCTCATCGCCATGTCGCAGGAGGCCTATGAACTCTTTTTGCCCCACATGGCGGACGGTGGAATGATCCTTTTCGATCCCTACCATGTCACCCCCAAAGAAACGGCTCATGCCCGCTACGGAATTCCCGCGACGCAAACGGCGCTTTCTTCCTTCGGGTCTCCGCAGGCCGCCAATATCATCATGCTGGGGGCCTTCACCAAACTGGCGGGGATCATCTCCAGGGAAAGCATGACCGAGGCCGTGAAAGAAAACGTGCCCCAACGCTTTCTCGACGTCAACCTCAAGGCCCTCTCTCTCGGATTCGACCTGGCAAACCAGTTGAAAGGAAACGGATAATGGCCGTCATCGGAAGAACCTTCCGTCCCGTTATCAACGAAGAGAGATGCAATACGTGCAGCATCTGCACGCAGCAGTGCCCGGCCTACGTGGATGCGGGCTACCGGCAGGCGGAAGAGAGTGTCAGGGGAAGGGTTTTCCGTTCCTTCGGCATTTCCCCTCCCCCTCAAATCACTCCGATCGATCCTGCCGATCCCCCCTGCCAAATGACCTGTCCCATTCACCAGGACGTCCGAGGCTATCTCAAGGCCGTGGCCGAGGGAAGGCACGCGGACGCCGTGGCCCTGATCCGCGAGACCAATCCCCTTCCCCTCGTGTGCGGCACCATCTGTCCGCACCCCTGTGAAATGTCCTGCCTCCGTGGAACCGTCGACATTCCGGTCGGCATCCGGGCCGTGAAACGGTTCGCCGCCCTCTACGAAAAGCGCCACGGATTGAAGCCGGATGTCCCCAGCCTCACGACCGGAAAGAAGGTGGCCATCATCGGCTCTGGTCCCGCGGGGATCGCCGCCGCCTATTTTCTCGTCCGCCACGGTGTGCAACCCATCGTTTTCGAAAAGACCTCCCGGATCGGGGGGATGCTCGCCTGGGCCATCCCCGCGTTCCGGCTTCCACGGGACATCCTCACGTATGAATTTGAACTTCTCACGTCCCTTGGGATCGAATTTCGGACAAACCAGGACTTTGGATCGAAACTCTCGTTGGATAATCTGAAGAACGATGGCTTCGACGCCATCCTTCTTGCCATCGGGACGACCCGGGGCGACAAGGTCTCCCTCGAGGGCGAGGAAGAATTTGAAAATCACCTCGACTGCCTGACCTGTCTCTTCGCCATCCACCGGGGAGAATCCCCTAACCTGGGAAATGCCGTGGTGGTCATCGGCGGGGGAAACGCCGCCATTGACACGGCGCGGGTCCTCAAACGGTCCGGCGTGGCCGACGTTACCATCGTCTATCGCCGTCCCAGGGACCAGATGCCGGCGGACCGGGAAGAGGTAGCGGCGGCTGAAAAAGAAGGCATCAGTTTTCTCTTCTCTGCCCTCCCCACGCGTCTGTCAAAAGTGGGCAGCACCTGGCGCCTAACTGGTTTCGAAACCCGATCCGTCGCGAGAAACACGCCGGTGGAGATCCTCAGGGACACACCTTTTGAGCTCCCTGTGACGGGAATCATCTCCGCCATCAGTCAGCTCCCGGAAACGAGTTGGGCCGAGAAAGAGAAGATCGCCGTTCACGCCGATGGGACCCTCCAGGTCGATGACACCCTAACAACCTCCAGGGAGGGCGTTTTCGCCGCCGGGGATGCCGTCACAGGCCCCTCTACCGTGGTCGAAGCCATGGCCAGCGGACAGGCCGCCGCCGAATCGATCATCGGTTTTCTCAAAGGGGGGAACGTGTCGTGAAGGGAATTCCCGTCTGCACCATCGAACCAACAAACAAACACCTGACGGACGAAATGTTTGAAGGCTCCTCCTGGGAAGCCCTTGAGGCCGCCGCCATGGAAGAGGCCAGGCGGTGCCTGGGATCGTTCTTCTGCGACGCCTGCGACCTTTGCGTCCTCCTCTGTCCCGACCTCTGCATCGTTCGGGATGAAAACGGCCGCATCGTCATCGATCTCGATTACTGCAAGGGGTGCGGTGTCTGCGCCGCCATCTGCCCCAAGGGGGCCATCGAGATGGTTCCAGAAAAGGGGGAATCATCATGAGACCGAAGGTTCTGTTGACGCGGGCCCTTATGCCCGAGGCTGTTGAGCTCCTCCAGACCGACTTTGACCTGGAGATTGGGAACTACGAACGCATGCTGACCCGGGGTGAACTCCTCGAAAAAATCAAGGGGAAAGACGCCATCATTACCATGCTTGCCGACCGGGTGGATCGGGAGCTTCTCGACGCGGCACCGGGATTGAAGATCATCGCCAATTACGCCGTCGGTTACAACAATATCGACGTCCCCGTAACCCTTGAGAAAGATGTTCCCGTGCTCCACACGCCCGACGTCCTGACCAACGCCACCGCGGATGCCGCCTTCGCCCTTCTGTTGGCCGTGGCGCGTCGCATCCCTGAAGCACACGCCTACGTGGTGGAAGGAAAATTTACCGCATGGAAACCCGATCTTCTCCTGGGGCTGGAACTCGCGGGGAAGACGGTCGGTATCATCGGTATGGGGCGTATCGGGCAGGCCTTCGCCCGCCGCTGCCTCGGATTTGACCTGAAGATTCTCTACACTTCGCGCACAAGACTTCCGAATGTGAAGGAAAGGGAACTCAGGGCAACCTACGTCTCTCTCGAGGATCTCCTCCGCCAGTCCGATTTCATTTCCCTCCATGTTCCCCTCACAGACAAGACACGTCACATGATCAACGAGGAAAAACTCCAACTTCTCAAACCCGACGCCATCCTCATCAACACGGCGCGGGGGCCTGTGGTGGACGAATCCGCCCTGATCGACTGCCTGAAGGAGCGGCGCATATGGGGAGCGGGCCTGGATGTCTATGAAAACGAGCCCCAGGTCCCGGAAGAATTGAGGAGCCTGGACAACTGTGTTCTCCTCCCCCATATCGGTTCCGCCACGCGGGAGGCCCGCTTCATGATGGCCAAGCTCCTCTACGATGGATTGACCGCCTTTTTCTCCGGCAAGGT
>CAZPTH010000077.1:0-9833 GCA_964589315.1 uncultured Thermodesulfobacteriota bacterium
AATAAAAAAGCCCTCATAATGAGGGCTTGAATGCTTTGGCTCCCCGGGCCGGACTCGAACCAGCGACAAGATGGTTAACAGCCACCCGCTCTGCCAACTGAGCTACCGGGGATCAATGACTGCTTTCAGGTCAGGAACTCCTCCGCTACGTCTTCTTCCTCGACCTTCCTGCCCGTCAGCAGTGTGTGCAGATATATAGCAGGTCCGGACAAAATATACAAGCAGAAAATCGCGAACAGCATGATTTCCGGTTCAGAAATAATAACGACTAACGCCAGGACCGCCAGGACGAGGGTGCTGAATGGCTTGCGGCGGATCAGATCGAACTTCTTAAAGGAGTAGAACCTGATAGAGCTGACCATCAAGAAGGCCAAAATATAGACCAGCAGCAGAATGATGAGCGAACGATTGATAAAAACGATATGCAAGCGGTGAATAAAAAGAACCAGTGTCGCAATCGTCCCCGCCGCGGCTGGAATGGGCAACCCGATAAAATGGGACGACTCCACGGAGTTGACCTGCACGTTGAAACGCGCCAGGCGGAGTGCGCCGCACGCGAGAAAGAGAAAAGCGGCCAGCCAGCCAAATCGGCCGAAGGGCTTCAGGGCCCAGGTATAGGCCAGGACGGCAGGAGCAACCCCAAAGGAGATGAGATCCGCCAGGGAATCGTATTCCACGCCGAAACGGCTTTCCGTCTTCGTGAGGCGCGCGACCCTGCCATCCAGGCCATCCAAAATGGCCGCTAACATAATGGCCATGGCCGCCCGCGTAAAATCGCCCTTAAAGGCATGCAGGATGGCGTAAAAACCGAGAAACATGCTCCCCGAGGTCAAAAGATTTGGTAAAAGATAAATTCCCTTTTTCATGTTTTGTCCTCCTCGGGCAGGGATGCTATGATCGTTTCTCCCGCGTGTACCTTTTCTCCAAGCTTTACATGCGCTGTACTATTTTCTGGAAGGTACACATCCAGGCGCGAACCAAATTTTATCATTCCGAAGATAGTTCCCCGCTCGATTTCAGTTCCTATGACGGGATAACAGACAATTCTTCTTGCAATAAGTCCCGCAATTTGAACTACGGCAATGTGTATACCATTTTTCGTTTTAATTATCAAGGCATTCTGCTCGTTGTCCTGGGAGGCCTTATCCAGATTCGCGGAAACAAACTTTCCCGGGTGATACTCAATCGCCTGCACAGAGCCTGAAACGGGAACCCGGTTAACATGAACATCAAAGAGAGACATGAAGATCCCTATTTTCCGGCACTTTGTTTTCAGGTAGCGGTCATCATCCACGATTTCATTCTGGACGACCTTTCCATCGGCGGGGGACAAGACATCCGTTTCACCCCCCCGTGGTTGCCGGGATGGGTTTCTAAAGAAATAGAGGCTGAACGCAAGAAAGAGCAGGAAAATCCCAGAGGCAACCCACCAGTGTTGCGTGAGACTGAACAGGAAGAAGACGAAGGCGATGCCCAGGACCGCCCTGCCCTCCCTTGCAAATTTATCTGTTTCTGTGGTTCTCATTCAATCCCTGAAATCTAATTTTTCTTTTTGTCGATAATTTTTTCCTTGGAAAGCCACTTCATCATGCCACGGAGCTTTGCCCCTACCTCCTCAACCATGTGGTTCTCTGCCTCTCGGGTCAGGGCGTTAAACACGGGCCGGCCCGCCTGGTTCTCCAGGATCCATTCCTTAGCGAATTCACCCGATTGTATATCCTCCAGGATTTCCCACATGGTCTCGCGGACATGATCGTCGATGACACGGGGTCCCCGTGTCAGGTCGCCGTACTGGGCCGTGTTGCTGACGGAGTAACGCATGTCTGAAATTCCCCCCTCGTAGATAAGGTCCACGATAAGTTTCATTTCATGAATGCACTCAAAATACGCCATCTCGGGGGCGTATCCCGCCTCTACGAGGGTCTCAAAGGCGGTGGTCATCAGGGCGCTGATTCCACCACAAAGCACGGCCTGTTCGCCGAAGAGGTCCGTTTCCGTCTCTTCCCGAAAGGTGGTCTCCAGGATGGCCGCCCTGCCGGACCCAAGGGCGGAAGCGTAAGCAATGGCGACCTCCTTGGTGTTTCCCGTCGGATCCTGATGCACCGCGATGAGTGAAGGTACCCCGTTTCCCTTGGTGTATTCATGGCGCATGAGGTGGCCGGGGCTTTTAGGGGCTACCATGAAGACATTGACATCTTCAGGCGCAACGATCTGACCAAAATGGATGTTGAAACCATGGCCAAAGGCCAGGTAGTTGCCTGCCTTGAGGCCTTTCGCGATGTCCTTGTCGTAAATGGCCTTCTGTTTCTCATCCGGCGCAAGAATCATGATGATGTCCGCCTGCTCCGCCGCCGTGGCGTTGTCCAGGACCGTCAATCCCGCCGCTTCTGCCTTGGGGCGGGATTTGCTGCCTTCATGGAGCCCGACGACCACGTCAAAACCCGAGTCCTTCAGGTTATTGGCATGGGCATGCCCCTGGCTCCCATACCCGATGATAGCAATCTTCTTGCCTTTCAAAATATCCAGATTCGCATCCTTGTCATAATAAATGTTCATATTCAAAAATCTCCTTTCTTTGTTTTATTTGTTCTCATTAAAGACAAGGAAGAAAATCAAAAGTTAATGTAGCTATTAAAATAACTTTCACAACACCCTATAATCATGTTGTTTTCAGATTTTAACTTTTAACCTTCCTACCTTTTACCTATTCTACCTATTACCCACTACCTACCACCTACCTCTACTGCGCCCCCCGCAGCATGGCGATCTTTCCCGTCCGGGCCACTTCCTTGATCCCAAGGGGCTTCAAGAGTTCAATCATGGCGGCGATTTTCCCCTCATCCCCCGTGACCTCAATGGTTAAGGTCTTATGGCTCACGTCAACCACCTTTCCCCTGAAGATATCTGAAATCCTCAGAATCTCCGCGCGATTCGTCTTGGTTGCCTTCATCTTTATCAACACGAGTTCCCGATCCACGAACTTTTTGGCGGAGAGGTCTGTAACCTTAATGACATTGATGAGTTTGTTGAGTTGCTTGGTAATCTGCTCCATGATCATCTCGTCACCCATGGTCACGATGGTCATGAGAGAGAGGGATGGGTCCAGGGTCTCCGCGACGCAGAGGCTCTCGATGTTGAATCCCCGGGCGCTGAACAGGGACGCCACGCGCGCCAAGACACCGAATTCGTTCTCAACTAATACGGACAGTGTGTGCTTCATATGGACTCCTAAACCAAAAGCATCTGTTTCAGGGAAGCGCCTGCCGGCACCATGGGATAGACCCCCTCAAATTTTTCAACGACGACGTCCACCATAACGGGTCCGTCATGAGCCAGGGCCTTTTTTAGCACCGGGGCCACATCCTTGACCTTTTCGATACGGAAACCGGCTGCCCCATACGCTTCAGCCAGTTTCACGAAATCAGGAACGATGTTTTCCATGCAGGTATAAGAATATCTTCGGTCAAAAAAGAGTTCCTGCCACTGGCGGACCATGCCCAGATAGGCATTATTGAGGATGATGACCTTGATAGGCAACCGATACTGAACCGCCGTCGCCAATTCCTGGATGTTCATCTGGATGCTTCCGTCCCCGGCGATATCGATGACGATTTTATCGGGATTTGCCACCTGTGCCCCAATGGCTGCGGGAAGGCCGTATCCCATGGTCCCCAGGCCACCCGATGTCAAAAAGGTCCGGGGCTCGTTAAACTCATAGAACTGGGCGGCCCACATCTGGTTCTGACCAACTTCCGTGGCAATAATGGCCTTCCCCTGTGTGAGTTCCCCCAGTTTTTCCACCACGTATTGAGGTTTAATAACGTCTCCATCCTGGGTATAGGCCAGGGCGTGCTTCTTCTTCCATTTTTCTATCTGTTCCAGCCAGGGTTTGATGCGTCCCCTGATCTTCTCTGCTTCCTCCTCCTGCGCCCTGATTTCCTTCAGCAAATCCTTCAATACCCGCTTGCAATCTCCCACGATGGGGATATCCACCTTGATGTTCTTACTGATAGACGTGGGATCGATATCGATATGAATAATTTTCGCATTCGGGGCGAATTCATCCACCTTCCCGGTCACGCGATCGTCAAACCGGGCACCGATGGCGATGACAAGATCCGATTCGCTGATCGCCATGTTGGCCCGAAAGGTTCCGTGCATCCCCAGCATGCCCAGAGACAGAGGATGCCTGATGGGAAAGGCACCTAACCCCATCAGGGTCATGGTGATGGGAATTCCCAGCGTGGTGATAAATTCCCGGAGTTCTTTTGAGGCGTCAGAAAGAACGACACCACCTCCCACATAGGCCACGGGACGCTTGGATTTGTAAATCAGGTCAAGGGCACGTTTGATCTGGTAGCTGTGACCCTTGTAGGTGGGATGATACCCCCTTACATCTATACTTTCAGGATACTCGTATTCCGCGCTGTCCAAGATAACGTTCTTGGGTAAATCTACCAGGACCGGGCCTGGCCTCCCCGATGAAGCGATATAGAAGGCCTCCTTTACAATTCGGGCCAGATCTCTGACATCCTTTACCAGGTAATTGTGCTTGGTGCATGAACGGGTAATACCAACGATATCCGCTTCCTGGAAGGCGTCATTCCCAATTAACAGGGTCGGGACCTGCCCCGTGAAGACCACCAGGGGGACAGAATCCATATAGGCCGTGGCGAGCCCCGTCACTGTATTGGTGGCCCCGGGCCCAGAGGTGACCAGACAGACTCCCACCTTTCCGGAGGATCGTGCATAGCCATCCGCGGCATGAACGGCTCCCTGCTCGTGGCGAACGAGAATATGCCTGAATTTTGCCTTGTAAATCTCATCATAGATATTCAGTACCGCTCCGCCCGGGTAGCCGAAGATGACCTCGACTCCCTCTTTCTTGAGCGATTCAATGAGTATCTGAGCCCCCGTTAACTTCATGCGCCTTCCTCTCTTTTTCGGTATTCCACAATTTCCCGATACATCTTGTCCTTTAAGGCCAATTTCATTTTCTTGAGTCTGTGGACCTCCTGCTGTTCTGCCGGCGTAAGATACGATTTTTTCAAGTAATCTTCCAGTTGTTTTTCATACTCAAGATGCTGGAGCTTCATTTGCCTAAAAGATGAATCCTCCGCCATCAGGCGCTCGATAATTTCTTCGTCTTTTAGAGCCATCTATACCTCCTTTCATCCTTTAAGGTTGTCATGTGACGTCATTCCATGGACTTCAACCTTGCGTATATAGGTCGGCCCCTCATAAATCTCGTTACGCATCTCCCGTGCGTAACGTGTCTCGCCCATATTGGCCACGATACCGCCCCGTATCATACACGGACGCGTCTCAAAGGTCACCCCCCTTTCCGACAGAAAAGGCAAAACAAGGGAAACACCATCCCCCGTCAGGATGGATTGATCCGGAATCATGTCGGCCGCGTCACGATAGGAAAGGGCCTGATCCTCGACAGATCTTACCATTCCCTCCCCATTTGCCTTGAAAACGGCGAAATACACCAATTGACGACGGGCATCCATAACGGGAACGATGTTCCCCTCATAAAGTAAAAGGGAGGCCGCCATCGCCTCGAGGGCAGAAACCCTGACCAGAGGAATCCCCCGCGAAAAGGCCAGTCCCTTTGCCGTGGCCATTCCCACACGGAGGGCCGTGTAACGCCCCGGTCCCCCGCTTACCGCGATCAGCGACACGTCTTTGACCTCTAATCCGGTCTCATGCAACAGGGCCCCAATCTCCGAAAGGATCATGACAGAATGGGGATTTTCTCCAGACGTAGTTCGCTCTCCGAGGATTTTCCCATGAGACGAAACCCCCACGCTCAACGTCACCCCCGAGGTATCAAGGCCGAGGCAGATCATCAAAAGAATCTCTTGAAATTGAAGATTCGCGAGAGGTCATTGTAAAAGGCGAAGACCATGAGGAGAATCAGCAGGGCCAGACCGATATTCTGGGCGATTTCCATTTTCCGGACGCTGAGGGGTTTTCCGAAAATGACCTCGAAAAACATGAAGAAGAGGTGTCCGCCGTCCAGGACCGGGATGGGTAAGAGATTCAGAATTCCAAGGTTGATGCTGATCAAGGCCATAAAGAGGACGAAGTTGACCACCCCTTCCTTTGCCTGCTGTCCAGCCATCTGCATGATCATGATGGGGCCACCGATAGTCTTGGCGGGAATGACCCGTTCAATAATCTTTATGATGCTGACAAAGGTGAGATAGATAATCTCTCCCGTTCTCCGGAATCCCATGCCAACAGCCTTGACGGGGCCAACGGACTGCTTGACGATTTCCTGGGAAGCAGTTATCCCGATCATACGAACCTCTTTTGCCTCCCCGAAGAGGTTCTTGACCTTCCTGATCTTCGGCGCCACGGAAATGGAAAGGATCTCGTTTTTTCTCTTAATCTGAAGCCTGATTGTTTCTCCTTTGCTTGATCGGATGGCGCGTGAAAGCTCTTCCCAGTTCGTCACTTTCTGCCCATCCACGGCCACAATCCTGTCCCCCGGGCGAATCCCCGCCTGATAAGCGGGAAAGTCCTTGTTGACGGTCCCGACTCGGGTCGTCAACTGGGGAACGCCAAACATGTAAACCACGGAAAAGATGAACACGGCAAGGAGAAGGTTGAAAAGAGGCCCGGCCACAACGACTGCCATCCGGACCCACACGGACTTTTGGGAAAAGGCCCGCTCCAACTCCTCGGGTTCCACCTCTTCCTCCGGATCCTGCCCGAGGATTTTGACGTAGCCGCCCAGGGGGACGGCGGAAATACAGTATTCCGTCTCCCCGTAGGTCTTTCCCACAATTTTCGGGCCGAATCCCAGGGAGAAGCGCAGGACCTTGATACCAAACCACTTGGCAACAATGAAATGCCCAAACTCATGGACAAAGATGAGCACTCCCAGAACGATGATTGCCGAAATAACGGTTGTCATGACGCTTCCCTCAAATTTTTCTCGATAAAATTCTCCGCCAACGTTCTCCCCTCTCTATCCGCTTCCAGTACAGCTTTCAGCGTTACTTCCGCCGGTTCATGGCGTGTCATGGCATATGATACCACGTCCGGAATCTGTAGAAAAGAAATCCTCCCCTCCAGGAAGGCACTAACGGCTATTTCATTGGCGGCGTTCATAACGGCGGGAAAAGTCTGCCCCTTCCTGATCGCCTCGTAGGCAAGTCTTAAAGCGGGGAAACGGGTGACATCGGGCTTTTCGAAAGTCAGGGTTCCGATTTCCACGAGATCGAGGGGCTTCAGGCCCATGTCCATCCGCTCGGGATAGCCGAGGGCATAGGCGATAGGAATCCGCATGTCCGGGATTCCAAGCTGGGCCATAATAACCCCGTCGAGATATTCCACCATGGAATGGACGATACTCTCCGGGTGGACCAGGACCTCGATTTTTTCAGGAGGTATGCCGAATAGCCAGTGGGCCTCGATAACCTCGAGGCCCTTGTTCATCATGGTCGCCGAATCGATGGTCACCTTTGCCCCCATCTCCCAGTTTGGATGACGGAGGGCATCCCCGGGTGTCACGGTCTTCATCCTCTCAAGGGACCAGGTGCGAAACGGCCCACCGGAAGCGGTCAGGATAAGCCTTCGGATCTCCCTCTTCGAATGCCCAAGGACCGATTGAAAGATGGCACTGTGCTCGCTGTCGATGGGAATCAGCTGAATTCCGGAAGCCTTCACGGCGGGCATGATCAGTTCTCCGCCAATAACCAGGGTCTCCTTGTTGGCAAGCGCGATATCCTTTCCGGCCTGGATGGCCGCAAGCGTGGGTCTGAGACCCGCGGCGCCCACCATGGCTGAAACCACCAGGTCCACGCCTTCATAGGTTGCCGCGGCAATGGCCCCCTCCTCTCCGGACAGGACCTTCGTTACATGTCCCACACGTTTCGAGACCTCCTGAAAGGCATCCAGGTCTGTAACGGCCACCACATCGGGATGAAAGGTCTCGATCTCCTTGACGAGCCGCGAGACATTCTTGTGGGCGCTGAGGGACACGACACGGAACCTTTCCGGGTATTGACGAACTACCTCGAGGGCGTTCTCCCCAATCGATCCCGTGGCTCCCAGGATGGCAAGCGACCTTTTCAATTAAGACCTCAAGAGAAGATAGAAGTAGAAAAAGGGTATGGTTAACAGAAAGCTGTCGATCCGGTCCAGAATACCGCCATGTCCTGCCAGAATCTTTCCGGAATCCTTGGCGCCCGCCCCCCTCTTCATCATAGACTCCGAAAAATCGCCCAGTTGCCCCAGGACAAGCAGCAGGGGGGGAAGGATCAAGATTTCGGGAAGAGAGAAATCCAAATGCAGAAACAGCCTTGCGACAACACCCACAACAAGCGCGGACAACATCCCCCCGATGACCCCCTCCACGCTTTTTTTCGGGCTGACCTTCGGATAGAGCTTGTGCTTCCCGAAAGCCGTCCCCAGATAAAAGGCGCCTGTATCGCCCGCCCAGACAATCAGGACCAGCCAAAGCGCCTGGCTGCGTCCATACGGATGAGACATCAGAACCAAGATCGCCAGGGAAAGGGGAATGGCAATAAAGACAAACCCCAGCAATATCTCGCCGGCACTCTGGAACGCAGTCTCATAGCTCGTCAGGATTCCCATGGCTAAGACCATTAACACCCCGAGAATAAGAAAAAGGGTTCCCAAAAGCCCATTGACACCCCAGACAAACGCGGCAAGGGGAAAGGCCACGCCCATAAGCGAAAAGATTTCCTTCCACATAGGGAACACAATGGAGACACGACCCAGGTTGAAATACTCATAAAGTCCCAGCCCCGAAAGGATCATCACAAGAATGACGAAGAACGTGACCGGCAAAAAGAAGATAATGGCAATGACTATTGGGATGGTAATGATCCCAACAATAATTCTGCTAACGTTTCTCATGTAACTCCGATATCTGGTCGCTCGTCATACCAAAACGCCTCTCCCGTTTCTGGTAGTCTTGAATTGCCTGGATGAGATCCTCCCTCGTGAAATCGGGCCAGAGGGTCGGCGTTATATAAAGTTCCGTATAGGCAAGCTGCCATAGCAGGAAATTGCTCAGGCGCAACTCACCACTCGTTCTTATTAAGAGGTCTGGGTCCGGAAAGGGAGAGGTCGTCAGATAAGAGGAAAAGACCTCGGGATTAACCTCGTCTTCTTTCAGTTTCCCCTCCTTGACATCCCTTGCGATGCGGAGGGCCGCCTTGACAATTTCCCATCGGGCCCCGTAACTCAAGGCGAGGATGAGGGTCATCTTATCCCCCTCCTTCGTGTCCTCTATGACCTGAAAGAGGGTTTCCCTTACGTTCGCGGGAAGACGGTCGAGATCTCCAATCGCCTGGAGCTGGATTTTATTCTTCAAGAGATTGTCCCGCTCCTTCAGGAGGTAAGTCCTCAGCAATCGCATCAGGGCGCTCACTTCCGCGGCGGGGCGCCGCCAGTTTTCCACCGAAAAGGCGTAAAGGGTGAGGTATCGGATCCCCATTTCCCGGCAGGCTTCCACCACGTCCCGGACGGCATCAATCCCCTTTTCATGCCCCTTGATACGGCTCAGGAATTTTTTCTTTGCCCATCGGCCGTTCCCATCCATGATGATGGCAATATGACCGGGAAGTTTCCCAGGATCAACCCTTGAAAGCAGATCCTGTCCTTCTTGGGGTTTGTCTTTTCTTTTTCGCATTTTAACTTTTCCTTACACTTTTTTTATCACAATTATCTTGACAGATAAAGGGGAATGAGTTATAAATCGATCATCAACGCGGGGTGGAGCAGTTCGGTAGCTCGTTGGGCTCATAACCCAAAGGTCGCAGGTTCAAATCCTGCCCCCGCTACCAAAA
>CAZPTH010000078.1:0-9816 GCA_964589315.1 uncultured Thermodesulfobacteriota bacterium
CATCGGGTAAACCCCACCCGGAGCAAGACCAAATAGGAGGGTTGCGTGGCCCGCGTAGAGACCCTCGGGTAGGTCGCTCGAGGAGACCGGTAACGGTCCTCCCCAGATGGATGACCACCATCCCTCTTCAGGGAAACAGAATTCGGCTTACGACCCACTCCTTATTCTACCCGAGATAAAATCATCCCACTGAGACGTAAATGGTTGAATTACAAGAAAAATTAGAATTTTTTAATATTTCCTGTTCCGCTTTTCCCCTTGTTTTTCAACAGGTTACAAAAACCGGCCGAAACACGAAATAATGGCACATAAATTGCGTATGAGTAGGCGTTGAAAAGTAAAGGGGAATCAATGACACATCAAAAGACCATAAAGACGGACTTCTTCCTTGAAGGCGTAGGCCTCCATTCCGGGAAAAATGTCCGTGCTCATTTCATACCGCGCGGTGCGAATCAGGGTATCATTTTCCAGCGGGTCGACAAACAGGCCCTCCCGATCCTGACCAATATCCATGCCATCTCAGACGCGAACTTTGCCACTATCATCGGAACGAACGGAACGAGTATCTCGACCACCGAACATCTCCTGGCCGCCCTTGTGGGGCTGGGAATCGATAACATCCTCGTCGAGGTGGATGGCCCGGAAATTCCCATCATGGATGGAAGTTCCCGGGTCTTTGTCAATGCCCTGCAAAGTGCCGGCATCAAGGATCTCGATGCGGAAAAGGCCTACGTAGAGGTCGAAGATCCCCTTACCGTGAAGGACGAGGATCGGTGGATCGCCCTCTATCCATACGACGGGCTCAAGATCACCTTTTCCATCGACTATCCCCACCCCCTCATTGGCAAACAGCGGCTGAGCCTGGACATCACACCGGAAATCTTTACAAAAGAGATTGCCTTCGCCCGCACGTTCGGGTTCAAGAAAGACATCGACAACTTTTATGCCATGGGGCTGGCCCAGGGAGGGTCCCTCACCAACGCCATTGTTCTGGATGAAGATAATATCATCAATCCGGAGGGGCTCCGGGCCAGTGACGAGTTTGTCCGTCACAAGATCCTGGATCTCCTGGGAGACATTGCCCTGCTGGGACATCCCTTGCGGGGACATATCGTGGCCCATAAATCGGGGCACGCCCTGCATCATAAACTCGTCTTTTCGCTGATGGAGAAAAAGGACCGCTGGGCCTATAAGAGCGCGGATGGCCTTTTCCCCTTCACCCCGAATCTTTCCCCTGTTATGGCGTAGGTTCTTTCCGTTTCCTGAAATCTGTCTGGATTTTTCTAACCTTGCTGGAGTTTTTTGCGTTCCTGCGTCCGCATTTCCCGTCGAAGGAGTTTACCGACCTTCGACTTGGGAAGGGAATCCCTGAACTCGATGTATTGAGGCACCTTGTAGGATGCCAGCCGCTCCCGACACCACCGGGTTAGCTCATAACCCGTAATTCCCTTCACGTCCTCCTTCAGGACCACGAAGGCCTTGATCCGTTCCCCGACCTTCTTGTCCGGCACACCCACGACGCAGGTCCCGATAACGGCGGGGTGTTCCTGGAGAACCGCTTCCACCTCGGACGCGGAGACCCGATATCCCTTGTGTTTGATGACATCGACCGTCCGGTCCACGAAATAGAGATACCCCTTCTCGTCCTGGGAGATGACGTCACCCGTGCGGTACCACAACTTCCCGTCCAGGGTCACGAAGGAGGCCTTCGTCTCTTCCGGCTTGTTCCAGTAGGCGCTCACCATGGGATCGGAGTGAACCAGCAGTTCCCCCGGGGTTCCCGGCGGGACGGGCTGGAGCGTGTCCGGGTCAACGATTTTGATCTCCTTGATGGGCAGGACCTTGCCGATGGTCCGGGGGGGATTCTTTTCCGTCACGGGACTCAGGCTGACCCCACCGCACGTCTCCGTGGCCCCGTAACCCTGGTAGATAGGAATTCCAAAACGGGCCTCCCACCGGCGCGCCACCTCCTCCGGAAGGAGGTCCCCCCCGCTGAAACAGTAAACGAGGGAGCTCAAATCGTAGTAGTCGACGCGGTCGTGTTCCAGGATCATGCGATACAAGGCCGGAACCCCGAAGAGGGTCTTGGCATGAAACCGCTCAATCGCGTCCATCATGGCGTCTAAATTAACGCGGGGAAGGAGGATAATGGTATCCCCCGAGACACACAAGGGTCCCAAGCCCACCATCTGTCCAAGGATATGAAAGAGGGGACCGCCCTGGATGACGATATCCTCACCCCAGGGGATGAGGGGTTCTCCCGTTTTCCGCTGCTGGAACGCGCTTTTCAGAAACAAGGCGTGACTGATGGGAACACCTTTCGGATTCTTCGTTGTCCCGCCCGTGTAGAGCATCTCGGCCATGTCTTCAGGGTCGATTTCGACCCGCGGGGCTGAAGGCGCCTTCCTCCTCAACAGGTCGGTAAAAGGAAAAACCATCTCCGCGCGCTCGACCTTTCCCCTGGGAACGCGGTCCAGGGCCCAGCCCGTGAAGCGCTTCCAGGCGGGGAGGAGGTCCACCATGTTGGTGGGAATAATCCGCCTGATCCCCGTGGCCTCCAGGGCCTGTTTCACATACCCGAAGTTCACATCCGTGCACACAATACTGTCGGCGCCGCTGTCTCCCGCCATGTAGCGGAGATCATAGGCCGTGTAGATGGGGGCAATGGGAATCGGGACTGCCCCCAGACGCTGAAGGGCCATCCACGCGATGATCCACTGGGGTGTGTTGGGGAGGTAGAGCATCATCTTGTGACTCTTGCGGATCCCGAGGTCGTAGAGAGAGGCCGCAAACCGCTCGACCATGGCAAAGAGCTTCCCGTAGGAAAAGGGTGTCCCGATATAGATGAGGGCCGTTTTGTCCGGCATCTCACGGGCAATCTGCTCGAAGGAAGAAAAGATCGTTGCTTTCGTCTCCACCTGTATCCCTGTCTCCTCAAACGCCAAAGTAGGCGGATTTTACCTCGGGATTTCCCATGAGTTCCTGTCCGGTCCCGGACAGAACCAGCATCCCGTTCTCGATGATATATCCCCGGTCGATCATGGGCAAAACGGGACGGGCAAACTGCTCACTGATGATGATGGTTACACCTTGAGATTTCCTTATGTCCTTGATGGCATTGACCAGTCGTGTCTGCATGGCGGGGCTCAGGCCCAGGAGGGGCTCGTCCAGCAGCAACAGCCTGGGACTCGCCACAAGGGCCATCCCGATGGCAAGCATCTGCTGTTCCCCGCCGCTCAAGAAACCTGCCCGTTTCTTCCTGTAATCCCTCAGTTGCGGAAACAGTTCGAAGGTATACTCCGTCATCTTCTTCAAATGGGATCTGGTTTGCAGGTACGCCGCGATCCTCAGATTCTCCATCACGTCACTTTCGGGGAAAATGGGATGCCGCTCCCGGCAGAGGACAATTCCCTTCTTGACACGATGAACGGCCAAAAGATCCACGATGCTTTCACCGAAGTAGGTAATCTCCCCCATCACCGTGATCCGCTCCCCTCCCTTGCGGCGTTCCTTGATCTTCAGGTCGAGGGTCAGCCCGGCGATCGTATTTAACAGCGTCGACTTCCCCGCACTGTTGGAACCGATCACCCCGACGATCTCTCCCTCCTGCACCTCCAGTGAGAGATCGTTGATGGCCAGGGCGTTCTCGTAAAAGACCATGAGGTCCCGAACGGTCAGCATGGCGCCTCCTCGTCACCTGTCTCTTCGCTTCCCAGGTAGGCCTCTTTCACGTGAGGGGAGTTCATGACCTCTTCAGGGGTTCCTTCCGCGATCTTGCGGCCGAAATTGAGGACCAGGACATGTTCGGTGATCTGGAACAACTCCCGCAACCGGTGTTCGATCATGACAATGGCGATACCCTCATCGCGCAATTTCTCGATAATGGGAACCGTGCTTGTCACCTCGGCGATGCTCATCCCGGAAAAGAGCTCGTCCAGGATGATGACTTCCGGCCTCAGGGCGATACAGCGTCCCAGCTCCAGTCGCTTGAGATATCCGTGGGGCAGGTTGCGGGCGCTCTTGTAAGGCACGGAGGAATCCCGCTCGAAGCCCACCTCCTCCAGGATATCCATGGCCACGGCATCCCTGTCCCCGTATTTCCCGCCTACGAGGCGACGAACGCGTGGGGAAAAGAGGGACGGAATCAGGTTTTTGTAGGCGGGAAGCTGATAGAAAGGCCGGATCATCTGGAACGTTCGGGCAATTCCCAGGTCCGTGATGGTATAGGGGGGTTTCCCCGTGATGTCTTTTCCCTTGAAAATGACCTTTCCCTTATCCGGGCGGATGAAACCCGTAATAATATTCACCAGGGTCGTTTTCCCGGACCCGTTCGGCCCGATGACCCCGATGACCTCCCCCTTCTTCAGTTCAAAGGAGACGCCATCAACCGCGATGACCCCGCCGAAGTGCTTCGAGACACCGTTGATGGTCAAAAGGGACTCACTCATGACTTGTCCACCTCAACCCAGCGCTCGATCTGTTCATACTTCCTCCGGATGAAATGGAAAAGGCCCTCCGGGAGCCCCACCACGGCAACCACGAGAAAGAGACCGTAGAACACGATTCTCAGGGCACCCAGGGCCCGCAATATCTCGGAGAGGGGGACGAGAATAAAGGCCCCGAGCAGAGGCCCGGCAAACGACCCCATCCCGCCCACGGCCGCCGCCGCGATGGGAAGGATGGAATAATCCAGGGCAAATCCCGGGATCCCCGCGAACATATCGTAGTGGGCCCCATAGGCCCCCGCAAAGGCCCCCACCGCCCCCGCGAGAAAGAGGATCTGGGTCTTGTACCAGTGGATGTTGATACCGGAGCTCATGATGGCACGATCATTGTCGTTGATCCCCTTGATGACCAGGCCGTAATCGGAGCCCTCGAGCCGGCGAAATCCGAAAAAGGCAACAAGCAGGGCCACCTGAACGAGGTAGAAGGCCACCCATTGACTGTCAAAAGAATCTATCCCGGTCAATCCCTCCGTTCCCCCAAGGATACGGGTCGCCTCCACGAAGCGTGACAAGAGCAGCGGGAGGACGAGGGTCACCATGGCAAAATAGATCCCCCGGAGCCGCAGAACCGGCAGCAGCATGATCGTGCAAAGGAGTCCCCCGGCAATGGTCGCGATGGGAATGGAAAAAATCGGCGGCACGCCCCAGTAGGCATTGACGGCCCCGGCAATGTAGGCCCCAACACCGTAAAAGAGGGACTGGCCCAGGGAGATCAATCCCCCCATGTAGAGCAGTTCCCAGCTTACGGCCAAAAGGGCGTAAACCGCCGTTGAAACCATCACCTCTTTCCAATAATCACTGAAAAGGGGACAAATCACCAGCAGGCCAATGACGGGGACCAGCCTCGGGAAGGCCAGGTAGAGGACCTCCCGATACGAGTTCAGCGCGTAGATCCCGTCCGAGCGGACCTTGACACCCCGGTCGATCCTCTCCTTACGCCTATCCATACTTCCTGTCCGTCAGGTCACACACGCTCTTCAAGTTCCTTCTGCTTTCCGAATATCCCGGAGGGTTTCACCACCAGGACCACCGCGATGGCCGCCAGGCTCACCAGGATCATCCAGTGCGGCTCAATGAAATTGGCCGTGAGGGTTTGGGAATATCCCACCAGGATGCTCGCGATAATGACCCCGACCGTGCTTCCCAGTCCTCCCACGATGCAGACGGCCAGGGCATTGATCAGGACCTCATAACCTCCTTCAACGGAAATGGTCCCGAGCGGCAGGATAATGATCGCCGCCAGGGCCGCCAGGCTCGACCCCAGCGCCAGGCTGAAGGCCCCGATCCGATCGGGATCGATCCCCAGGGTCAACGCCGTCTCGTCGTCCTGGGCAATGGCGCGAAACGCGAGTCCCAGTTTCGTGTAATGGGTGAAAAAGTAAAAAAGAATCGTCAATAATACCGCAATGACCGCAATAAACAGCCTCTGGTAATCGATAAAATGTCCCCCGATGGAGACACTTCCGTCGATAAACACGGGAATGGAATACTTAACCCCGACAAAATCGAGATATCGGAACAGTTCCATGATGGCCAGGCCCAACCCGAACGTGGCCATGACCTCCGCCAGCGGAAGCCCGCGAACCCGCAGCAGCACGAAACGGTAAATCAGGTAGCCCAAGAGGTAAGAAGACAAAAAGGCAAGAAAAATGGAGATGAAATAGTTCATCCCCAGCGTGTTCAGGAAGATCCAGACCAGGAAACCGGCGAAGATGTAGATGGCGCCGTAGGCAAAATTCGCCACCCCGCTGATCCCAAACGTCAGGTTGAAGCCCATGGCAACGAGCGCCAGGATGGAACTGTTGATGAAACCGTAGATGAGAATGGCACCCAGCATCGCGTTTCCCTATTCCTTTGCCGATAAGCGGATCGGGGCGCGGGCAGCCGATCTCCCGCACCCCGACAAACAAGATGAGCTATTTCAGCGACTTCAAACCCTCGGGCAGCTCGATTTTACCTTCCGCGATGCTCGGCGGGAAGACGATCTCCCGTTTCCCGTCCTTGCGCCACTGGATCATGCACCCCATGGCCGTCTTTGTGGGGTCGGTCCCGTAGATGACCTGGTGGTCCTTACCAAACTTGATATGGCCGATGGCGCCGTCACGTTCCACCTTCTCCAGGGCCGCGACAACCTTGTCGCCATTCAGGGAGCCCGCCTTTTCGATGGCGTCCTTCAGGAGATAGACCATGTCGTACCCCGGCGCGGGGGCGTGGCCCGCCTCGATGGGCTTTCCGTATTTTGCCTTGTACTTGTTGTAGAACTCCACCGACTTGGGAACCTTGGCACAGGGAATGTTCCCGACCTCAAAGATGGCGTTGATGGCGCCGGCGATCTTATGATCGAAGGTCTTCCAGGCAATCGGTCCCGCCAGGGGAGAGATGAAACCGGCGAGCAGGGCGGGGATTTTCATCGACTTCCACTGTTTCACCAGGATCCCGCTCTGCGGCATGTCAAAGATGGGGAGAATCACCTGCGCCCCCTTGGCCTTCGCCTTCATCAGGCCGGAAGAGAAGTCACTGGATCCCGTGGGATAGGCCTGGCGCCCGACAACCTGCCAACCTGCCTTTTTGAAGTAGAGCTTGATCATGAAATCGCCCGTCTTCCGCGCCCATGCCACGTCCTGGTTCATGATGTAGACCTTGTTGAATCCGTACTGCTTGTTCAGGTAGGCCATGGTCCCCGCCAGGTACTTGATGAGGTAGACCGCGTTGAGGCAAACCCGGAAGGTGTACTTGTATTTTTTGTAGTTCGTCATCACCTTTTTCTGCATGGCGGGAGACATGGCCGTTCCCAGGAGCATGGGAATCTTGTATTTTCCCACCACGTCCATGCAGGCGATGGCCGCCTCGGAACGGAACGAACCGAAGACGATGAACTTGGCATGATCTTCCAGAATGAGTTTCTTGTGGGCCTTGATGACCTCCGAAACGGGGACCCCCGGTTCCGCGCCCCGCGCGTCGATGGCAATCACCTTGAAGGGACGCTTCTCGCTTCCGACCTTCACGCCCCCGGCCTTGTTGATCTCTTCAACCGCCAGCTTGACCGCCTTGAGTCCCTCTTTTCCCTCCAAAAAGCCCAGGGATGTGGGAACGCCCAGGATGATAGGTTTGGCCGCGCGCGCCTGGGGGACAACCCCGACTACGCCGACCGCCAAAAACATCAACACCGTAAGAAATAAAACCGTCCGTTTCATACTCCCTCCTTTTCTACAGGTTTTCATCATGAGGGAAAAATTCCCTCCTCCCCAACCTATTTACTCCCTGACCCGGCCGAGAATCTCGTTGGCGATGATATGTTTCTCGATCTCCTTGGTTCCCTCGTAGATCTCCACCGCCTTGATGGCCCGGTAGTATTTTTCCACGCCGTAGTCGGAAAAATAGCCGTAGCCCCCATGAAGCTGAAGGGCCTCATCGACCACCTTCACCGCCAGCTCCGCGGCAACCCACTTGGCCATGGCGACCAGCTTGTGGTCCTTGATTCCCTGGTCCATGGCCCAGGCCGCCCTGTAAACCATGTTCCGAATCATCTCCACGTACGTGGCCATCTCGGCCACCTTGAAACGCAACGCCTGAAACGTGGCCAGGGTCCGGCCAAACTGAACCCGCTCCTTCACGTGACGGATCGCCTTTTCCATGGCCCCCTGGGCGGCCCCGACGGCGAAGCCTCCCACCCACGATCGGCTCATGTTGAAGAAATCCATCGCCTGGTAGAAGCCTCGGCCCTCTTCCGTGCCCAGGAGATTTCCCAAAGGAACCTCCACGTTATTCAGCCCCACGTCCGCCGAGTCGTAGGCCTTAAGCCCCATCTTTCCGTGCATGTGGGTGCCGTCGTAGCCTGGCCGATCGGTCTCGACGATGAAAAAGCTGAACCGTTCGTGGACCTTGGGCCGTTCGGGATTCGTCAGGCAAAGGACGAGAAGAAAATCACCGATGCTTCCGTTGCCGATCATCGTCTTGCCACCGTTAATGCGATAGACATCCCCCTTTCTGACCGCCGTGGTCTTGGCAGAGGTAATATCGCTTCCCGCGTCCGGTTCGGTCGTGGCAAGTCCCATGATGGCCTCGCCCTTCGCCACCCGGGGGAGATAGCGTTCCTTCTGGCCTGGCGTGCCGTGCAGTTGGATAATCTCCGCCCCAAAGGCCGTGGAAAAGAGGGCCTGGCCGATACCCGGATCGACCCGCCAGAATTCCTCCGCGATCAGTGTATAGTCCAGGAGCCCCAGCCCTGACCCACCGTAGGCCGGGGCAATAAAAGCGCCCACGAACCCCAGTTCACACGCCTTCTTCCAGACTTCGCGTGGGAAAATCTCTTTCTCGTCAAACTCTTCCGCAATGGGGGGAAATTCACTCTCGGCGAACTCTCGTGCCGCATTTTTGATATCTCTTTGCTCGTCCGTCAGAGAAAAATCCAAACATATCTCCCCATAGAAATGTTGTCTTAAACTATATTAAAGCCCCTTGATTGTCAATAAAGACGGCTTCGTTTGGAAAATTACGAGATCTCCACTTCCGCCTCTATCTCGACAGGGGCCCCGAAGGGAAGTTCCGCAACCCCCACGGCCGAGCGGGAATGAATCCCCCGGTCTTTCCCATAGACCTCCAGGATCAGGTCCGTGAACCCGTTGATCACGGCGGGGGTCTGCACAAATCCCGGAGCCACGTTTACCATACCGAAGACCCGAAGCCAGGCACGCACCCGATCCAGTGATCCCAGTTCCTGCTTAAGGCTGCTCAACATGGCCAGCGCCGTCAGGCGCGCTGCATGGTATCCCTCTTCTATCGACACCTCACCCCCCACCTTGCCGCGAACCCCGTAGATGGAACCATCCGGGTTGAGGGCAATATGCCCGGCGATGAACGCCCTGTTCCCCCTGGCGCGAACCCACGCGAAGGGAATCTTCAGCCCCGGGGGAACCTTGACGGTCTCAGGCAAGATCAGATTCAGTTCCTTGATTTTTTCATCTGGTGACATGGTCCTCTCCTTTCCCCTGTTTCCGGGAGTTCATTATCACTCATCCACCCCGTTTTTCTCCAGAACATAGGTCGGCTTTCCGTCGAGACTGATTTTGTTGTGCTTACGCCAAAATCGCCGAACCCCTTCTTTTCCAACCTTCACCGCCCATTCACGAAGCATCTCCCTCTCGCCCGCGTATGTGAAAAGCGGAACTCCCATACCGCACGATGCTTGAACAAGGTCGACGTGAAGGTCAAAGATCTGCCGCGCCCCAGGAAACGGCCTGAAAAGGTCAAACAGGTCGTCCCATTCAGGATCTCTCATGTGAACAACCTTCGCCCGCCCGTAAAGGCGCAG
>CAZPTH010000079.1:0-9785 GCA_964589315.1 uncultured Thermodesulfobacteriota bacterium
CGACCTTACAGGTCGCTGCAATGACGAAGGATGCAGCTCGACGCAGA
Organism: uncultured Thermodesulfobacteriota bacterium; assembly: GCA_964589315.1. Classification (GTDB taxonomy): domain Bacteria; phylum Desulfobacterota; class S145-22; order S145-22; family S145-22; genus JAOZMY01. Next base: position 48 of record CAZPTH010000079.1, read on the forward strand.
AATTGGACTTTTTACGACGCCGTCAATCTTCAAAAAAATTTTGAGAATCAAAATGTCGTTCGCTGTTTGAGAGAGGCGCCGAGGGTCTGGGTGTCCACGTATTCGATATCTCCGCCCACGGGAATCCCCTGAGCAAGGCGGGTTATCCTGATTCCAAAGGGCTGGAGGCGTTTCTGGAGGTAGAGGGCCGTTGCCGTTCCATTGGCATCCGGGTTGGTCGCCAGGATAACCTCGTTAACGGGCTCCTTCTTCACCCTCTGAACGAGTTCCTCGATCCGGAGCTTTTCCGGCCCCACACCCTGGAGGGGATCGATCTGTCCGTGCAGAACATGGTAAAGTCCCCCAAACGCGCCCGTCTGTTCAATGGCCATGAGATCCTTCGTGTCTTCCACCACGCAGATTACATGGGGGTCCCGCTTCGGGTTTCGGCAAATGGCGCAAAGCTCCGCGTCCGACAGGTTGAAACAACGCGCGCAGAGCCTCAAGTCGTTTTTCACCGCCCGGATTGCCTCGGCAAGGGCCTCGCTATAGGCATCAGAGGTGTGCAACAGGTAAAAGGCCATGCGCGTGGCGCTCTTGCGCCCGATGCCGGGAAGTTTGGCCAAAAGGTCGATCAGGCGAAGAACGGGCTTTGGATAGGGCTCCATGCTGAAATCAGAAGAGACCCGGAATCGACATGCCGCCCGTGATCTTTTTCATCTCTTCCGCCATCATCTCCTGGGATTTTCTCAGGGCGTCGTTAACGGCCGCGACCACCAGGTCCTGCAACATCTCCACATCTTCCGGGTCCACCACGTCGGGTTCAATCTGGATAGACAGGATTTCCTGCCGGCCGTTCGCCAGAACCTTGACCATCCCTCCTCCGGAGGTGGCTTCCACAACCTTATCCGCCAGCTCTTCCTGGATCTCGGCCATCTTTGCCTGCATCTTCTGTGCCTGTTTCATAATATCTGTCAGTTTCGGGCTCATTCTTCCTCCCTTTCCTTTTTTTGTATGGGTTTAATTTCGATAAGTTTCCCTCCAAGAATCCCCAAGACATCCCTCACGGCCGGGTGCTGTGCCAGCCCCTTCGCGGAGGCCGTGTTTTTCGATGCGCCCGCGTTCCCGGAATTCTTACCCCCTTTTTCCCCATCTTCCGTAAAAATAATCCGGGTAACCTTTTTCCGGGAAAATTCCTCGAGAAGGGATTTGAGCTGCTTTTCCTTTTCCGGTGTTTTGAGGAGGTTCAGGGAAAAGGACCTTGCGGGAAACCGGAACTCCGCCACGTCCCCCCGCCACTGAAATCCAGTCGCCTCGGAGATCTGGGCCGAGAGGGTCATTGCCTTCTGTTTCACAAACTCATGGAATTGATTGAAAAAATCCGCATCCTCACCCCCGGACGGAACCGGCGCCATCTCTTTTACGGGAGTGGCTTCCCGAGCACTTTCCTGTTTCTCAGAGGGGTGGTCTACTGCCTCCTTGACCGCGCGCGCAGGAGGTGGAGATGGAACGGTTCCCGAAGCCCGAGACCCGATTTTCGCCTCCAGCTGTCTGATCAGGCCGTCCAGCGAGACCACCTGGTTCAGGTGAACCATCCTGAGCAGGGCCGACTCCAGGCCTATCCGCGCGTATTCACTCTGGAGAACAAAACGTTCCTTGTCGTGGAGAATCTGTATCCACTGTTCGATCTGCTCCAGCGAAACAGGCCGGATAACCTCTCGCATCTGCTTGATCTCTTCAGGTCCCCGTTCCATCGTGACCTCTCGGTCTCCCGCCGCCTTGAGTAAAAGGAGATCGTGGAGGAACAGGAGAAAAGAACGGTAGAAAAAGGCAAGATCCATGCCGGTGTCTACCAGGTCGTGGATCAGTTTCAGGAGATCCTCAGGCCTTTTCTGAACGACAAAACCGATGACCTGCATCATGACGGTGGTGTCCACCACGGACAGGGTAGAACGGGCGTCCTCGATGGTAATCTTCTTCCCTTCTGAAATAAGCATCAACTGATCCAGGACCACCTCGGCGTCCCGCAGGCTTCCCGTAGCCTCCCGAGCCACCAGCATCAGCGCCTTTTCGTCCGCCTCGAACCCCTCCTTTTCCACGATCCTTTTCAGATGCTCCACCATCAACTGAAAGGGAACCCGTCGGAAATCGTAGCGCTGACACCGCGAAAGGATGGTCGGGGGAATCTTGTGGGGTTCCGTCGTGGCCATGATGAAGATGACATGCTCCGGAGGCTCTTCCAGGGTTTTCAGGAGGGCGTTGAAGGCCTCTTTCGTCAGCATGTGGACTTCATCGATGATAATCACCTTCGTGGTGAGGCTGGCCGGAAGATACATGACCGTCTCTTTGAGCTTGCGAATCTCGTCGATCCCCCGGTTGGAGGCCCCGTCGATCTCGTGGATATCGAGACTGGTTCCCTGGGCGATCTCCCGGCAGGCGGGACACTCCCCGCAAGGGTTGGGTGTGGGTCCCTTCTCACAGTTCATGGCCTTGGCGAGAATCCGCGCCACAGAGGTCTTACCCACACCGCGCGGCCCGCAAAACAGGAGGGCGTGGGCGACCCGATTCTGCTCAATCGCGTTTTTCAGGGTCTTGGTAATGACCTGTTGCCCGATGACCTCGTCAAAGGTCTGGGGTCGCCATTTTCTCGCGAGGACAAGATAAGACATGATAATTATCCATTGAAAGGGTGAACCGACTGGATAGTCAGGCACCCCTGCGGCACACATAAGGTCCCACTACCGCTGCTTCCTTCCGGACCTGACGGGGTTTGCGGGTTTACGTTGCGCAGGACCCGACTATCCAGGCCGTTCACCCTTAAATACTCATGGCGGAGAGAGAGGGATTCGAACCCTCGGTACCCCTTGTGGGGGTACACACGATTTCCAATCGTGCTCCTTCGGCCAGCTCGGACATCTCTCCATTCAAAACAGGTTTATTATATCACACCCCCCATGGATGTGAACCCCTGCCATGCATAAAATGGCGGAGAGAGAGGGATTCGAACCCCCGGAGCGCGCAATGCGCTCAGTTGATTTCGAATCAACCGCCTTCGACCAGCTCGGCCATCTCTCCGCACCGCGTATTTTTAACATACCATACCGAATGGTGTCAATTCTTCCGGATATCCCCAAGCCCATTTTTCGCTGCCTTTCCTGTCCCTGAAAGGGGGCATTGCATTTCATTAAGTCATGGTATATATGGAAGAAGACGATTATGGTTTGGAAACACAAAATTCCGTGGGTCTATTTGGGTCTCCTTTTCTTTTTGCTCCTCTTTCTCATCGGCATCAATACAAAAGAATACCTGGCCATCCTGGAAAAGGCGACGAAGATCTGCCTCAGTTGCATCGGGCTCGGTTAGCCATGAGGTTCCTCAGAAGACTCGTTCAGGTTACCGCGACCTTTCTGACCAACTCATCCTTCGGATTTCTCCTTACCAGAAAGATCTACCAGGGACCGCTGAAGTCCTTTTGCGTCCCCGGGCTGAACTGCTACTCCTGCCCGGCGGCCACCTTTGCCTGCCCCATCGGTTCTCTTCAGTTCATCTTTGCCAGTATTCGCCCCTCTCTCGCCAGCGCCCGCTACCACGTGGGGACGTTCATCATCGGATTTTTAGGGATCTTCGGTATGCTGGCGGGTCGGTTCCCCTGCGGCTGGTTTTGTCCCTTTGGCCTCCTCCAGGAGCTCATGTATAAAATTAAGACCCCAAAGATCAAACTTCCAAAATTCGTGAATTACGGAAAATATCTCTTCCTCGGACTTTTTGTCATCTTACTTCCCCTTACGGTCCTGGATGCCTTTGGGTACGGTTCCACCTGGTTCTGCAAGTATGTCTGTCCCGCGGGGACTCTCGAGGCCGGGATTCCCATGCTGCTCCTCGATCCGACGCTCCGAAAACTCATCGGAATCCTCTTTTATAATAAGCTCGCCATCCTCATCGTCATCACGGTCTTCATGATTCTCTCCCGCCGGCCCTTTTGCCGCGCCGTCTGCCCCCTGGGGGCCATCTATTCCTTTTTCAACAAAATCAGCATCGTAAGAATGAAATTCATCGAGGAAAACTGCGTAAAATGCAATCAATGCTACCGGGACTGCCCCATGGAGCTGAAATTCTACGAAGGGGCCAACCAGCTCAACTGTATCCGCTGTTTCAAGTGTTACACGGAATCCTGCCGGTTCCGTGCCATTCAGATCGAGGTCGCGGGGTTAAGACTTCCAACTTACAAAAGGAGAATTGATGGGACACTCGTCAAGTAGATATCCTGTACGATCCCTTTTTTTCCTCCTGTTCTTGGCGTTTTTCATTTCCACGGGATGCCAGCAAAAGGGAGAAACCCCATCGGGGAAGAAAGGGGAAACCATCCCCATCCTCAACCCATCCAAGTTCGACAAAATGGTAACCGCACACAGGGGCCATGTCCTCATCGTCAACTTCTTTGCCACGTGGTGCGAGCCATGCCGAGACGAGCTTCCCGAGCTCATCTCTCTGGCAAACGCCTACAAGGCAAAGGGGGTCGATGTCATCGGGATCAGCCTGGACAAGGGGGGTGAAAAGGTCCTGCAACCCTTCCTGAAAAAGATAAAGATTCCGTATCCCGTTTACCTGGGTAACCAGGCCCTAATGGACAGATTAAAGATCCAGGCCATTCCCACGACCTATATCTATGACAAAGAGGGAAAACGTGTGGAAACTGCCCAGGGAGCCCTCACCCAAAAAGCCCTCACTCAAAAGATAGAGGCCTTGCTGAAGGCTCCCTGAAAAAAACGGGGATTCTTTTTAAAAATAGTCTTTAACAAGAATTTCGGCGATCTGGACGGCGTTGGTTGCCGCCCCTTTCCGGATATTGTCCGCCACGACCCAGAGGTTGATCCCCTTCTCGATCGACTCGTCCTCCCTGATCCTTCCCACGAAGGTTTCGTCCTTCCCGGCGGCGTCGATGGCCAGGGGGTAGAGATTCTGTTCGGGATCATCCGCCACCACCACGCCGGGGGCCTTTGAGAGGAGGTCCCGAACCTCCGCCGCGCTGATCTTCCTTTTGGTCTCAACATTCACGGACTCGGAGTGGCCGTAAAAGACGGGAACGCGAACCGTGGTCGCGGTCACGCGGATGGATGGGTCCTCGAGGATCTTCTTCGTCTCATTGACCATCTTCATCTCTTCCTTCGTGTAGCCGTTTTCCAGGAAGACGTCGATGTGCGGCAGACAGTTGAAGGCGATCTGATGGGGATAGACCTCCGCCTTGATCGGCTTGAAGTTGAAAATGGAGATGGCCTGGTCCTGCAACTCCTGGATAGCCCTCTTTCCCGTCCCCGAGACCGCCTGGTAGGTGGACACCACGATCCGCTCGATTCCCGCCGCGTCATAGATGGGTTTTAGCGCCACCACCATCTGGATGGTGGAACAGTTGGGATTGGCAATGATTCCCCTGTTCCGAAAGGCGGCGATCTGATGGGGATTCACCTCGGGAACCACCAGGGGAACCTCCGGGTCCATACGAAAGGCGCTCGAATTGTCCACCACGACCGCGCCCCGTTCGGCGGCGATGGGGGCATACTCCTTGCTGACGGAACCACCTGCCGAAAAAAGGGCAACGTCCACCCCGTCGAAGGACTCAGGTTTCAAGACCTCCACCCTGTGAGCCTTTCCGTGAAAAAGCAGGGTCGTCCCCGCGCTTCGCTCCGAGGCAAGGAGTTTCAGCTCGTTGACCGGAAAATTCCGCTCCTGAAGCACCTCGACCATCATGTTCCCAACGGCACCCGTGGCACCCACGACCGCGACATTCACCTTTCCTTCCATGAATCCTCCTCCATGAAACCTGATTCCTCGCTCGCGGGACCTTTTAACCCGCGGAACGCGCCCCCTGAGAGGCAAGTTTCTTTTTTACATAAGCCATCAATCCCCCGTCCTCGATCAGGCCCTGCATGAATGGGGGGATCGGGGCTACATTGAAACGCTCCTCATTCCCCTCAATCGCGATTTCGCCCGTGTCGCCATCCACATGGATCACGTCACCATCCTTGACCTTTTGAGACAACCCTTCGCAGATAAAGATGGGAAGTCCCATATTGAAGGCGTTCCGAAAAAAGATGCGGGCAAAACTTTCCGCGATCACGCACGCGACACCCGCCGCTTTGATGGCGATGGGAGCATGCTCCCGAGAAGAGCCGCTCCCGAAATTCCTCCCCGCCACGATGATATCTCCCTTCCCTACCTTTTCGGGAAACGTGGGGTCCGCATCCTCCATGCAATGTTTCGCCAGGGTTTCCGGGTCTGAACTCGTCAGGTACCGTGCCGGAATGATCTGGTCCGTGTCCACGTCGTCGCCAAAAACCCATACCCTGCCCTTAAATTTCATATCTCCTCCTTGCCCGCCACCCGGGCCGGATGTGTAATCTTTCCTGTCACGGCACTCGCCGCCGCCACGGCGGGTGACGCGAGATAGACCTCGCTTTCCGGATGGCCCATGCGCCCCGGAAAGTTCCGATTGGTAGTCGCCAGGGCCCGTTCCCCCTCGGCAAGGATTCCCATGTGTCCCCCGAGACATGGGCCGCACGTCGGGGTGCTCACCGCCGCGCCCGCCTCAACAAAGATCTCAAGCAAGCCTTCCCGCAAGGCGTTGAGATAGATCTCCTGCGTGGCGGGGAAGACGATGAGGCGAACCTCGGGATGAACCCGTTTCCCTTTCAGAATCTTTGCCGCAACCCGGAGATCGCTCAATCGGCCGTTGGTGCACGACCCGATCACCACCTGGTCGATCGCAATATCCTCCGCCTCTTCCACCGGATGTGTATTTCCCGGGAGGGAGGGGAAGGCGATCTGAGGGCTGATCTTCCCCACGTCATAATCCCGCTGATCCACATAAACGGCATCCGGGTCCGCCCGGTAAACCCGGGGGGGATTCAGGGCACGCCCCTTCAGGTAAGTCAGGGTATTCTCGTCCACTTCGAAGACCCCGTTCTTGGCGCCCGCCTCAATGGCCATATTGGCCATGGTAAACCGCTCATCCATGGAAAGTCCCTCGATCACCTCGCCCGTAAACTCCATGGCCCGATAGAGGGCCCCGTCCACGCCGATGTCCCCGATGGTGTGCAAGATCAAGTCCTTCCCCGTTACCCACGGCTGGCGTTTCCCGTGATAGATAAACCGCATCGATTCGGGAACCCGAAACCAGCATTGCCCCGTCGCCATGACGGCAGCCAGGTCGGTGCTTCCCACGCCCGTGGCAAAGGCCCCCAGGGCGCCATAGGTGCAGGTATGGCTGTCCGCCCCGATGACCACATCTCCCGCCGTGACCAGTCCCTTCTCCGGCAGCAGGGCGTGTTCGATCCCCATCTGTCCAACTTCAAAGTAGTTTTTGATGCCGTACTTTCTCGCGAACCGGCGCATGACCTTCGCCTGTGTCGCCGCCGCGATATCCTTGTTCGGCACGAAATGATCAGGGACCAGCACCACCTTTTCCGGGTCAAAAACGCTCTCCAGTCCCAGGTCCTCAAACGCCCTGATGGCAATGGGCGCCGTTACATCGTTTCCCAATGCCACGTCCACCCGGCACTGGATGATCTGTCCGGGAGTGAGGTCACTTTCGTCACAATGATCCGCAAGGATCTTTTCCGTCAAGGTTTTTCCCATTAAGCCGTCCTCTCCGAGGAATTCTCTCTTTCTCTTTCCTCTCTCTTTTTTGTCTTCTGATATTCGAGCTTGTTCAAGGCGTTGATATACGCCTTGGCACTCGCCACGATGATATCCGTGTGCGCGCCCTGCCCCATGACCGAAATTCCGTCTTCTTCCACGTGCACCGTGACCTCCCCCTGGGCGTCCGTCCCGCCGGTTATGGCGTTAACGGCGAAACGGAGGAGCTTGCTCTTGGAGTGGGTCATCTTCTTGATGGTCTTCATGGCCGCGTCCACGGGGCCATCGCCGAAGTCCACATCCCGGACGGGTTCCCCATCGATCTCCATGGTCACCACCGCCGTCGGAATGGCGGAGGTCCCGCTCACGATGTTCAGATAGTCCAGACGGTATCGATACGGAATCCGAAGGACCTCGTGCATGACAATGGCCACGATATCCTCGTCGTAAACCGTCTTTTTCTTGTCCGCGAGGGCCTTGAAAAGCTCGAAGGCCTTCTGGATCTGGTCCGTGTTCAGATCAAACCCGAGGGATTTGAGCCGATCCCGAAAGGCGTGGCGTCCCGAATGTTTCCCCATCACCAGGGAGCTCTTCGGTATCCCCACCGACTCGGGCGTCATGATTTCGTAGGTCAGCTTCTCCTTCAGGACACCGTCCTGATGAATCCCCGCCTCATGGGCGAAGGCATTGGCCCCCACGATGGCCTTGTTGGGCTGGACCCGCATCCCGGTGATCTGGGAAACCAGCCGGCTCGTAGGATAGATCAACCGGGTGTCTATTCCCGTCTCGTAGGGAAAGAGATCGGCCCGGGTCTTGAGCGCCATCACCACCTCTTCCATGGCCGTGTTTCCCGCCCGTTCCCCGATTCCGTTGATGGTGCATTCCACCTGCCGGGCCCCGTGCTGAATCGCCATGACGGAGTTGGCCGTGGCAAGTCCCAGGTCATTATGGCAGTGAACGCTCAAAATCACCTTGTCGATGCCCTCCACCTCTTTCTGAATCGTGTCCAGAATATGGGCGTATTCCGTCGGGACCGTGTAACCGACCGTATCCGGGATGTTGATGGTCGTGGCGCCGGCCTTGAGGGCAACTCGCACCACTTCACAAAGAAAGGCCAGGTCAGTCCGCGTGGCGTCCTCCGCGGAAAATTCCACGTCGTCTGTCATCTTCTTCGCGTAGGCCACCGCCTCGGCGATGTCCCGAAGGACCTCTTCCCGGGTCATCTTCAGTTTATGTTTCAGGTGAATATCCGATGTGGCGATAAAGGTATGGATCCTTGGATACTTGGCCGGACGAACCGCGTCCCAGGCCCGGTCGATGTCTTCCCTGTTCGCCCGCGCGAGCCCCGCCACGGTGGCCTTTTCCAATGTCTTGGCGATTGTCCGGACCGACTCATAATCTCCCTCCGAAGAGATGGGAAACCCTGCTTCGATGATATCCACCCCCATGGCCTCCAACTGCCGGGCAACCCGAATCTTTTCCTGGATATTCATGGTTGCCCCGGGGGACTGTTCCCCGTCCCTCAAGGTCGTATCAAAAATATAGATGTGCTCAGCCATCAGCCTGTTCCTCCTTGAACACTTTTCACCTTATTATACACGAATCCTTCGATAAAATCATAGAATTCCTCTCCGTCGATCAATTCCATACGGACAGAAACGACAAAAACCTCTCGAAAGGGGTGCCTCCCCTCCCATTTGACCCAGTCTTTCTCCGTAGTCACGATCGGCAGGTCCCCCGCAAGACGCGTGATTGCCTCGAAATCTTCTTTCGTGTAATCTTGGTGGTCTCGAAAAACAGACCAACCGGCAATGTCCATGCTCAATTCATGGAGCGTCTTCTCAAAAGAAGAAGGATAGGCGATGCCACACACGGCCCAGGCCCTTTTTCCATTAAGTTCTTCAAAACCTATTTCCTTGCCGGTGACGACTTCCATCACAGAATTCACGGTCAAACGCGCCTTAAAAACAGGCATTTCCGGAGGCAAAAACCGGTTCAGCTCCGAGGGAATTTTCCCGTCATAATGGGAGACGATCACACATGACGCCCGTTTAAGGTTTCGCGGGAACTCCCGCAACGGCCCCGCCGGCAGGACCCGTCTGTTCCCCAGCCCCTCTTGCCGTCCAC
>CAZPTH010000080.1:0-9705 GCA_964589315.1 uncultured Thermodesulfobacteriota bacterium
GGCAGACATGAGGAAGAGGGAACGAGCGCCTTTGAATACGTGAGGGTTCCCTTCCCCGTGTCCAGGGTGAGGTTTGTCAACCGGGCCTGCAAAGCCACGGGACTGGTGATGCGGATGTGGGTGTTGATCTCGAGATCCTTGTGACTGCTGAGGAGATGGCGGGGATCAGCCTTGCCCAGTTTCACGGTGTAGCCCTTGGGTATAAAGGACTTGGTTCCCTTGGATGAGGCCAGGGCCCTGTTGAAGGAGACGCTCAAGGTGCCTTTGGCGTAAGAGTCGCGAGAGACGGGACCCGACCCGACATTGCTCAGGGTGATGGTCAAGAGACATTTTTTGATCTTGATCTCTTTGATGGTCAGCTGGGAGAAAAAACGGTTGGGAACGGTGCTCCCCTTCTTTGTGGAGGTGCCTTTCCCTGAGGAACCAGTATGCGAGGTATGCGAGGAAAGCGCGGAGTGGGTGCCGGATCTGGCAGCCGCGCCGGTGGCGGCCGCCGGAAGGGGCGCGAGCATGACCCCGATCAGAAAGAAAAGGATGATACCCAAAACGGCTGTTAAAAATGTCGTTCGCCTCTTCATGACAAAACCTCCTTACTTTTTATCAGTAAGTTTCGATAAAAGGGCAAAAAGTTCAATCGAAAAGAAAATTTTTTTAGAAAGAAAGGGAGTTTTATGAGAGAAACGCACCTGCGAGAATAGAAGGCAAGGGGGAGGTAAGGAGGTCGAGGGATAAGGGAATGTGATGTCAAGGCAACGCATGTCTGACAATTTTTTAGGGATGCATCTTCTCTCTACCACGCAGCCACATTGTCTTCCTGTTACCATGAAAGATAGCTTTCGTCAACAGGATGGCTTGGAATATTATACCCATGCTACATGGAATATCTGAAGATACGAACCATCTATCATTTGTGACGGCATATCGTCACTCATATAAATACCTAAAAAAAGGGAATCCTCCCCCTTCCCATTCGTTGATTAAATGCGGGGTTTCGCGCCCTGGCGGGTCCCATTCACCTCCCCTTGCTGTCAAAGGGTGGCGTTTGAGGGCTATAACAGAATTCGATCTTCCGAAACAGAACGAGATGTTTCTATGGGCCTATCCCTGAGATTATCAGGAAGAAAGCGGCACACCGTCTTCCGACCATCCCCGCAGGCGGTAGTAGTCGGCAAGCATCTTCTCGAAATCCTCCCGCCTCAGGACCTTCCCTTCCGGCCCGAGGGGCTCCTCGAAGAAACGTTTCGGCAGGGTGTCGTCCGCCTTGGTGAGGCCCTCCCGGAGGTTGAACCGGCGGGTCAGGTCGATGACGCGGGAAGCCAACCGTTTCAGCCCGTCCTTGTCCAGATCCATCCCCGTGGTCAGGCGGATGATCTCTCCCAGCTCGTCCCACATGTACATGTCACGGTAGAATCGGCAGACGATGAGGACGTCGTGCAGGGTGAGGCGCTCCTCGAAATCGACGAAGAGCTCCGCCTTTCCCTCAACCTGATCCTTGTCGATCATGCCGGAGAGTTCCGCCTTGTAGAAGGTGGCGCGCAGGTGGCAGGCCCCCCGGCACGAGGTGGCGTACGCCAGCCCCATCCCCTTGAGGACGCGGGGTTCGTACCCAGCCGGCTCCATCCCCTTGACGTGAATGGCCACATCCTCCATGCCCCATTCCCGCGCCGCGTGCCGGATGCCCTCCGACAAGATTTTGCCGATCCCGCGTTTGAACGTAATGTCCATGAGCAGGCTCGCCGCCGCGTTCGGGTCCCCATAGGGAATCTTCTCCGGAATCCTTCCCAGTTCCGAGGCCTCCATGGCAAAGGCGCAGAGGTTTCCCGCCGTGATGGTGTCCATCCCCATCTGGTCGCAGATACTGTTCAGGTAGGCAATCTCGTTGAGGTCGTGGATCATGCAGAGCCCGCCGAAGGCGTAGATGGTCTCGTATTCCGGCCCCTCGATCTGGAGCCCCTTGTGGCGCCCTTCCTGGACGGTGGAGAGTTTTCCGCAGGCCATGAAACACTTGGCGCAGGACCGGGACTTGGTCTTCAACTTCTCGTTCATGGTCTCGGCCGTCAGGGCCTCCCATCCCTCGAAGGTCCCCAGGTGCCAGTATTTGGAAGGGAACCCCCCTACCCCGTTGTTGATGGCCACAAGCATGGGGGTTCCCAAGGTCCGGTAGGCCTTGGCCCCCGCGTCGGTCTTTCCCCGTTCCCGTATCTTTTTGAAGAAGGCATCCAGGCCGTCAGGATCAAAAACCTCCCGTCGTCGGCTCCCGTGGAAGGCAAGCGCTTTAACCTTCTTGGAACCCAACACCGCCCCGACCCCGGTCCGGCCGGCGGACCGCCAGTAGTCGTTTTCGATGATGGCAAAGCGAACCAGGTTCTCCCCGGCGGGGCCAATGCTCAAGACCGCCACCTTCGGGGTGCCGATCTCTTCCTTGACCGTGTCTTCCGTCTCGTAGGTCCCCTTGCCCCAGAGGTGCTGCGCCTCGTGGAAGACCACTTCTTCATCCGTGATTTCCACGTAAACAGGCATTTCCGACGCTCCTTCGAGGATGACGGCGTCATACCCCGCCCGGCTGATAAACTCCGCCACGTGGCCGCCGGAATAGGATTCGGAATAGATGCCCGTCAGGGGGGACTTGGTGAAGATGCCGTAGCGGCTCGACCCGGGCACCGCCGTGTCCGTCACGGGCCCCAGGGCGACGATGAAACGGTTTTCCGGAGACAGGGGATCGACGCCCGGAGGATTGTTTTCCAGAAGAAGATGCGTCCCCAAGCCTTTCCCTCCAAGGGTCTTCTCCAGGACCTCATCGGGAATCGGCTCCGTTCGGTAGGTCTTTTCCCCAAGATCGATCCGCAACAACCTGTTGAAAAATCCCTTCATCTGTCAATCCTCCCTAAACATTTTTTCAGCTAACCAACCCGGCTAAAGGGCAAGACGATAGATTCCCCTGGCATCCTCGAGGGATAAAATCCTCGGGTTATTGGAAAGCAGGCGCGTCACCTTCATGGCCCCTTCTGCAAGGGAATCAATATGTTTCTCTTCTACCCCAAACTCTCGCAAGTGTCTTGGGACATTTAGGTCATCCGCGAGGACTTCCAGCGCCTCAATGGTTTTCTCTGCTGCCGCCCTCTCGCTCAGCCTCTCCGTTTTCTCACCCAGCAATGAAGCTAACTTAGCAAATTTCGAGAGATTTCCCAAGAAGTTAAACTTCATGACAGGAATCAGCATGATGGTGTTCGCCACACCGTGGGGGATGTGAAATTCCGCACCGATGGGGTAGGCAAAGGCGTGAACGGCGGTCACCCCCGCGTTCGCGAAGGCCATCCCTGCAAGCATGCTTCCTAATAACATCCCTTCTCTGGCTTCCAAGTTCATGCCGTTCGCATAAGCTGTCCTGATGTTGTTAAAAATCAAATCGATTGCCTTTACAGCGAGATCATCCGTAAGAAAAGTGGCGTGAATCGAGGTGAAGGCCTCGATGGCATGAATAAGGGCATCCATTCCCGTTGAAGCTGTAACTTTCGGAGGGAGACTAACTGTCAAAGAGGCATCGAGAATGGCAACATCCGGTAAAAGGTAGGAGCTGACCACACCTTTTTTCAGCTTCTCTTTGATGTCAGACAAAATGGCGATAGGAGTTACTTCACTTCCCGTTCCTGCGGTTGTCGGCACAAGAACTGTCTTCAGCCCTTCATTTTCCACCCTGTCGATTCCGAAAAACTCGGTGATATCTCCTTCGTTCGTGGCGCTGACCGACGTGACCTTGGCAATATCCAGGGAAGACCCTCCTCCTATACCGATAATCGTATCGATCTCATTTTTCTTTACAATCTTTACCGTATCGTAGATTATTTCATAATTCGGATCCGCCTTGACACCATCAAAGATTTCGTAATCTACGGACGAATCCTTCAAAATGCCTTCCAATTTGCCGACGATTCCCGACTGGACCAAGCCTTTATCTGTTATAACCAGGACATGATTCGCCCCCAATTGTTTCAATTCATCCCCAATCCTGGATAGTGACCCCACCCCCATAAGGATTCGGCCTGTTGTCCTGAAAATATTTACCGTTTCCATCCCATTTCCCTCCCTTGTTAAATGGCCAGATATTTTTTCTTGATCTCTTGATCCCTGTTAAATGCCTCAATACTTCCATTAAAAACAATATACCCTTTATCAATTACGACGACCCAGTCAGAAACTGCTGTTGCAAACTTGACGTTTTGCTCGGACAACAGGATCGTCATTTTTGATTTTTTCAACCCGAGGACGAAGTCTCTCAGGAACGTGATGATTACCGGCGCCAGCCCTTCCGAAGGTTCATCCAAAAGGAGTAAATCGGGATTTCCCATCAATGCCCTTGCCACGGCCAGGATCTGTTGCTCCCCACCAGACAGCGTCCCTCCAATCCTGTTGAGAAGACCTTTCAGTATCGGGAAATAATCGACTACCCTTTCAAGGTTCCATTCCCCCGTTCTCCCAGGAATTCTTCCAAGCTCTAAATTCTCCCTTACGGTGAGCTTGTCCAGGATACGCCTATCCTCAGGCACAAAACCAATCCCCATCCTCGCCATTTTGTAGGGAGGAACCCCTTTACATTTTTTCCCTTTGAACTTGATCGTTCCGCTCCGAGGAGGTGTCAGGTTCATGATGGATCTGAATGTGGTTGTCTTTCCGGCACCGTTCCTGCCCATCAGGCAAACGGTCTGTCCCTCTTCAACATTTAGGCTAAGGTCAAAAAGGATGTGGCTTCGACCATAGTAAGTATTTATTTTGGATACTTCTACTATGCTTCCCATATATGGTCATCCCCCAGGTACGCGCTGATGACATCCTCGTTCTTTTTTATATCATCCGGCTTTCCCTCTGCCAAAAGACTCCCTTGGTGCAGAACCCTTATCCACTCGGCGATCTCAAAAACAAGGTCCATATCGTGCTCAATAAATATCAGTGTCAGGTCATACTGTTCCCACAGTTTCCTGATCAAGCGTGTCGTCTGAAACCTTTCTTCCGGAGACATTCCCGCCGTTGGTTCATCGAGTAACAGCAAGGCAGGTTCAAGCGCCAGGGCTATACCGATATCAAGGAGTTTCTGGTCGCCATGTGCGAGCTCATAGGCAAAACGATTCGCCTGCTGTTCCAGTCCAAGGCTTCCCAAGATTTCAAGGGATTTCTCAGTTACTTCGTCGAAAAGCTCCACCTTCCTTATAAAATTTCTTGCGGCCGTTGCCTTCGAGAGACACGCCATCTTTACATTGTCAAGGACTGTTTCCTCCTGAAAAATGGAAGAGACCTGGAAAGAACGTCCCACACCGTTTCTCACGATTTCTTCGGTCTCCCAGTTGTTTATAATCGTCCCATTGTAAAGGATTAGCCCCTTATCCACTTTGTAATATCCCGTAATAAGATTGAACAAGGTAGATTTCCCTGCACCATTAGGACCGATGATGGCAGACAATTCCCCTTTCTTTACCGTGAAACTTACGTCGTCTATAACGAGAAATCCCTCAAAGGATTTCCTGATCTCTTTCAGTTCTAAGATTTCTTCCATATCCGTAAAGCAAGCTTCCTTTTAAATTTAAAGATTTCTCCCAAGACACCTTTCGGAAAGAGAAGGACAATAATGAGCATGATAATACCGATAATGAAGGACCAGTACTCGGTATATGCACCGATGATATCTTCGATGACGACTATGATCCCTGCTCCCAGAAAGGGTCCGTAGAATTGACTGATCCCCCCCATAACGGACATCAAGATGACTTCCCCGGACGTGGTCCAATTCAACATATCTGGGTGAATGGAGCCATTGATGCCCGTCATAAGGCTTCCCGCCAGGGCCGTAAAAATCCCGGAGACAATATAAACTCCAAGCTGGTAGTTTCTTACCTTCAGCCCAAGGAAATTCACGCGTATCGGATTCTGTCTAATGCACCTGAGGGTAAGGCCGTATGGCGAATCAGCAAATTTCTTAATCACCCACACGGATATAACTACTAAGATCAGTGAAAAATAGTAATATCTGAGCGGGGAATTGAGAAAATCAGGCGGATAAATTCCCTGAATCCCGTCATCGCCTCCCGTAAAGGAATACCACTTGAAAACAATTTCCCAACCAAGCTGTGCAAATGCCAGCGTCAACATGGTAAAATAAACCCCGCTGAGACGAATGGTAATGAGACCAAGAAAATAACCAATGACGATAACGGCAACCATCCCGATGAGAATCGATGGAACAAACCAAGAAGCCCCAAAGTGTGTCACCATCAATCCCGTTACATAGGCCCCGAACCCGTAAAACAGGGCCTGGCCGAAAGATAACATCCCGGTAATTCCGAACAAGAGATTGAAGGCCAGAGCAAAGAGCCCCCAAACGATGATTTCGTTCAACAGGATGACAGCGTAGTCTGAACCACCAAGCAAAGGGAAAACAAACAACGCAATGGCAATTACAAGAAGAACCCCTTTGTGTTTCAAATAATTCAAAGTATCCAGCCCTTTTTTAAATCTTTTTCCGCATTTTCTTTCCGAACAAGCCTTCGGGTTTAAAGATAAGAACAATAATCATCACCAGATAATTAAACAGGGACGCCCACTTTGGGACAAATGCCACAGCAAAGGAATTAACTTCCCCGATGATTAAGGCGCCAACCCAGGCTCCCCAAAAACTCCCCATGCCGCCCAGAACTACAACGATGAGGCTGTCAATAATAACTTCTATCCCCGCACCTGGCGTAACCGAACGTAAAGGTGCCGCAAGTATCCCACTCATTCCACCCAGGGCCGTAGCAATTCCAAAAACCGTCGTCATGGTAAGGGGAACATTAACACCCAAAACTCCCAGCATTTCTCTGTCTATAGCTGAAGCCCTCGCGATTTTCCCCGGCCTTGTATGGGTCAGGACAACCCATGCAAGCACCACCAAAGCAAAACCAATTATGATAATAAGGACATAATACGAGGGCAAAATGGCAGATCCAAACTTTATGGAACCGGAAAATCCAGCAGGCCTTTCGATGGTCTTGTACTCCGTTCCCCATATCATTTTTACGACATCATCGATTATCAGGATAAAACTGTAGGTCAACAGGATCTGGAAACCACCTTCTTCAGCCCGTCCATAAATTCGCCTCAGGAAAAAAAATTCCATGGCCATCCCAAACAATCCAACCCAAATGGACGCAAGAAAAAGGGCGGCCCAGAAATTTACATGCCAGTAAGTGATAATCTGATATCCAAGGTAGGCACCCAGCATGTAAAAAGACCCATGAGCGAAATTGAACACATCAACAACACCAAAAATCAGGGTCAGTCCACTTGCCACAAGGAACAGAAAGGTAGCAACCGTCAATCCACTAATAATTTGTACAAATATAAAATTCAGGTCCATAACGCCCCGTGATAAAAAGGGGGAGGTTTACAAAAGCCTCCCCCTTGCTAATTGAGAGTTATTTTTTACGATGTTGTTTTATGTAGCTTTCTGGCGGTATCAGATCTTCTGCCTTGTAAACCTTCCATTTTCCAAGCATTCTCGTGGCGGGCGGATAATTCTTATTGGGAACCGTCACGCCAATTGCCTGCATCTGAACGATCTGGTGCGTTTCGGGACGCATATAAGAGGTAAAGCCTTCCGGGTCTTCTGGAAGTTTTATCTTTAAACCTTCGAGGGCCTTGATTAACTTATCCGTATCTGTGGGATTCCCGACTTTTTTGACCGCATAGGCAATCGCATAAATTCCGGCGTAGGCCCCTTCCGCGGCATAGGAAGGATACCTTCCCGTAAGTTTATGGAATTTATTTACGAATTCCTTGTTGAGCTTCGTCTTAGGCCAGTTGTTATGATGTCTTGCTGAGAGAATCAATCCAAGGGGCAATTCGTTTCCCATCGCACTCATCAATTCGTAGTTTCCACCCGCATCCGGATGAAAATAAATCATTTTCTTGAAAAGACCATAAGGGATAGCCTGCTTGATGAACGCTACCGTGTCTCCTCCCCAAAAGCCGGCCACCAGAACATCTGGTTTGTCTTTAATGATGGAGGTTATATAAGAAGTATAATCAGGCGTATAGATTTTCGGCCAGTACACGCCAACTACCTTATATTTCACGCCGAACCTCTTGAGATTATACTGAAGCTCGTCCCACTGGCTATGCCCGTAGGCGTAGTCCGGACCGATGAAGGCAATCGTTTTCCAGCCCTTTTCCTTTTGCAAATCCTTCAAATACAATGCACCCGCAGCCATAGACTGGAAGGTATTGTTGGAAACTCTGAAATAGTAAGGCTGGAAATTATCAACAGTCAAACGGGTGGATGCGTGATCCGTTCCGATAAAGATTTTTTTGAACTTCTTCGATACCTGCGTCACGGCAAGGCCAACTCCTGAACTTACTACACCAAAAATGAAATTTACCTTGTCTTCCAGAATGTATCTCTTTGCGATTCTGACCGCATAAGCGGGATTGACCTTACTGTCCGTAAAGAGGACGTTCAACTTGTATCCCGCGACTCCCCCTTTTGAATTTATCTCGTCCACAGCCATTTCAACGGCTGCAACCGAGTCTTTCCCGTAGAGTCCGGCGCGTCCTGTCATGGGATACATGGCACCAATCAAAATCTCTTTTTTCTTTGCCGCGAATGAATTGGAAACCGTCGCGATGCTGAACACCGCTACAAGACATATGGATAACATTACAATTGAAATCTTCTTAAACATTTTTCCCCTCCTGGTTACTGGTTACCCTTTCAAGTGTAATTACTATTCCCTACGCTTCACTCACCTCCTTGCAATTTATTTTATTACTTGTAGATACAAGCAATATTCATACCCCGGACATCCATTAAAGAAAAGCATTAATATAACAGTGTATTACAAGATCTTCACAAAAATCTTTATAAACCTAATATTGCATTAATGCATTATTGTTAGAACAAACATTAACTACATCATTATTTATATTAATATTACAGTATGTTATGAATTGTTTGCATAAATGCAATAATATTGCATTTATGCACTATCTAAACAATATGGTAGCGACGCATCTTCCTCAATAAAGTTGAAGGATGCACTCTCAAAGAATGAGCGGCTGATGAAATGCTATTATAATTTTCCATGGTTTTTCTTATAAACTCTGATTCGAACATCCTTACGGCGTTTTTTAGATCCAGCTTCTTCAAGTATTCATAATTTAACGGATTACTTCGAGTAAGCTCCGAAGGAAGATCTGACAATACCACCTCTTCCCCGTCACTCATAATAACGATTCGCTCCACAATGTTGATTAATTCCCTGACATTCCCTGGATAGTAATAATTCGTAAGGCAATCCATGACTTCTTGAGAAAATCGTTTCCGGAACCCCAGCTTCTTATTCATTTCATTCAGAAAGCGGAAAAGGAGGATAGGAATATCCGCTTTCCTCTCCCTCAGTGGAGGGATATATATGGGAACGACATTCAAACGATAATAAAGGTCCTCCCTGAATTTTCCTTCATCAACCAATTTCTTCAAATCAACGTTCGTCGCCGCGATTATTCTTACATCTGCATCCTTTTGTTTGGTTCCTCCAACGGGCTTGAAAGTCCTGTCATCAATAAAATTCAATAACTTAACCTGGAGATCAAGTTTTAGCTCGCCGATTTCATCGAGAAAAAGCGTTCCTGTGTCCGCCATCTCAATCATACCAGCTTTACCGGAATCCAGTGCACCCG
>CAZPTH010000081.1:0-9646 GCA_964589315.1 uncultured Thermodesulfobacteriota bacterium
GTGACATCATGGTGATACCTTCTCCCCTGTCCTTGGGTCGAGGCGTCTCAGGAGGAGATCCGAGGCGAGATTCATCAAAACTACCCCAATCGCTCCGATCAGGAGAATCCCGTCCATCAGGAGGATGTCTCGTTGTTTTAATGACTCGTAGGCAAGGGCGCCAATCCCGGGATAGGCGAAGACCACTTCCACGAAGACGATCCCCGTGATCAGGCTTCCCATTTGGATCCCCAGGCGGGTCAGGATGGGGATGAGGGCGTCCCGCGCCGCGTGGCGGTAGCGGACGATCCGTTCCCGGACTCCCTTTCCCCGCGCCGTGAGGATAAAGGGCCTCTCCAGGGAGAGTGTCGTCCCGCCGCGCATGAGAAGATAGTATTCTGGAAACATCATCAGGGTCAGGGTTAGCCATGGAAGAAAGAGATGCCGAAGGTAATCCACCAGGAAAGCAAGAAAGGGTCCTTCTCTGAAGGGTTGGATTCCCCCGGATAGGGGAAAGATGTGAAGGACGACAGAAAAAGCAACAAGAAACAGGATGGCAAGGAGATACCCGGGGATACTGAGGAAGACAGCGGCTCCTCCCGAGGTGATTTTGTCCAGGATTCCTCCCCTTCGCCCCGCCGCTTCAACGCCGAGGATGCCCCCCGCGAAAAAGGCCGTTGCCAGGGAGGCCGCTCCAAGGATGAGGCTCCAGGGAAGGAATTGGAAAATGACCTTGAGGACCGGCTGGTGATAGTAAAAGGACATTCCCCAGTCTCCCTTGAGGACCCTGAAGAGATACGCGAAGAAAGCCGGCACGGATTTCCCCATGGGCCCTTCCACCAGCGCAGGGGGAACCCGGGTCATCACATCCGCGCCAATAACGGTCTGAAGATCTCCGGGGAGGGAATGAAGGAGGGTATAGTTGAGGATCAGGACCCCAAGGAGGGCAAGGAGGTATCCGCCCACATGGCCCGTTCGTCGGATGACCGGGAAAAGAAGTGGGAGGCGCTCTGATTTTCCTCCTATCTGTATCATGGGGCCCTTCCTATAAGGGCGTCTTTGTTAAAGGGGAACGGGATCCCTTTGGAAATCCCACCGCGTGTGTAAAACCAAGGAATCTGACCATTGTGTGCCACCACCATCTTCGGGTAGTAAAGAGGGATGGATGGAAGGGCGGTCGCGTGGATGAACTGTATCTCGTTTACGATACGGCGCCGCTCTTCGACGTCTGTCGTCTCGATGTTTTTTTTCAGCAGCGCAAGCAGGCGCGGGTTTTCCGTGAACCGTTCGGAGAGCAGAAAATTTCCCGCAATGACGTCATTGAGGATTTTCGGGTCTCCACCGATACCTCCATGCCCGCTCAACGCCAGATCAAAGGCTCCCTTTTGGATCATTGCGTCGATGGCCGTTTCGTCCATTGCCTGAATGCGTATCCTGATTCCCACCGCGTGCAGGTCCTGACGGATGAGCTCCGCTACCCGGCTGAACCGTCCCGAGGTCAACAACGTCAGGCTTCTTAGCGTTCCTCTTTCCGTGGGATGGATCTTTTCCAGAAGGCCACGGGCTTCTTTGGGATTGGCTACCACGAGGGGAAGAGATTTATTAAACCACGGGCTCTCTGGGGGAAGGATCCCGAGAGAAGCAACCGTTCCAAACCCATGCAGGGCCACGGTGACCAGGTGTTTCCGATGGATGGCAAGCAGGAGGGCCTTCCTGAAACGCACATCGTTCATGGGGGATTTCCGGTGGTTGATCAGGAGTTTCAGTACCCAGTAAGAGGGGCTCGTCATGATCGTGTATCCCTTTGCTTTTAGAACAGGAGCGGCCTCCGGAGGGATCCCCGCCGCCTGGATATCCCCCCGAAAGAGGGAGAGGACCACGTCGTTCACCTTCAGGAATAAGAGGTTCTTGACGCGGGGACGACCGCGATAGTAGGTGTCGTTTCTCACAAAGAAATACGCCCCTTCCTTTGCATCGTATCGTTTCAGCCGGTAAGGACCGCTCCCGATGGCGGCCTTGGCACGGGGAATGTCCCGGGGGGTGGTGTGTTCCCAGATATGTTTCGGCAGGATTGGCATACTGCCCGCCACGTCTTCGAGAAAGGGGGCATAGGGATGTTTCAGCCGGATCACAACGATGTGATTCGAAACCGCTTTGACCGTGTCAACGAGGGATGGATCGATCCAGGCATAAGGGTGTTTTTTCATGTAGGAAAGGGTAAAAGCCACGTCCGAGGCCGTCACGGGAACACCATCGTGCCACCGGGCACGGGGATTCAGTTCAAAGGTGTATTCCAACGCCGCGGGGTTATACTTCCACCGGGCTGCCAGCATGGGGACAAACCCCTTATCATTCTTCCAGATAAGGGTATCGAATACCATGCTCATCCTCAGGTATCCGGGGCCCCTTGGGTAGTGAAAATAGGGCGCCGGGAATCCCCAGTCTTTGGTGTCCCCGATTGCGTATCTATTGATCGACTGGGCCCTGGCGGGCACGGGGTGAACTCCAACCGCGAAAAGCACGGTTGCGATGACACAAAGAATGATCTGCTTCAAGTTTATCTGGGCCATTTAATTTTCCCCAAAAAGAAAGACCAGGGGTCTTTTGACCTTCCTGGCCTTTTTCTCTTCACAGTTTTTTGCTTTTAACGTTTCTTAAAATTTACCGGCCTTCGTGACCGTTTGGCCTCTTATAGAGAACCGTTTGCGCCCTGTCAAGAGATTTTTATTTCTGCTGAATTCCTCCAAGATTCATTTCAACCGATAGACTACCGGAACCCGCACCCACATTTTCACCGGCTGTCCGTTCAGCTTTCCGGGTTTAAAGACCCAGTCGCGAACCGCCTTCAGGGCAGACTTGTCAAGAATCGAATGCCCGCTTGATTCCTCCAGGGTTACCTCAAGGGGATGCCCCTCCTTGCTGACCAGGACCTTCAGGATAACCTTTCCTTCGAGGCCTCTCCGCCGGGCCAGGGGGGGGTAGGTCAGTGCCGGGCTCTTTCCGTAATCGGGATACGCCATTTCCCGGCGCGGCGCGGGGGGAGTGGATGGCCCCGGTGTTGTTTCTTGAACGGTTTGCGGGGGAGGGGCTGTTGCCGTACGGGAGGTATCCATCACGGGAACGGCGGGCTTTGTCTCTTGCGGGACCGGGCTCGGCTCCGCCTGAACCGGTTCGGGTTTTGGTTCCGGCCTGGGTTCCGGTTTTAGTGCCTTCTTTGGGATCGGTTTGGTCCTCTTTTTCAGAACCTTCTTCGGTGCCTTTTTCTCCACCTTCGGCCGGGGTTTTTCAATCATCTTCGGTTTCGGTTTTTCTTTTGGCGGAACGGGGGGACTGTAACGGGACGGATGTATCTCATGGATGTCGGGAACGTGTTTCACGGAGGGGGCACGGGCGAGGTGAACGCGCAACTTTTGGGGGGCTTCGATCTTGGGCCTTGCGAAAGAAGGGAAGTGATGAATCACGGCGAAAAGGGCAAGATGAAAGCAGACGGCGAAGAGAAAGCTCGCAAAGAGGACTTTGTGGGCGGGGTATCCCGGGAAAATCGTGTCATTCATGCCGGGTTTCTAAGACCACATCCGAAATGCCGTGAGTTCGGAGGATATCCAGGACCTCCATGATCCGCTCGTAGGACACGGCCCCGTCGCCGCTGACGAGGACGGTGGTTTTCTTGAGGTCTTTGGTCATCGCAAGGATCACGGCGGGGATCTCTTTCAATTCAACCTGCCGCTTGTTGACGAAGATATGCCCCGTCCGCGTGATGGAGATCTGAACGTTCCGGTGGCGTTCGACATGTGAGCTTTTTGCCTCAGGTAATGTCAGGGGGACCCCGTGATGGACCGTCATGGAAAGCATGGAATAGATGAAGAAGACAAGCAGGGTGAACATCAGGTCCATCAACGGGGTCATCTCCAACCTTCCCCCGCGTCGTTCGAAGGTCTTAATCCTGATCATGGTTTTCGGCTCCCCCCTTTTTGCTTTCGAAAATCCGTTTTTCCCCTATCAGGGAGAGGATATTGGCATTCTTCTCGATCTCCTTCGCGGCGTGATTGACCCGGGAGATAAAGTAGTTGTAAAAAATCAGGGTCGGCATGGCAATGGCCAAACCAAAGGCGGTGGTGATCAGGGCCTGGGCAATTCCGAGGGATACGACTTGTGGGCGTTCAATCCCCATCTTGCCCAGCATGTCGAAGGAGAAAATGATCCCTGTCACCGTTCCGAAAATCCCCAGCAGGGGAGACAGGGTGACAAGGGTATCCAGGATCATGAGATTTCGGCTCATTTCCTTGATCACGCGTTCCGAAGCGGCCTCCATGGCCCCTTCCATGGAGTAGGCCCGGTGTGCGATCCCATTCAGGAGGACGTAAACCACGAAGTCCTTGCTTTTTTTCCCTACCTCGTAGGCCTCTTCGAATTTTCCCCCATCACACAGGTCCAGGATCTTGGAGACCAGTTTTTTGTCCCTGAGCCGGTTCAGGCGTACCCAGAAAATGATTCGCTCCACGATGAAGGCCACGGCAAAGAGGCTGCAGATGAGCAGGGGGATCATGACCGGCCCCCCGCGCTGGAAAAGTGAAAGCATCATTCATCTCCCTCGGATCTGTTTAATATTTATAACCATTCTGGACGACATCTTTCGTCATTACCTTTAGTGAAGGGTGTCGCCTCCCCTTTCTCTCGCGATTGTTAGCATAAATCAGCGGGGATATCACGTCAATATGCCGGCGTTTTAGCCGCAACCAGGTCATTGGGACGTTCTGGTTCGGTATGCCCCACGATTTTTTCGAGGTGTGTAATGGGGTGTTAAATTTGCTTGACAAGGCAGGGGATTTCTGTTTAAAGGATTCATAGCGAATCGTGATCATCGCACGTTCAGGCGCCGAAAGGCGTAAAAGGGAACTCCGTGAAATGCGGAGGCGGGCCCGCCGCTGTGACCGGGGACGAAAACCGCTGAGAAAGGCCACTGTCTTGTCTTAACAGGATGGGAAGGCGCGGCAAGTAGGACGATCCGGGAGCCAGAAAACCTGCCTGAACGGGATACGAATGCCGAGAAAACCTGCGTGGCACCAGGTCGGCGCGGGATGAAAAAGGGACATCCCCGGGGAAAACTCCGGGGATTTTTTTATGGGATGAAAATAAAAAAGAAAGGAGGGAGGTGAGGAGATAGACTGAAGATTGAGGACTAAAGGCGAAAGACAAACGGCGAACGGTAAAAGGAACCGTTAACCTAATGACCCCAGCCTTTAGCCGTTTCATCTTTGGATTTCTAAAGTCGAACCGGACAACGAGATAAACCGAACAAACCAGATAAACCAGAAGAACGAAACCAACGAGAGAAACGAGAAAAGGAGGAGGAAAATGGTCGGAAATTACTTGATATGGGGAGAAAAGAAGATATTCTACACTGGCCTGATTCTTTTCATGGCCCTGGCGCTTTTCATGGGGGGTCCCGTCCTGGCAGGGGAGGTAAAGCCGGGAGTTAGCGAGCCGAAAACCCTGAAAGAGGTTATTGTCACCACGAGCCGGGTCAAAGAGACAAAGCGGGAGATCACCTCCAATGTCACCGTGATCTCGCACGATGAGATCACGCAATCATCCGCCCAAAACCTTGGGGAACTCCTGGCGGAACACAGTGTCGGACACATTCAGAAATATCCCGGTGGGCTGACATCCATCGGTATCCGCGGATTCCGGACAGAAACCCACGGGAACGACCTGGAAGGCCATGTCCTGATCCTGGTGGACGGTCGGCGGGCCGGGACGGGAAACGTGGCCAAGATCCTGACGAAAAACGTGGAAAGAATCGAAATCATCCGTGGGCCCGCCTCGGTGCAATACGGATCCGCGGCGGTAGGCGGGATTATCAATATCATCACGAGGCAGGGGAAAGGGAAGCCCCATGTCTTCGTGGAAGGCACGTACGGGAGCTACGATTTCATCGAGGGGACCTTCGGGGGATATGGAAAGGTGAAGGCCCTCGATTTTTCCGGAACGGTGACCCGCTCCGCCTTGAACGACGATTACAAGACGGGGGGAGACGATAAATTTTACAACACGGGATATGACAGTATCGACAATATCAGCCTCAACGTGGGCGCGGAATTCCTCCCGGGACATCGCATTGGCATGATTATTCATTATTACGACGGAGACAAGATCGGAAGTCCAGGATACATCTCGCAAAACGACAGGGACGATTACACAGACAAGACCAACAAGTCGATAGATTTCAAGTATGAAGGGGGTGTCAAGAAGGGGGCGTTTACCTGGATGGTCCGCTATTTCAACGGGACCGACGAGAACAAGTGGTATGACCCGAAGGAAAGCGATCCGACCGGATGGGACGACGGAAAGGTATCAAAAATAAAGACGGATCAGCAGGGCGCCCAGGCCCAGGTCACCTTCAATCAGAAGTATCTGACGGCCACCGCGGGCTTCGACTGGGTCGATTACGACATTCGAGCCACCTGGAACCCCAAGAAGACGGAGTACGAGAACCCCGCAGGGTTCTTGCTGGTCAAGGGGAAGCTCCTGAATAACCGGCTCTTCCTCATGGGAGGGGTTCGTTACGACGATTACACGGTCAAGGTCAAGGAACCCCCCGGCCGCGACGAAGACGATTCACATACGTGCTTTAACCTGGGGGCCGCCTATCTCCTTGGGAATTACCTGAAGTTCAGGGCGCATTACGGGGAAGGTTTCGTGATGCCCGCGGCGGACCAGTTGGCGGCGGATTACGAGGTATGGGGAACACACTACGTGGGCAATCCGAACCTGGATCCCGAGAAGAGCAAAACCATCGAGGGGGGAATCGATTTCTTTTACAAGGCCCTCAACGCCTCCCTGACCTATTTCTATACGGATTTCGACGACAAGATCGTGTCGGCTTCCACGCCCGCCGGGGAAAAGACATGGAAAAACATCGGAGGCGCCAAGATCGATGGGCTCGAAGGAAATTTTTCCTATGACGTCGGATCCCTTTTTGGGTGGGAATTTGAACTCAGGCCCTATGTCAGGTTCGTCTATCTCTTCAAATACGAGGATGACGAAACCCACGAGGACCTGAAGTATGTCTCGGACTGGAATGCCTCCTACGGGATTTCCCTGACGGGGCTGAAGGGCTTTTCCGGAAACCTGAACTTCGCCTACGTGGGTAGGCAAAAGGTGGACGACTGGGAAAGCGGAAAATACCCCGTGCCGGAGATAACCATGGGTGGTTTCACCGTGGCCGACCTGAGCCTTTCCTACAAGATCTTTGAGAACAAGAAGTATGGAAACCTCACGGTGAAGGGCGACGTGCGAAACCTGTTCGACAAGGAATACGCCTACGTCAAGGGGTATCCCATGCCGGGACGCACCTTTTACGGGAGCTTGAGATACGAATTCTAACCGTGCCTGGATGGGTTGGCTTTGAAGTGGAAGCACCCATGGGAATGTGGTAAAAAAGGGGTAGCATGGAGCTCAAAAGCCTGATCCTTGGAATTGTGCTTGCCGTTTCCATCTTTGCCGTGAAAAGCGGGATCGGGATGTATTACCTCGTTCAGCACGCGAAGACATGGAGAGGACGGATCTGGCTTTTTCTCGGCTCCGCCCTCTCCTATGGGTTGCTTTTCGCGGGGGCCTTTTTTCTCCTCCGATGGCTGGACAAGGGGGCCCTGTTCCCGTTGTTCAGCCGAATTTTGACCTACGGGATGCCTCTGCATTTTGCCCTGGCGTTCGGGATGCTCGTGTGGGCTGTTTACCTGCTGAAGCGAGACCATACACACCCGGCGAGCAAGGCCTTTTTGACCCTGGTTGTTCCGTGTCCCGTCTGTATGACGGTCATCCTCCTGATTACGGGGTTTATCCTGTCCGCGTTTCCAAAAAACGGCGGGCTTGCCCTTGCCGGTGTCTTCGCAATTTATCTCGTTATCCAGGGATTGACCATGCTGACCTTTTCCCTCTGGCAGAAGCTCGGCCGGATGGATCCCGACCGGACCCTGGGGTGGGGCATGCTCTTTATCGCGGGATACTTTATCCTGACGGTCCTGATCGCCCCTCAGATGGGGGATTTGAACAAGATTTATCGAATCGCTAACTACAAAGGAGAAGCCGAATTGTTGAAGTTCAACTGGATTGTTGCCGTGTGGGCCACTGTGGCCATGACCTTTATCGCCGGGTGGTTTTTGAGGATGTGGCGTCTCAAGAGGAGTAAGTAATGCATTTCGGCGCGATGCTGAAAACCTTTATCTACGTCATTTCCAGCTCATTGCTTTACCCTGTCCTTTTCTTTCTGGTGGTCCTGTGCCTCCTGATGGTCCTGTTCGCCGGGATGTTTTTCGCCGAATGGCTGGATCGCGCCCGGACGAAGCGGGTGACCGCGGACGAGTTCCCGGCCCTGGCGTTAACTGAGGAGACGGCCCAGCGATTCCCTTACTATGTCCGGCGGTATTTCCGAAGGTTACTTTCCATGGCCGGGGGAAACGGGGAAACGGACCCTCTCCACGTTGAGAACGTCCTTCAGGAGGAAAACCTGAACCTCCTGAAGACGGTGGATCGCCTCAAGATCATCGTCCGGGTAGGCCCCAGCCTCGGCCTGATGGGGACCCTGATCCCCATGGGAACCGGCTTGGCCGCCATTGGCCAGGGGGATATGACGCGCCTCTCCAGCGACCTGGTGATCGCCTTCACCACCACGGTGGTGGGGCTGGCGATTGGGATTGTCGCCTTCATCTTTTACACGGTCAAGCGGCGCTGGGCCCAGGAGGATATCAAGGACATGGAGATGCTGACGGAACTGCTGCTCGCGCGGCGGGAGGAAACATCATGAGATACCTGAAAAAACGCCGACATTTCGACGTGGACGACCTGGAAGGGGAAGATCCCCTCACGGGACTGGCCAATCTCTTCGACCTCGGCCTGGTTTTCATCGTCGGCCTTCTGCTGATGTTGTTTGCCACCTATCACCTGCAGGATCTCTTCACAGAAAAATCCGAGATAACCATCATGAAGAAACTGAAGAATGGGGAGGTTGAAATCATCACGAAGAAGGCCCGGAAGATCAAGGCCATGCGGGTCACGAGACAGAAGGCAAAAGGGCGGGGGCACCGTCTCGGCGTCGCCTACAAGCTGGAAAACGGCACCATGGTCTACGTGCCGGATAGGTAGGTTTTTAGGCTGAAGGCTGAAGGCTGAAGGGCAGGAATAAGATGCGGGATCATAGGAAACTTAAGGCGTTTAAGCTTTCTGATGCACTTGTAGAATTGATTTATGGGGTAACCCAAACGTTTCCCCAAGAAGAATTGTATGGATTAGCAGCACAGATGAGAAGAGCGGCCGTTTCCGTTCCATCCAACATAGTGGAAGGATGTGCTCGGGGTAGCCAGGCGGATTATTTACGATTTCTTTATATCGCTTTTGGTTCGCTTCGGGAGTTGCATTATCAATTAGGACTCTCAAATCGTTTAGGATTTTTATCAAAAGAGAATTTAACGGCCATTGAGCCAAAAATTTTAGAGGCGGAGAAAGTGCTGAATGGCCTTATCGTTTCCCTTAGAAAGTAAAACTCTAAATGTTTATCTTCAACCTTCAGCCTTCGACCTTCGGACTTCAGCCTAATTTTGGAGATTCCCATGCTTAAAAAATCCCTGCGGGTTCTTGTTCCTTTGGCATTACTGCTTGTTGCCCTGCC
>CAZPTH010000082.1:0-9573 GCA_964589315.1 uncultured Thermodesulfobacteriota bacterium
TCAACGTCCAGCACCCCGCCGTGGCCAGGGCCACCCATTCACCCGCGTGGGGAAAAGTCGTCATTAAACTCCCTTATATTCTTCTCATGAGCCCACCATGGCTGGGTATTTGGCTTGAGAAATGTGGGGAGAGGAATCCGATGATCGGGAATCGAATGGAAGATATACCGCACCGAGACAGTTGTGATTATCTCTCGGCAAAATCATCCATTTCTTCTTCGGAAATCTCTTCCCTCTTTTTGAACCCAAAATAAAGAATATCCCTCTTCGAGCGACGGATGTGGGCACGGAGGGCCTGTTGAGCCGCCCGGAGGTTCCCTTCTTCGACGGCCTTGACAATCGCCTCGTGGCCGGAAAGGGCCCGTTCCACCGTCTCTTTCCGATAAATACTCTTGAGACGGTAGCGCAACATGGCGCGCCGGATACTCTCCGTCAATTCCAGAAGCCTCCGGCTCCCCGCCACCCGGGAAATCCACGCGTGAAATCGGGCGTCCAGCTCAACGAAGGCCTTGACATCCCCGGCATCGATCCGCTGCCGACACAGAGAGATGTTTTTCCTCAAACCTTCTTCCAGTTTCACGGGATCTTTCTCAAACGCCCAGCGCAGCGCCAGTCCTTCCAAGGCCAGACGAATCTCACATAATTCCGAAACCTCTTCCTCGCTGATGGGGCGGACGACATATCCGACCCGGGGGACGGCCTTGACCAGGCCCTCCCTCTCCAGGGCATGAAGGGCCTCCCGGATCGGGGTTCGAGACACACCGATCCGTTCCGCCAGATCGGTCTCCACGAGGCGCTCTCCTGCCGAGATCTCACAGTTCAAAATCCCTTCGCGAAGGTACTCGTACACCTTCTGTCGGATGGTCTTATCTGGTTTGATCCGCAATACTTTCATACCTGAACCATTCCTTCTACATTTTGCAGATTCCATACCATATCGAACCTTACTTGTCAGGAGTGATCTCGAAAAGGTTCGTCCCCCGAAGAGGTCTTAAGATTCTTCCAGCAATTCATCGACAGATCGGGCAGTCTTCCAGAGATATGAAATGGCAGCTTCCAGGGCCTGTTCCTCGCCGGGCTCCAGCTCCAGGGGGCAAAGCCCCCGACCCCCTTCCCGCCCCAGGAAGATGGGCAGGCTCACGCTTACGTCCCTCACCCCGAACTCTCCGTCGAGAATGATAGAGCAGGGGTAGACCGCGCCGGTATCGTTCACGATGGCGTAGACCATGGCTGCGAGACCCACCGAGGACGTCCATCCCGTGGTCCTGCCCGTGCGAAGACTTTCGTAAGCGTGCAGGGCCTTGGGAATTTCTTCGGTGATACGTTGCCTGCCTTCCACATTGATTTCTCTCGGGGCACCTTTTACTTTGAGAGTGCTGAAAAGCATGACCTGGTGGGGGCCGTGCTCTCCAGCGACCCATCCCTCCACGTCGGTAGCCGCCACACCGAGCCAGCGTGCCGCCATCATTCGGAACCGAAAGGAGTCGTTGAGGGTGTACCCGAGCAGGCGTTTCCTGTCCATCCCTGTAACCCTGTAAATGACGTAATTGAGGGGATCCACGGGATTCGTGGCCGTGATGACCACGGCCCGCGGACAGTATCTCGCGATATCCTCCGCAATGGGCCGGATAATGGGAAGGCTGTCCCGGAGAAGCTCCATCCGCGATGTGATAAAACGCCAGGGGGCTCCCGCCGTAACGATGACTACGTCCGAACCTTCCATGTCACGTGGGGTACCGGTCCGAATCTGCATCTTATAAAGTCCGGAAACGGCTGTCTCAAGGTCCATGACATGGCATTTCAGGAGGTTCTCATTGACGTCCAGGAGAACAAGCTCATCGGCCAGCCCTTGCGTCGCGATGGCATAGGCCGCGCACGATCCCAACGTCCCCGCCGCTCCAACAATACTGATTTTTGTTGTCATTCCAACCTCTCAATCTCCGATAGTTTTCCTTTACCCACCAATCCCTTCTTCCTCCTCTTATCTAACAAGAGCAGGAAGCCATAAAGCTATTTTCGGAACAGCAATGATCAGGGCCATGACCAGCGCATCACAAATAATAAAAGGGAGCGCCGCCCAGCAAATGGCCTCAATGCTTATTTCCTTCGGCGCGACCCCTTTCATGACAAAAAGCAACATTCCAAACGGAGGGGTTATGAGTCCCATTTCAAAGTTTATGAGCATAATAACGCCAAACCACACCGGATTGAACCCAAGCAACTTCACAATTGGCATAAAAATTGGAAGGCAAATCATCATGATAGAAATGGTTTCCATGAACATCCCGAGAAGGAAAACCATCAACTGCATCCCAATCAAGATCAGGATGGGAGAAAGTTCTACCGTTTTGATAACTTCCAATAAGCCCTGCGTCGCACCAGAAAAGGAGAGGATAGCGCTAAAGCTGTTTGAAGCCGCAATGATCATGAAAATCATAATGGTGATTTCGAGGGTACCAATAAGCGAATTCTTGATCGCTTTGAGCGTAAGTTTTTTAAAAAAGGCAACGACAACAATGGTACCAAAAACACCGGAAGCCGCCGCCTCTGTCGGTGTCGCGACACCCAGCAGCATGAGGCCAAGGACCATGAATATGACAATACCGAGAGGAAATACATATCGAACCAACAGAATGATTCGTTCCGGCCAACTTGCCGTGGTTACTTCGTAACGGGGGGCCAGGTCAGGATTCAGCCAGCAACGAAGGATAATATAAAAAGCAAACATTCCACCTAATAAGAGTCCGGGAATAACGCCAGCCAGTAAAATTTTTCCGACTGCGATGTGTCCAAGGGCAGCCAGCACAACCGCGAGGGAGGAGGGGGGAATAAGCATGGCCAATCCCCCAACTCCCACAATCGGGCCGACAGACATGGCTGGCTTGTATCCACGTTTTTGCATGTCAGGCAAAAGAACCGTCCCAAGCATCGCCGTGTTGGCGAGCGTGGATCCAGATAGCGCGGAAAACAAGGTCCCACCCGCCGCGGCCAAAAGGCTAAGCCGCCCAGGAAGTCTTCCCAACCACTTATCCAAAACGTCAATGGTGCGATAGGCAACCCCGGAGTGAAACATTAATTCCCCCATAAGGATAAAAAGGGGAATCGGGGACAGTGTAAAGGTAGACAAAGAGCTGTAAACCTGAAGGGGAATCTGGAAAAATCCCTGGGGTCCCATTAAAAATAACGATCCCAGTAAATCCATACCCAAAAAGGCAAAGGCAATGGGAAATCCTGAGATCAGGAGAAAGACCAATCCCCCGATGAAAAGAACGAATATAATCCACCAATCCAATTTTAAGGCTCTTCACGTAGTGAATTTACCGCCACGACGAGCATCCTTAAAAACTCTAAGGCCATTACGGAAAAACCAAAGAAAATGACGGACAGGATTAAATACTTTGGAACATCAACGGCCCTTACATCGAGCACGCCTCTCCTGAAATTGTCCCATGTGACCGCCCCGGAATAATAAGCGAGAATGCCACAAATCAATAATCCAAGGAAGGCATGAATGACGCGTAGCCTCTTTAGTCCACTGCCTTTCAAACGGCGGGTAACCGTATCGAGAGATACATGCTTCTCCCGTCTCAGCAGCCAACCGCCGCCGAGCATGGCAATCCATAGCAGGGAATACTCGTTGAACTGGACTGACCATAGGGGGGTTTGAAGACCCAGGGTTCTCAGGGCAATGGAAGCACACATCGACAACGTGACATATATCAGGAGAAGACCGGCCAAGACAGCCATAAAACTTTCAATAACCTTTAACACGCTGTCCAGCCGGCCCATAAAACCTCTCATTTCCTGACTCAAGGATTATCTCGTAATCATCTCCCGGAGCTTCTTGCCATTGTTTCCTGATCTTTTAATCACAACTTCCCAAAGGGCATCATACGCGATCTTTCTGAGTTTTTTACCCTCCCCACCGGTTAGTTTGATAACCTTCATCCCGCCTTTTTCCATCAGGGCGTTTTCCTTTGCCAAGTGCTTACTTGCCCTCTCATAGGCATACTTTTCCGCCTCGGCCTCGCTATCCATCAGGATCTTCCTGAGGTTTTCAGAAAGCCCGTCCCATACTTTTTTATTCACCAGGACGATATTGTTCGCAGAGTAGAAACCAGGTTCCACCCTGTACTTGACCACCTTGTTCCATCCCCAGTCACGGATGAGACCGGCAACCCAGATAAATCCGTCGACAACGCCACGTTCCAGGGCGGTATAGACATCGGGTGGAGGAATAACCACCGGTTGTGCCTTCACCTTTTTGAGAAAAGCCGTGTGAGTGGGAGAACAGCGAACTTTCATCCCTTTCAAATCAGCGACCTTGGAAATTGGCTTGTTCAAAAAAAGCATAAAGGGAAGGCCTACCCCCAACCTTCCCAGGTATTCGGCGTTGATCTTTTTCTCATGGATCTTGTTGAGAAATTTGTTGATTCCCCTCTTTCGCTCTTCCCAGGGTGTAAGATCAGACAGGTTCAACCCATCCACCACAGGAACCGCGGAGACATAATATCCGCTTGTAGTAAAAACCATACCGACCAAACCACGCCTGAGCGCTTCAACCTGCTCACGGTTCGGGATATTTTCGGGTCCCCCCAGGTATTTTATTTCGAGTTGGCCGGGGGCACGCGCTGCAACATTCTTTTTTATAATATCCAATAGTTTCATGAAGTTTTGCACCTCGTAAACCGTTTTGGGCCAGGCCGACACTGCCTTGATCACGTATTTTGCCGCGTAAACTCGGCCACCCAAGCTGATAATCATCGCTATCGCCAAAAACACGATAAAAATTCTACCTCTCGTTTTATGCATTCTCCTCCCTCCTACCGTTTAATGTTGATTGCGCGCGGCGCGTTCCATCAGGATGTGCCAGTTTCTATCCACGTCTTCCTGGATCACCGAGATCCCCTCGGGAGACAGATGCCTGTAACGCCCCTGGATTTCCAGGTAACGCTCCACCGGCAGGCCGCGCGGCCGGTAATTAACCTCCGTTCTCAGCCCCTCCTCGATTTCGTAGAGGGGAAATACCTTCGTCTCAACCGACAATTTCGCCGCCTTGACAGCCATGTTTTCCCCGATGCGCCAGCCCGGTACGCAGGGAGAAAGCATGTGGAGAAACCGGGTTCCCCTTATCGCCTTCGCTTTCCGGACCTTTCTCTCCAGGTCATCCGGGAAGGCGATACAAATCGTTGCCGCGTAAGGGATGCGGTGAGCCGCCATCACCTCCATGATTTGCTTCTTCCCACGCGTGTTTCCCGTGGGGGTCGTCCCCGTCCATGTAAACCGGGGCGTGGCCGAGGAAACCTGGATCCCGGTATTCATGTATCCCTCGTTATCGAGGCACACGTAGATGATGTTCTCGTTGCGGGCCGCCGCCCCCGAGAGTGACTGGAATCCGATATCGAAGGTCCCGCCGTCCCCGGCAAAGGCAAGCACGGGGATGTCTCCCTGCCCCTGAAGGTCCAGGGCTCGGGCGATGCCGGCGGCCGTGGGGGCCGCGATTTCAAAGGCGGAGTGAAACATGGGAACATCGAGGTCCGCATAGGGAAACGGTCCAGAGATCACGGCGGCGCAGGAAGGAACGACAACCACCACGGCCCGGTTTCCGAGGGCCCGAAGCACCATTCGCATCCCGATGGCAACCCCGCAACCTGGACAGGCGGCGTGGCCTGGTCTCATAACCTCTTTCGGGCGGCGTTCACCGGCTAGGGGTTTCATGGCGCCTCTCCCATCCAGATGGGGCCGTCCGTGGCCGTTTTCCGCTCCAAGGCGTCCATAACGACACGTTCGATAAGCCCCGGATCCACGTCGGTGCCCCCAATCCCCGCCAGGTATCCCTGGATCTGTCGCTCTCCGGGATAGTTGACGAGGGCCGCCTTCACCTCGGTACAAAAAATCCCTTCCCGTCCCAGGGAGAGATTCCGCTCGATTACGGCGATCTTCGGTACGTCACCCAGGATCCTTCGCAATTGAACAACAGGGAAGGGGCGAAACACGCGGATTTTAACCAAGCCGATCCTCAGTCCTTTCTCACGCAGGCGCGCCAGGGTGACCCGGGCCGTCGAGGTAATGGTGGCCGTCGTGACAAGGACCAGGTCCGCGCCCTCCACCTCCTTGGCTTCCACGAGGCCGTAGCCTCTCCCGAAAACCGTTTCGAACTCTCCATCCACCTCCTCCATGACCTTAAGGGCGTAGGCCATGGCCTGATGACTCCGGTGACGGAAGGTCCGGTACTGTTCCTGGGAAACCACGGCGCCAATGAAAGCGGGGTGCTCCATATCGAACCGCCTGGGAAGCTTAGGGAGTGGCAGAAAGGCATCTACCCTTTCCTGATCCGGGACATCGACGGGTTCCATGAAATGGGAGATATAGTGCGCTTCCAGGACCACCATGCAGGGAAGCAGGACCTTCTCGGCGATCTTAAAGGCCTGGATCACCGAGTCCAGCGCCTCCTGACCGTCCTCGCAGTAGATCTGCATCCAGCCAGTGTCCCTTTGGGCGAGGGAGTCCGTCTGGTCGCTCCAGAAGGCCCACGGCAGGGCAAGAGTCCGGTTCACACAGGCCATGACCACGGGAACCCGGCTTCCGGACGCAAAGTGAAGCATTTCGTGCATGAGCGCGATCCCCTGCGAGGAGGTGGCAGTAAAGGTCCGTACACCCGTGAGGGAGGCGGAAAGGCACGCCGCCATGGCCGAATGCTCGGACTCCGTGCGCATCATAGTCCCGCTCAGGGCGTTTGAAGCCTCCATCTCCGAAAGCTTCTCATAAATCGGGGTCTGAGGAGTAATGGGGTAGGCCGCAATGAACTGGGTCCGGCAGAGGCGCACCGCCTCGGCGACCGCGTGATTCCCGGTGAGGAAACGTTTCATCCCTTCTCTCCCATGGTGATAATCCCCCTCGGACAAACAACAGCGCACAGGGCACACCCCTTGCAGTATTCTGATTCCACCGCGTAAACGGCCTCTCCCCCGTCGGGGGGGCGGATGCAGATATCCGGGCAGAAGAGATAGCACCGGTCACATCCCGTGCAGATACCGCACACGAAGCATCTCTCGGCTTCCATGACGGCTTCATCTCTCGCCAGGGTCTTTTCGATGGTCTCGAAGGGGGTCTTCCGTGCCTCCCGTGATGTCTTGGGCAGTGGAAGAGCAGGGCACTCCTCGAGGAAAACGGGCTCGATATCATCAAAGGAAACGACCTTATGCAAGTCCCGGTCGGGACGAGGGCGATAGAGGGCGTTTAGCGAAAAGGATTTCCCTGAACCGATCCTGCTTCCCCCGTCTCGGACGACCTTTCCCGTTGTCTGCCGGTGGATGGAAAGGGCAGCCTGTTTTCCCGAGGCGATGGCCTCCGCAACAGACCCGGGAAATCGAAACATATCACCCCCGGTGTACAGGTTGCCATGCGCTTCCCCGGCGGGGCGCAGAATGGTCCCGGTTTCATCGGGCTGGAGGACCTGGAGAAGCGTGTCCAGTCCGTAGCGTCCCGTTTCCGGGACCTGCCCGATGGCAAAGATCACGCGGCGGGCCTCGATTCTCCTTGTTTCCATCTCATCAAAAGTAGGATGAAACCTCCCCTCGTCGTCGAAAACGGAGAGACATCGCACAAACATAACTCCCTCGACAGAATCCCCGCTGCCGAAAGCCTCCTTAGGTCCCCATCCATGGATGATTTCGATCCCTTCATCCAAGGCGTCCCGAATTTCATCCTCGCGCGCCGGCATCTCTTCGCGGCTCTCCAGGCAGATCAGGGTTACCCGGGACGCCCCCAGGCGCCTTGCCGTTATAGCCGCGTCGATAGCCACGTTCCCGCCGCCGATGACCAAAACTTCCGCCTCGATTTCCAGGTTGGGACGCGCCTTTGCCGACCTCAAAAAATCGAGGGCGGTCTGGACACCTCGCCGTTCCACGCCGGGGATATCCGGCACCAGGCTCTTGGACGCCCCCAGGGCAAGGAAAACGGCGGAATATTCCTTAAACAACTTGGCTACATGCCTTGCGTTTACCTCCTGCCCGGTCCTAATTTCGATTCCCAGGGAAAAAATACGCTCCAGGTCCCTCTCCAGAACCTCGTCAGGCAGGCGATAGCGGGGGATTCCGACTCGAAGCATCCCTCCGGGCAGGTCCTCCCGCTCAAAGATGGTAACCGGGTGTCCCAGGCGCGCCAGGTGATACGCGGCAGACAGACCTGCGGGCCCCGACCCAACGACGGCGACCGGGGCGGCATGGCCCTCCCGGGAAAGAATCTCCGGCGTGGCTTTTCCGTATTCAGCCGCGGCCCGCTCCAAAGCCCGGATACGTGTCGGTTCGTCCAACTGCCCGCGATTGCACTGACCTTCGCAGGGATGATAGCAGACACAGCCGCTCACCCCCGGTAGGGGAGTCTCTTCCAAGAAGGCGCTCAATGCCCCGTCCAAATCTCCCTGAGACAGGCGAAAGAGCGCTTCAGGGATATTATTTCCCACGGGGCAGGCCACGCGGCAGGGGGAGGCCTTTTCAGTATAGATGGGCCTTTTGTTCCCCCACGCCCCTGTTTTGAAGACAAGCGTCGTTTCCCGGGATACGGGAACAATCATTTCCGGATCCAGAAATTCGGGAAATCTCACTTATCCGTCCTCGCTTGAATCATGACGCGTTTGAAAAAATCATAACGTTTTCAAACCCCCTTCGAACGGCGTCGACATTCTCCGCCGTCTTGGCCGGAACCATCTCTTCCACCGCCGCGATGACATAATCGATGGAAAGTTGCCCCGTGAAACGGCAGTACGCTCCAAGGATAATCGTGTTCATAAGACGTTCGAGGCCAAGCTCTCCCGCCAAGCGCGTGGCGTCCACGAGTCCCAGGGTATATCTGGAGAGAAACGGGAAGGCGTCGGCATTTGTTTCCGCGGTGTTGATCAGGATTTTCCCGCCTGGTTTAACCAGGGAAGGGACAACGGCGGGATCGATCAGGGAGGCATCCACGAAAATCATCTCGTCAGGATACTTGATGTCGCACTTCAAAAGGATTTTCTCCTTATCCACCCTCAGGAAGCTGATCACGGGCGCTCCACGGCGCTCTCCGCCGAAGAGGGAATAGCACTGGGGATACATCCCCGCCTTGAAAAAGGCCATCCCCAGCATCTGGGAGGCCATCACAACACCCTGGCCTCCGCGCCCCCTCAGGCTGATCTCAATCACAAATTCCCCCGTATCACGTTTAAGGTACTGCATACTGTACCCCAGTAAAACCGTCATGTCAACAAGATTTTCCGCAGAAAAATGGATTAAATACTAAACAGGTGCAACCAGTGTTGCTATTTTAAGCTTTCGGTCTCTTCCAAAAAATGCTTTTCGAACTCAATTATGAAGCCTTTTAGGTATACCCGCAGGACAAGCAGCGAATTCATAAAGAACTTGAGGAGCTAATAAAAAAACGCGTGTCTGATCGTGAGACACGCGCTTAAGGATTCGGGTTCGGGCATTCAACCTTCTCCCCGTCAAGGGTTTAAAAGCAGCAGCTCCGCCAGCCGCCAGAAAGGCCAGGGCCACCCATTCACCCGCGTGGGGAAAGGCGGTCATCAAGCTTTTATTT
>CAZPTH010000083.1:0-9544 GCA_964589315.1 uncultured Thermodesulfobacteriota bacterium
TGGCGTTAAGGATGGTAGTTAAACGAACGTTCAATAAGTATATGGATAATAGGAAGGTGCCCCTAAATAATTCAATTGTGAAACGATATAAGAAAGATCCATGCCTCGCCGGGCACGACTCGATGCCCCAAGAACCCTTTACCATGCCATTATCCGGGGCATAGAACGAAAGGAAATCTTCCAGAATAACATTACCTCTAAATTCTCTTTACTTCCAAATCCCATATTTGTCAAACACATGAATCATGTCAATCATCTCAATATCTGAAGTGTTTTTTTTGCCAGTTGCCAACGACTCACACTTCACAAATTTTCCCCTCTTGACGTTCGAAAAAAAGTGATTATTTATTTCCGTGGAAAGAGAAAAAAATAAAAAAGGGGGTGTGAAGGATGAGTTGGCTGGTACCATTCAGAACAACGACAAGAGAACCTGAAAGAACTCTTTTCCCGACCCGTTTACTGGACACGCTGTGGGAACCTTTCAGCATGGGACTGGGGCTTGAGCCGCTTGTTGGGGAGATGGCGCCGGTGGATCTCAAGGAAACGGACGATGAATACATCCTGAAAGTGGAACTTCCCGGACTTGAGAAAGATGATGTCCAGATTTCCCTCGAACAGAATGTCCTGACCATCCGCGGTGAGAAGAAGGCTGAGGATGTAAAGGAAAACGAATCCTTCCACAAGAGAGAGATCCGTTACGGCTGGTTCGAGCGGAGCTTCAATCTCCCCGGCGACATCAACGAGAATAAGATCGACGCGAAGATGAAAAACGGCATCCTGACGATTCGTGTCCCCAAGGAAGAGTCGGCCAAGCCGAAAAGGATTCCCATCACCGTCCAGTAAACCATCATATTCACCTGTTCGCCGCCCCAATTCGGGGCGGTTTTTTTTGGGTTCGCGTTGAAGAGAGACCCGTTCCTGTGGTAAAGAGGTGGAGAAAGGAGGTTTGGAACCCATGAACGGATCAGATACACCCAAAATCGGCTTTATCGGTGCGGGGAAGATGGCGGAGGGAATCCTCAAGGGACTTCTGCAAAGTGCTTTCTCTACCCCTGATAAAATCGTAGCCTCGGATATTGACACCAGACGTCTCGGGACTCTTGAGAAGGAATACGGGATTTCAAAGGGAACCAATACCGAGGTGGCCAGAGACTGTGACCTCGTAATCTTCGCCGTGAAACCGCAGCACGCCGATTCTGTTTTCAACGAGCTGAAGAGGCTTGACCTGCGGGAGAAGTGCCTCCTTTCCATCATGGCAGGCGTCCCTACCCGGCGGATCGAGGCGGCCCTGGACGCCGAGGTCCACGTGATCCGTGTCATGCCCAATATTGCCGCAACGGTTCAGGCGGCTGCCTCCGCCTATTGCCTGGGACAGTGGGCCACGGAGGAAGACGCTACGATGGCCCATTCCCTGCTGGAGACCTTCGGGACGGCCCTTCGCGTAGATGAAAAGCTCCTCGATGCCGTCACCGGCCTCAGCGGCAGCGGCCCCGCCTATGTGTTCGCCTTTATCGAGGCATTGGCCGACGGCGGCGTCATGATGGGACTCCCCAGGGATACGGCCCTCACGCTGGCCCTCCAGACCGTTCATGGCGCGGCAAGGCTGATGATGGAAACGAAGGAACACCCCGCCATCCTGCGGGAAAAGGTGACCTCCCCCGGCGGAACCACGAGCTACGGGCTGGCGGAAATGGAAAGCTACGGGTTCAGAAACGCGGTTATTCGGGCGGTGGCAAGCGCGACGGAGCGATCGAAAGAGCTGGGAGAAAAATGATTGTTAAGCCTGACAAAAAAAGCCCGCGGCGTGCCGCGGGCTTTTTCTTTAAAGGTTACAGATCTCAGAACGTGTAGTTCAGGCCCACGTTGATGATCCAGAGTTCACCGTCCGCGTCGTAGAGATACGGCTCGTCATCGGTGTACTTCCGGTAGGTCACCACACCCGCCAGTTCCAGCGCCTTATAGAGTTTCACATTGCAGCCCAGAGAGCACTCGAAACGGCTCTGGTCCAGATCGGAATAATCCTCGAACCCGGTATAATCGGTGGTATACGCCGTACTCCAGACCGGTGAGGGGGTATTCCACGTGGTAAATCCCGGAGGTGGACCGGGGAAGTGAATCGAATCGAAATCCGCTTTCGACTTCGTGTAAGAGGCATCGAGGTTCAAGCTCAACCGCTTCGTCGGGTTAAACAGGGCGGAGGCATAAAGGACATGATTGGAAATATCGTAGTCCGTGTCGTCATGCATGGAGCCAACCTGGCTCACCATACCCT
Source organism: uncultured Thermodesulfobacteriota bacterium (assembly GCA_964589315.1). Lineage (GTDB taxonomy): Bacteria > Desulfobacterota > S145-22 > S145-22 > S145-22 > JAOZMY01. The sequence continues at coordinate 2,273 of CAZPTH010000083.1, forward strand.
GACCGCCTCACCCGGCAAACAGATCGGTACAGACATAACTCCCATACCGATCATACTCGTAGTTATACCCCAGAGAGAAGCTGAGCTTCTTCATGGGCATGAACCAGAAATTGATGCCTGCCATGTAACGGTCGGAATCCCAGTTTGTGTGATCGTTGTTCTGATGCGTGTACTGGAACAACCCGTTGATCGACATGGTCGTCTTGGGCATGTAGGTCGCCGACAACTTGATCTCGTGGGAATCCTCCGGATACACGGACCGGTCACTCATGCGGTTTTCTTCATTAAACACCTCAAAATAAGGCGTCGTACCAACCCCCAGGTTCTCGACACGCTGGCATGTCCCTCTCGCATGGGAAAAGGGGTCATTATAGTGCATGTAGGTATAGGATGCGCGGTATTTCCACTTCGTGTTGGGACGCCCGTTAACCGCCAGCTTCACCGTGTGTATCTTTGTATCTTTGCTCCCACTATCCGTAACTTCAAGGTTGTCACGGTCGATGTCCTCGAACTGGTAGCCCAACCGGAAGGTGGTGCAACGATTCAGGCGGTAGGCCGCATCAAGGTTAGCCGTGTACTGATCCCGGTCGATGGCGGATTTACGAACAAAGCTGAAATCCATGTCGTTGTTGTAGGCCGGGTCAAAGGAAGCAAAATGATCGTCCACCGTGACGTGCGCATCATCACTGTGGATGTCGATGTAACGGAAACGTCCCGACAGGGTCAGGCGGCGTTTCATGAAGTCCTTCGTCACGCGCAGGTTGTACACGTGCTGATCCACGTCCAGGTCGTTGTAATCATCTTCCATCGTGGTACAGACAAAGGAACCATACGCCGTGGTCTCACCCGGCAGATCCGCCCGCGCCTTGACCACATGGGTATCCTTTTTCGAATCCGGAATCAGGTTCCGGATACCGTCCGCGTTCACGAGGCTCAAACGGTTACCGAAGATCGCATCCCTTGCCGGGTTATGGGTGACCACTGGATCGTAATGGATGCTCTGGGTAGATGCATCGTTATCGAATTTCCGATGGGTGTAGTTGTAATCCACCGTCACCACACCGACTTTCAGCGTAGCCCCACCGGACAGATCATTGGTGGTCTGATCGATGCGGTTTCCGTAGCCAACAATATGGCAGGGCGTACACTTACCCGTCATCACAGTTCCCTGTTTCCAGCCATGGCGAACCTCGTTTCTCCATCCTGCATGGAAGGTCAGGGCCGGAAAGGATGGCACCGTCACCTTGGCATTCATCCGGGTCAACTGACGATAGATCTGGTAGTCGTTCCCCGGCTGCTGGTCCGTATACTTCCAGACCTGGGCTCCTTCCTTCACGCCTTCACTGGAAAAAATAGGGTTTACTACATTTTGCCCGTGTAACTCTTCCTGAAAGAGAGGATCATGGCGGGTCCGGTGGATAAACTTGTTGTAGTCCATCTTGAACCGGAAGACCCGGTTAATATCCAGGTTTACATCTCCCGCGTTATCATCCTGCGTGGTGTAACGGGCGTTCATATCGATAAAGTTCTTGCCAAATGACCCGGTGTATCCGAACAACCCCGTCGGGCTTCCACCGGTATCATCATACTCGGCTACGTTCGTGTTTGTCTTGTCTCTATCCGTGCTGGTCGTGTAATATCCAGCGCCCACTTTCAGCCGGTAGGCCTTCTCCGCCTTCTTCTCTCCGGCGAAGGCCGTCCCCAGGGAAGTGACGCAGATAAATACAGCGGCAACCAGCAGGATCAGGGTTGATCGTCTCATGAGTCTCCTCCTTCTCGCTGATGATTGTTTTCTCACTAAAAAATGTGTTTTTGACACGATTTTCCTCCGCTTTCGTATTTACCGCGTTAACGCCTTCCCCGCTCCCGGCACCGATAACGAGGGCAGATCAGAGCCGTGGATCTGACTGTGACACTGCGTGCACCGCGTGCCCATCGCCATCTGCGAGCTGTGGGGATTAGGTGTGATCGGGTTCTTGCCGTTGTGGGGCGAATAGAACGTCGCGTGGAAATGGAGATGGTGACACTGCAGACACAGGAACGGTTCGTTCTGCTTCAGCAGGTTGTCCGCCACGGTCCCATGCGGATCATGACAGATCGTGCAGTCTTCCATGACCGGCGCATGCTCATAGGTAAAGGGCCCCTGCTTGTCCGCATGACAATGGAGACACAGGTCGCGTGAACGCTCTTCCGTCTTCAGGTTGTGCTCGCTGCTGCCGTGATTCTCGTGGCAATCCGAACACTTCATCTTCCCCTCCCGAATGGGATGGTGAGACGGATAGTTCTCCTTCGCCCGAATATCTGCGTGACACTGGTAACAGAGTTCAGGCTCCGCCATCTTCAACGTTCCCTTGGCCGGATCCTGGTGGATCTTGTGACAATCAACACAGGTTACATCATTGAGGGCATGCTCGTTTCCACGCCAGTCCATGGTGGCTCCATCGGTATGGCACTGGAGACAAATAGCCGACGCCTCTCCCGGTGAAATGCCACCTTCGTCGCGCACATTGGTAAAACGAATGATCTTCGACGTGTCTCCGTCATTCTCAATGTGCACGCTGCCCGGGCCGTGGCAAGACTCGCATCCCGCCATTCCCTTCGCCTCATAATTGGCGATCCTGCCATGAATCGTCCCCTTAAACTGCTTCACGAGGTCTTCATGACAGTCGGCGCAGGCATCGGTTCCCTCATATGTTGCTCCCTTGATTGCCACAGGCATTTTAATCATCGCCTTGCTCTTCCCCTTGGTAGAGGCGCAAGTCCCCATGACCATCGCCACCGATACAATCAGGGCGAGCATCATAAGGGTCTGAATCGTACTTCGCTTCATTGAGTTCCTCCTTCGTTTCGCAATGACTAACACCTACTTCGTAATCCTGTAGCAACTAACATTTACTTCTGAACTTTGAGTTAATCTGTTTAATCTGTTTCCCCTTTCACCCCCTTTCGTTTGTCAAATTTCCCGCCTTTTTACGCGTAAAAAAACCCGTTCCCATAAAAGGGCAGGATAAAAATAAATGCCAAAAATCACGTAAATCGGATTCGTTCACCATTATAGTAAAAAAATTCACAAATGCAAGGAATTTTATCAAAAAAAATGATAAAAGCGCCTACTATTTATCAGTCGATTTTATCCCCCTGCGGAAATGGTCGGGCATCATTGCATAAAAAAGAGGATGACCTTATGGCCACCCTCTCTAAACCCGGTTCAGTCTGCGATACTACAACAGGTCTTTCAAAAACGGTGATGGTGGAACGTCGGAAACGAGGGTTTCCGCCCGGGAAATGGCCCACATGCCTCGCTGGAGATAACCCGCCAGGGAATGGAAGAGCTGACCCAGCGTTTCGCGTATACGCGCCGGTTCCTCTTCGCCAGGCTTGACCACGTGCTTGACCCCTTCTTCCACGAAGGTATCGAGGTCCTTGTCGGAATCCCTCAAACTCATGAGACGCTCCTTGGCGATGCCGGTTACCTCTGAGACCGCCGAGACAATCGTATCCATCTGCGCCGGGGAGATTTTGAGGTATTCGTCCCGAAACTTCTTGCCCAGGGCGAGGAGCTTCCGAATATCCACTCCCGTGTTGACCCCCATGGCCTCCATCATGACGACCAGGTCTTCGGTGGCCACCAGCCCGGAGAGGAGGTGCTCCTTGTGATAGTATTTTCCCGTTCCCTTGATGAGCCTTCCGTCGATCATGTTGGCCGGCTGGCCGCCGATACCGCTCAAGGTCGATTCGAACCGGTAGATGCCGGCCTGAAGCGCCGCCAGGGCGTTGGCCAGTCCCATGCCTCGGGAGGTATGGAAGTGGGCGAGATGATACTTCGGGTCGGCCCATTTGCCCATAATCTCCGGGTCGAGGATCATGGAAAAGTATTCATAGACCCGCGCCGGGTCGGCGGAGCCATCGTGGTCCGCCTGCTCGATGTAGCTGGCCCCCAGATCGAGGTAAATCTTTGAAAATTCAACGGCCCGTCTCAGGTCGGTAACCCGCGCGCCCTCCATGGGGGATCCCCAGATAGTGCTGACGGTGCCACACATCTGGATGTCCTGCTCTTTGACCATCTTGATGCAGCGCTCGGTCATCTTCCAGTAGTCGTCCAGCGTCATTCCTGAATTGGTCTTGTGATGCACGGGATCGGTGGAGACCATCTGAAGCACGATATCCGGACCCACCCCGTGCTTGGCCTTGAAATCCAGGGCCCGGGTGCAGGCACGTTCATTGATGGTAATGGCCGTTACCCAGACCTTTCCACCGTTCTGACGCAAGAGGTGCCCCACGCGCTTGCTCTGGAAGAGCCGCTCCAGGAGCTCCTCGGCATCGGCAAACTGGGGAAGATACTTGGGGTGCCCGAAATTGGTCACCTCCACGTGTTCGAAACCGGCCAGAATCAGGTCTTCCACGACGGCCAGTTTCTCTTCCGTGGTAAAGATGTGTTCCAGGGCCTGCATCCCGTCCCGGACGGTAAGGTCCCCGATCTCCACGCGCTCCGGAAATGAGAGTTTGTGTGTCATCTCCATCGCCTCCTTTGAAATGGCGGGGGAGGAGGACCTCCCCCTTTTAATTTATCCCTTGATAATCCTTGGGGTTATCAGGTGATGGTGCGGACAGAAGGAAGGCGGATTCTGGTAGGCCGCACCGGTAAAGGCAACCATGTAATCCCGGATCCTGGCAAACGAAACCACTTCATCCACGAATCCACGGATGGCGCAATAGACCGGACGAGACTGGTCGTAATACTGCTTCGCCAGGGCGTTCATCTTTTCGATGACCGGCTCGAGCGGACGCCCCGCATCCTGCTCCTTGACGAGCCGGCGGGAGAAAGAGGCCGCCGCCGCGGTCTCGCCGTGCATGACATAGATCTCGGTGGTGGGAGTTCCCAGGGTGAAAACGTTGTTGTTGTTGGCCGTGGGACCACCCATGATGTAATGCGCCGCAGCGGTTCCCTTCCTGAGGACGGTCAGCATCATGGGGAGATCGGACTGCTCGATGGAGTAGATCAGGGCCTGTCCGAGACCGAGAAGCTCGGCCTTTTCCGCGATATCGCCCACGTCGATGCCCGTGGTGTCCTGGAACCAGATCATGGGAATCCGGTCACGCCCGCAGAGGGTTACGAATTCGTTCAGCTTGATGAGGCCCTGGCGATAAAACTTACCCCCAACACCCAAATATTTACCCTCGGCGTATTCAGGATAATCCTTGCCCAGGAAGCCCTGACGGTTTCCAACCACGCCCACGAGGAAACCGTCCACCTTCGCCAGCGCCGTGTAGATTTCGGGGCCATAGTCTGGACGAAATTCCATGTGCTCGCTGCCGTCCACCAGGCGGGCAACCACTTCCTCGAAGCTGTAAACCATCTTCTGGTTGAAGGGAACGATCCGGTCGATCTCTGCGGGGCTGAGTTTCGGCTCTTTCGGTTTCGCTACGCGGAAGAAATCCGGATTATAGGCCGGCATGTCGTTCATGAGACGTTTGAGGGCATCCAGAACACCTTCCTCGGTCTCGTAAACCTCTTTGAAGAAACCCGTTTCGTTGTAATGGATCTCCACGCGTCCGGGGGGGACAGCCTTGAAATGGCGGGTTGCCTCGATCAACTGGAGGGCGCCTTCCAGGTCGAAGTGACCCTTGGGGCTCATGCCGCCCACGATTCCGCCGCCACCCACGGCGATGTTCGCGTCCTTATGGGCGATGATGTAGGTGGGGCTGATGCCCTGGTAACCGCCACCGGCCGGGTTGGTGCCATACACACCCGCCAGAACGGGGATGCCCATCTTTTCCAGCTCGGCATGGCGGTAGAAGGTCGTTCCTCCGCCCCGACGGTCCGCGTAAACCTCCTGCTGCTCCGTCAGCTTCACGCCGCTGCAGTTGACCAGCCAGACGAGGGGAATACGCAGACGCTTCGCCATGTCGGTGACCCGCAGGATGTTCTCCGCCTGTCCTGCGATCCACGCCCCGGCGATAACCTTGTTGTCGAAACCGATGATGACGGCCCATTTCCCGTTGATTTTGCCAAGCCCATCGATGACCCCCGTGGTGCCTTCCTCGTTGTTTTTGGGGTTATACAGGGTATGGAGGGGACACCAGGTGCCGGGATCGACGAGGTATTCGAGCCTCTGCCATACGGTCAACTGGCCCCGCTTGTTAATCCGTTCCGCCGGAAGCCCCGCGTTTTTGACGCGTTCTACCTCTTTGGCAACCTGCTCCTCCACCTCTTTTATCTGCTTAACGTTTTCCTCCATCCGCTCGATCTGCTTCTCGTTTAGAGGTTTGCCAAATTCCTGCATCTTTTCAAAATACTTTCTCATTCTGTTACCTCCCTAAAATCTGCTACTTTTTGTTCCAAGGTTGCAAGTATCCCCAACTTGAAGCGGGGGTCCCTATAGAGGCGGGAATCCGCCAGTTTTTCATCCTCGACGAACTTCTCCTCCACAAATTTCGGTTCAGGATAGGTCTCAAACAACTGCTGCAACTCCCTGATGGACTGGGGCGCAAGGGGCTTTCCCAGCCGTTTGATCTCCTCCCTGACCTCTTTCAACGGCTTCCCCCACAGGCCTTCATAGTTCATGGGGTTAACCCGCCGTGCGACTTCTTCCTCGATCTCCCTCTCCGTTGCCAGGACCTTCCGGTCTTTTCCCGCCAAGAGGGGAACCTGGTGTTTCGGACACGTGGCCAGTTCCAGGGCGACAGGCACCAGCATGGCCCCAATCTCGTCGTTATGCGCCTGTAATGCCTCGGCGTAACGCGCCTTGTCCCTGGCCGGGTCGTCGGTGCGCTCCTTCCTGGGAAAGGGCCTGTCCACCTCCACCACGGTGTTGTAAATGCCACACGCCTTCAGATCCGCCGCCTTGACCTCCCGACTCGTGGAGGCCATGAAACGCGCGTTCAAGGGACCGGCCTTGGTGTAGGCCCTTCCGACCCCGGCCCATCCGGGGATCAGACCGATCTGGGCCTCGCTGAAACACATGCCGGACCGGGAATCACCCACGAGGATATCCGTCATCAGGGTAATCTCGGCCGACCCCCCGAACCGGGTCCCCCCGCCACAAATGGCCACGGTTCGCAGGCGTTCCGAGATCTGACGGACCTTCTTGTAGAGGCCTACTCCCTTTTCGATTCGCTTGTCTCCCCACGCGTAGAGGGCTTCGATCTCCTCCTGGGGTCGCCCCTCTTTCTCCAGCTCCCTTCGCCTTTCGATGGTCTCCGTCAGGCGGTTCAGGCTCTCCTTCAGGTCACCGCCCGCGTGAACGGGATCGCACCCTCCGTAAAAAATCA
>CAZPTH010000084.1:0-9452 GCA_964589315.1 uncultured Thermodesulfobacteriota bacterium
TTAAAACTCGGAGAAAATAACAACGTGTTCCGGGTTTCTCGCCAGGTTGTGGGGCATTACGGCCGAAATAACTGGAAGCCCACCCCAAAGATTTTCCGGGATGGGCTTTTTCGTTGTTTTCTTGTCTAACGTATTTTCTTCTTACAGCATGACCTGGTTCAGCATGAAGTCCTCGTGGATGGAGAAGAGGCCGGAGCCGGATTTGTTTTGCGGACAGACATACGTGCAGGTGCCGCACCCGATGCATATGGCGGGGTTGATCTCTACCTGTTGTTTTTGCTCGTTCCAGATGAGGGCGGGGCATCCGAAGGTGTTCAGGCAGACCTTGCATCCCACGCAGTGTTCCGTGACTTTGAATCGTGGGAAGAGGGTTTCGAGCATCCGCTGGGACTTGGCGTAGATGATACAGGGGCGTTTGACCCAAAGGACGGCGATGCTTCCCTCGGGGCTTTGGACAAAATCATAGGCTTCCTGGAGAAGGGATTCCATCTCGGGCACGCGGTAGGGGTCAACTTCCTTGACCCACTTGACGCCGCAGGCCTTGAGGAGATCGGGAATCGTAACGGCGGTTCCTTCGCCTGTCAGGCTTCTGCCGAATTCCGGGGTAGGCTGCATCCCCGTCATGGCCGTGATGCTGTTATCCAGCAGGACAAGGATGAAGCGCCGGTCGTTCATGACGGCGTCCATGAGGGAGTGAATCCCGGAGTGATAGAAGGTGGAATCGCCGATGGTCGCCACAACCGGGGTTTCTGACCGATCCTGTTCGTAGGTGGAGGCGAATCCAGCCCCGATGTTGACGCTGGCTCCCATGTCCAGGACGGTATCGACGGCGCCCAGGGTAACTCCAAGGGTGTAGCAGCCGATGTCACTCGTGTAGACGCCGTTGGGGAAAAGGTGCCGGATGGCGTAGAAAGACGCTCGATGGGGACATCCGGGGCAGAGGTTGGGGGGGCGTGGAGGCAAGTGCATGTCGGCAATGATGTTCAGGAGGTCGGTGGGAGGTTCAGGGATTTCGTCGATGAAGCCCGTCTCCTTCAGGAGGGGGGCCAAGACCTGAAAGACCCTGTCCGTGTTGAGTTCCCCCTCCGAGGGGACGTGGCCGCTGCGCCGCCCCAGGAGTTTTTGGGATGGCTTCATGAGCCACTCGATTCCCATATCGGGTTCTTCGAGGATCAGGACCTTCTCAAATCCGGACGCGAAGTTTTCCGCTGTTTCGGAAGGGAAGGGGTGGGTCATTCCCAGTTTCATGATGGGAATTTGGTTTTGCAGCCCTAACCGTTCCAGGATATCAAAGGCGACACGGTAGGCCATTCCGGAGGAGAGAATACCCAGAATGGCTTGAGAAGGCGTTTCCAGGCTGGTTTCCATAAAGGGGGGATTTTTCGAGACTTCCTCGGCGAGGAGTTTCATCCGTTCGTCGAAGCTCAGGCCCGTCAGGTCTTTGGGCGGGTCGGAAACGACCTTTTTGATGGGGCCAAGGGGAATGTTCTGACGCGCGTGGGAGACCCGGTTGACGGGCCTTAGAATAATGGGAACGCCAAACTTGTGGGAGAGGGTCAAGGCGTAGGCCGCCATCTCCTTTGCCTCCTGGGGGGAGGAAGGATCCAGCACGGCAAAACCTTCGATAAAGGCGATCTGCCGGGTATCCTGTTCGGTCTGGGAGGAGTGGGGGCCGGGGTCGTCCGCCGAGATGATAACGAAGGCGCCCTTTACCGGGATTTCCCTGGCGTGGATGGCCGCGTCCAGGGCGACATTGAATCCCACCTGCTTCATGGCGACGGCGGTCCATTTACCCGCGAGGGCGGCACCGAGGCCCACGTCGAGGGCGACCTTTTCGTTAACGGACCACTCGATGTAGATGGGAAGGTTGTCCCGGTCGCGAAACGCCAGGACGCCCGGGAGTATCTCTGAACTGGGAGTGCCGGGATAGGCGGTCATAACCTCGATCCCGCCTTCGACAAGACCACGGGCAATCGCGACGTTTCCCAGCATGATTTCCTGTTTTAAATGACTCATGAAAAAAGGACCTCCATGGATGGTATCTGTTGCGTGAGATTTGGAGCGCCCTGAAGGAGCCAGGGCGGGATTTGACGGATTAGGCTTTTTTTACGGACCGCCTCGAGGAGAAGCCCCGCGTGCATGATATCCCCGATCAGGACGGTGCCGACGATCCTCCCGTTTTCCTGGAAGATTTTACGAACGATGGAACGGGAAGGGTCTTGGAAAACGGACATCTTCAGGCCATCCCCCCGGATGGTTCCAATGCTGACCATGGGGATGGAGAAGAAGGAGATGGCGTTTCGGGCAATGGGGGCAGAAAATCGTCCGGAAGAGATGAGTTTCCCGGTGACCGCTTCCCCCGCGATTCTCCCGCTTTCCGCCGCAACGGGCCAGATGGCCCGGTTTTCGTAATGTCCCGTTTCATGATTGAAGATGCTTGCGCAGTCTCCAGCCGCGTAGTGGTTTTTGTAGGAGGTTTCCATGGAATCGGTCACGGCAATCCCCCCATTTTCGATGAGGATTCCCGCCTTTTTCGCGAGATCGATCCTGGGTGTGACCCCTTTCCCGGCAATCAGGAGGTCGAAAGGGATCTTTTTGCCCGCCTCGGTCTGGATGATCCCCTTTCTCTTTCTCTCATCCCAGTCGGCGTACCGGAGGGCGGCGCCAAGATGGAAGGTGACCCCGTTGGCCTCGAAGAGCTTCTGTATCTGGGAGGCCGTTTCGGTATCGAGGGTTCTCGACAGGATTTGCGGGGATGACACGATGACCGTGGGGGAAATTCCCAGGCGCGTCAGTGTGTGGGCGATTTTGAGCCCTATGAGCCCACCTCCCAGGATGACGGGGCTGGAGATTTCGCTGAGGAAGGCCGCGATTCGCAAGGCGTCCCGTGCCGTTCGAAGGGTAAGGATGCTATCTTTGGGTATGCCGATAATCTTGACGGATTTGGGCGCGGCCCCCGTGGCAAAGATGAGCCTGTCATAGGCAAGGGTCGATTCGTCGGCCAGCCGGAGGATGCCCCGTTTGGGATCGATTTCTTCAACGGCCTGCTGGATGAGGGTGATTTCCTTCAGGATTGTCCCGGGGACGGGCAGCGCGATACTCTGGAGGGTGTAAGGATCTTCTATCAGTTGCGTAATTTCCGGGCGGGAATAGAAGAAGGGCTCGTCGTGGGTAATGACTGTCACATCCGTTTTTGGGGCGTGTTTCTTGATGGAAAGCATGGCGTGGATGCCAGCCGTTCCGTTTCCGATGATGACCACCCGCATTTCAGATCCTCGCCGGTGAGAGTCTGGGTGGGTTGACCACCCGCTTTTTGAATCGTTCCTGGGCCTCGAGGGTCTCCACGTAGGTCTCCAGGTCGGAAAAGACAAGGGCACCAGACGGGCAGGCTCGGACACACGCCGGGACCTTGCTCCAGAGGCAGCCGTCGCACTTGATGGAGATGTGTTCCGTTGGGACCGGGATGACCGCCCCGTAGGGGCAGTGAGCCACGCACATGAAACAGCCGATGCACTGTTCAAGGTTGTTGCCGATCCTGCCGTTTCCTTCGTTTTTCAGGAGCGAGCCCGAGAGGCATGCCTCAACACACTGGGGGGGATCACAATGGAGACACCGCAGCGGATGAGGGCGAGGCGCCTTGATGGTGTTTCCCACGGGAAGTGACCGAACCTTTTTTGAAAAGGGAAGTCCCGATAAGGGGCTTAGAAGCCCCTTGTTCTTCAGGTGCTCCGAGACACACGCCATCTGACAGGCGTCGCAACCAGGGAGGCACCGGTCGGGAACGTAGAAAATCTCTCTCACAGGGTGATTCCCGTTTCAGGTGTTTTAAAGATTCCAGAGGGATAGATGCCGCTGGTGGCGGACTTGACCTGTTTGACAGCCACCGTGGGGGGGAGCTCCAGGTTCGTGGGACAGATACCAAGGATTTCCACGAAGGAGAAACCCCGTTGAAATTTCTGAATTTGAAGGCCGCGTATAAGGTAGTCTCGACCTTTACGGATTTCACCTGCTGTAAATCCCTTAAAGCGGGCGACGAACGAGACGTTGGGGATATTCAACACCAGGCGGGTAAAATCGACGGGGAGCCCGTATTTGTAGGCGGGTTTCCCGTCAGGTGTGGTTGGGGTCTTCTGGCCCAGTAACGTAGTAGGGGAGAGGTGCCCCCCGCTCATTCCCATGTTCAGGTTGTTGGCGCAGATGACTGTGAGGGATTCGCCCCGGATCGCGGCGTGAAGCAGGCTGCTGAGCCCCCTGCCGTAGAGGTCCCCTTCGCCCACATAAACGAAGACCAGGCCCTTTTCGCCGATTTCGTGAGAAAGCCCCACGGCAACGGGAATCGCCTGCCCCGGAGGGGCCGCGACCATATTGACATTGAGGTAATCCGGCAGGAGGCCGGAACATCCCATGCCACAGACCCCCACGATGTCTTCATCCATCGGGAAGCTGTCGATGGCTTCGGCGAGAAGCCGGGTATTAACCCCGTGCGTGCAGCCCGGGCAGAAATGCTGGGGTGTTTCTGATAGGGATTTCGGAAAGCCAGCGATTTGTTCCAGTTTTAAGCTCATCGTCGTTCCATCCTTGTCGATTATGACTGTTGCAGTTTTCCTTGAATCCATAGTTTGAGTTGCTCAACCCTCGGAACTCCCCCGCCCGTTGTGGTGAAAACATGTGTGGAAATTTTTTCCGGGATAAAGGGATTCAGGATTTTATCAAACTGTCCCTGACTCAGATCGATAATAAAGAGATGCTTGGCCTTCTTGAGGGTTTCCGCGAAAGGCTCCTCAGGGAAGGGATAGAGGCTGAGGGGCTCGAAGACGGTGCAGGAAAGACCCTCTGACAGGAGGGCGTCCGCCGTTCTTTTCGCCTGAACGGCCCCGATGCCGTAGGCAGTGATGACAATTTTATCGTCTTCCCCAGCCGTCTTGAAGCTCCCCTTTTCCTTGTCCAGAAAACGGGCCTCCTTTTCCATGAGGCCCTCCTTACGCTCTGCCATCTCGTCGATATCAAGGACAAGGGTCGTGACCTTCGTGGGGTCTCCCGTGTCGTTTTCCAGGATACCTGTGCGATTCATGGGGACATGTTTGATGCTCAGGTCGGAGAAATCGACCGTTTCAACGAGCTGGGCGCAGGCTGCGTCGATAAGAATAAAGACAGGGACCTGATAGGTCTCGGCGATTTTGAAGGCCATATGGGTAGATGCCGCGCAGTCCGCTGGGGTGGAGGGGGTAAAAATCGGGGCGAATCCGTCTCCAAGCCGTGTGCCGTATAAAGCGGCGAGGGTGCTGGACTGTTCGGGATAGATGTTTCCCGATCCAGGGCCGCTTTGCGTGAAGATGACACAGACCAGCGGCAGGTTGGCGGCGGAGAAATAGGACGCCGCGCGCAGGGCGTCCGGAAGGTCAATGGAATTGACGGCGGTCAGGACCCGCGCGCCGGCGAGGGTTGCCCCGTAAGCCATGAAGAGGGACGAAAGGGGATCCTCGGATTGAAAGACTGTGAGACCCCGACCGTTTTTTTCTTCCTGAACAAGGTATTCAAGGAGATCCGACTGGTTGGGAACGGGATACCCGTAGAACCGGTTGCATCCGCTCTGAATCGCGGCTTCTCCAACGGCTTCGGCTCCCTTGAGCAAGCGTTTCTTTTCCATACATCTTCCCCTTACGATGCCACGACGATGGGCACGGGTTTGTAGATTTCAAAGGCGGTAACCGGGCAGACAGTGGCACAGTTGGCGCATCCCATACAGATCTCTTCGTCGGTACACTGAACCGGGTGATAGCCATTGGTATTGACCATGTTGGACAGGACCAGTATTTTCCTGGGGCAGACCTGTGTGCACAGCCCGCATCCCTTGCATCGTTCTTGATCGATGATGACGCGTTTCATGATAACCCTTTCTGGTTGAGGTTTTTTGCTGCCTCGTGGCCGAGTTTCAGGGCCTTTCGGTTAAATTCAAGGAACCGCTCGGGGGACGATGTCTCCACATAATCCCTGAGCTTTGTGAACGAGAAAACGGGTTTTCCAAAAAAGGAATAAAACCCCAGGAGGACCATGTTGGCCGAGAGGGGAGAGCCGATTTCCGTCGCGATCCGGTCAGCGTCAAGGGTGAGGAGTCGAATCCCCCTGTCTTTCAGATGATCGTCCAGTACCGGGTTCCCGGTGCCCGGCAGGGGGGTATTGAGGATACATAACCCGCCCTCCCTCAGCATGGGGAGGTTTTTGATCCCTTCGGATGCCTCAAATCCCAGCAGGACATCCGCCTCTCCGGTTCCAATGATGGGGGACTGGTAAGGTCCGATTTTCAGATGTGAGACGACGGAGCCGCCCCGCTGGCTCATGCCATACTCGTCGGCACTGAAGACGGGAAGATCCTGCTGGAAAGCGATGTTGAGTAGAATCGTGCTGCCGACGAGGACGCCGCGGCCCCCGACGCCGGCAATGATTAGGGCCTGTTTTTTCAAACTGCTTCCTCCATGGCAACGGTGTAGAAGGTTAATGCGCGTGAAACAGGTTTCCGCAATTTTTTAATGGCATTCTTGGCAACCGGGTTAAGGGGCACAGTTTCCACCTGGGGAAGATTGTCGAGAAATGACTGCAAAATGCGGGTGTGCTCCGGTCGAACCAGCAAGATGCACCTGACATTTGCCGTGTTGTAGATGGCATTGGTCGTGGCCTGCATTCCGTAATGGAGAAACGCGGAGGAATCCGTAATCCCGAGGATAGAGGCAGACTCTGTTTCTCCTCCGTGGAAGAAACCTGCCGCGACACTGATGGCGCCGCCCCTGGAGACGTAGTGATCGACGGGAAGTTTGGAGGTCAGCGGTGTTTTATCCGCAACGAGGAGAAGAGAGGAGTGTCCGGATTTTAGGGTGTCGAGGAGTTTTGAAAGGGGTTGTTGCGGGGTCTCGGCGACGGATGATGGGACTATGATGGAGGGTTCCTTTCCTGCCCGGAGGTCGTCCAGAACGGGGATCAGGGTCCCCTTTTCCCATGAGACAACCTTTTGAAGGTCGGAATCCGTCCACCGTCCCCTGATCTCCTCCCGTTGGGGGAGCTGAAACTGGATGGTAGGGAAACGATCCTCAATAACAACCGTTGTGGCATGGGCCTCAACGAACTGGCTGATAGCCGAAACGGGGAGGGGGAAGGGCATCTGAACGGAAAGGAGGGAGATGTTATGTCGCTTGGCCCACGGTTCGATAAGGGAAAAATTGGCATGATTGCAGATAATTCCCAGGTCCTTGTTCTTCCCCTCTACCTGGATGATTTTGTTCTTGAGGTCAGACTCCGCGATGTCTTTGAGACGCTGGTTGAGTTTCTTGTGGAGGAGGAAGCGAAATCTTGGCGTCGCCGCCCATCGGGCCGGGTTTTTTTCAAAGTCTGTCCTTCGTTTTTTCCCCGCCCTTCCTTGAAATGTGTAAGATCCCATGGGGATCTTCGTGTCAAGATGCAGCATCACCGGAGTTTCGTATTTCTCCGAGAGGGCGAAGGCCTGTTTGAGCCCCTCCGGAAGGAGGCTGAATTGAGACAGCTCCAGAACGGGCATCTTCGCGAACATGGCCAGTGATACGGGATCACAGCCACTGCTGTAGGAGGGAGGCGGGGTTTCATCGAGGGTAATAATGACAAACCCCCCCGCAACCCCGGTGTAAATGGAACTCATCAGGGGATCCATGGCCACAGGAAGAGAAAAACCGTGAGTGAGAAGCGCGGAACGTTTCTTCCCGTAGCTGTAGGTCAGGGCGACCTCGTAGCCGATTTTTTCACTGAAAGTTAGATCTGCCCGAATCGGGAAATGCAGACGGTCCGCGGCGAGGCGAACCCGTTCCTGGACATGATTCCCGCCTTCCAGTAAAGCGATGGAGAGATTTTGACACCCGTTTCCGATAAGTCCTTCCGCAAGCCAGTCACACCAATCTGTATCCATAAGACCCTTTCCATCATCATGATCGGTTCCCTATGCCTTTCGAAAAAGGGAGGCGAATGGGAAGATTACGTCTTGTCTTTCTTTATGTTTTTTTTGGCCTGTTCAATAATATCGAGAAGCGTGGTCAATTTGTCTTTGGGAGTTGGATGAAGGAACTTCTGAATTTCTGCGGGGGAATAATGTTCCTGGACATAGGCCCCGATATCAAAGACAAGTTCCCAGCAAATTATAATGCGGTCGCACGGCATCCCATCCTGGAGGGTCCTGCAATAGGAGAATGGAACCTCTCCCCCCAGTCTGGGACACCGTAAGACCTCTTTGTCCATTTCTTCTTTATGTGTCATGGACTGAACAGACCTCTGAAATCCGTTTTATTTTGCCGCAACCTTGGGTTTTGGCAGGGGTTCAATGGCCTTCAAGGCCCTTTCAATCTCTTCCTCGGGAAGTTCATAGTCGTGCAGCTTCCCGGAGAAGTAGGCATCGTAAGCCGCCAGGTCGACCAGGCCGTGTCCGCTCATGTTGAAGAGGATGACCTTCTCTTTTCCTTCTTCCTTTGCCTTTTTCGCTTCCTGAATGACGGCCGCGATGGCGTGATTCGTTTCAGGCGCCGCGATAATACCCTCAGTTCGCGCGAAGGTAACGCCCGCCTCAAAGGTCTCGAGCTGGTGGACCGCAAGCGGTTCAATAATCCCGTCCAGAATCAGCTGGCTGACCTGGGGGGCCATTCCGTGATAACGGAGACCGCCCGCGTGAATCGGCGCGGGAATAAAGTCATGCCCCAGCGTGTACATGGGAAGCAGCGGGGTCATCTGAACCGTGTCACCGAAATCGTAGGCGAAGGGTCCACGGGTCATGGTGGGACAGGACATGGGCTCTACGGCGATGATCTTGATGTCTTTTCCAAAGATCTTGTCACGCGCGAAGGGGAAGCTCAACCCGGCAAAGTTGCTGCCGCCGCCGGCGCACCCGATGACGATATCCGGATAGTCTCCCACCTTTTCCAACTGTTTCTGGGCTTCAAGACCGATGATGGTCTGATGGGTCATAACATGGTTCAGCACGCTGCCCAGGGCGTATTTTGTGTTTTCGTCAGAGACGGCCGCCTCGACAGCCTCGCTGATGGCGATCCCCAGGCTTCCCGGGGTATCGGGATCTTTTTCAAGGATCTTGCGTCCAGACTCGGTTCTCGTGCTGGGGCTGGCATAGCAGGTGGCACCCCAGGTATTCATCATGAGCCGTCGATACGGTTTCTGCTGATAGCTGATCTTCACCATGAAAACGACGATCTCGATCCCATACATGGCGCCGGCAAAGCTCAACGCGCTTCCCCACTGGCCGGCACCTGTTTCCGTCGTAATACGTTTTGTGCCGAAGACCTTGTTATAGTAAGCTTGGGGGACAGCCGTGTTGGGTTTATGGCTGCCCGGAGGGCTGTAACTTTCGTTTTTATAATAGATTTTTGCGGGTGTATCCAAGGCGCGTTCCAGGCCGTAAGCCCTTACCAAAGGAGCGGGTCTCCAGATAC
>CAZPTH010000085.1:0-9400 GCA_964589315.1 uncultured Thermodesulfobacteriota bacterium
TCGATGTTACAAAACAGGTCTCGGTGGTCAACGCGGCCCTCTGCAAGGGATGCGGTGCCTGCGTGGCGAGCTGCCGGAACGGGGCGCTGCACCTCCCCAACACGGACGACCTGCAGGTGGTCGAGATGCTCAAGGCCCTGGGATAGGAGAAGGGAATGAACGACACCCCACAAACGGCGCAGGAGGGATGGGAACCCCGGATCGTGGCGTTCCTCTGCCGGTGGTGCAGTTACGCGGGGGCCGACCTGGCGGGGGTCTCCCGGCTTTCGTACCCCCCCACGACACGGGTCATCCTGGTGCCCTGCTCCAGCCGCGTCAGCCCGTACCACATCTGCAAGGCCCTGATGTCGGGCGCCGACGGCGTCCTCGTCTCCGGATGCCACCCGGGGGACTGCCATTACCTCACGGGGAACCTCGTGGCGCGGCGCAAATTCATCGTACTCAAGCGCCTGCTTGCCTACCTGGGGATCGAGGAGGCTCGGGTCCAGTTCTCCTGGATCTCCGCCAGCGAGGGGGAGGAGTTCGCCGAGCTCATCCGCGAGATCACCGAAAAGGTCCGGGCCGTGGGACCCTTCCGGGGATTTTTAAGGGGAGAAACGGGGGATGTCCGTGTCTGAGGATTACACCCGGTATCTGGTCGAAACCCTCCGAGAGGCCTTCGAAAGGGAGGGCCTGGAACGGTGGATCGCCTACGCGCCGAGCGACGTCCCCCTGCGGGTCCGTCCCGCGGTCTTCACACACCCCGAGGAGATGGACGCCCTGATCTTCAACGGGTTTTGCGTCCAGAACCTGGCGGGCTACCTGAGGCGTGACCCGGAAAGCCGCGTCGGCATCCTCGTGAAGGGGTGCGACCGGCGGGCCATCAACGTCCTCCTCCAGGAAAAGCAGATCTCGCGGGAAAACCTCTTCCTCGCCGGCATCCCCTGCCCGGGGATGCTCAGCCGCACCCGGCTGCTGGAGGAATTTCCGGGGCTTCGAATCGACCAAGTGGAGGAATCGGGCGAAACCGTCACGGTCCAGGCGCCCGACGGCCCCCGCGCCTTCCCCCGCGCCGAGCTTCTGCTGCCCACCTGCCGGGCATGTCATCACCGGGTCCCGGAGGACGTGGACCTCCTGCTGGAGCCTCCCCCTTACGGCGCCCCGGAGGCGGACATGGATTTCACCACGGAGGTCGGCCCCATCGGCGAGATGCCGCTGGACCAGCGGGCCGCCCTCTTCACCGACGAGCTGTCCCGGTGCATCCTCTGCTACGCCTGCCGGAACATCTGCCCCCTCTGTTACTGCGACACCTGTTTCACCGACGTCAACCAGCCCGCCTGGATGACCCCCGCCCCCGAGCCGGACAATATCTTTTTCTATCACGTGAACCGCATGATGCACATGGCGGGGCGCTGCGTGGCGTGCGGAAGCTGCGAGTGGGCCTGCCCCGAGCATATTCAACTGCGTCTCCTCTACGGGAAGATCACGGCGGATGTGGCGGAGCTCTTCTCCTACGAGGCGGGCCTCGATCTCACCCTCCCCCAACCCCTAAGCCATTTCAGTGAAGATGACCCGGATGAACACATCGGATAATCCCCTGCGCCTCCTGCCCCGCGATGATCTGACGGCCTTTCTTTCGGCCTTATCCCAACGGTGTGAACTCTGGGTTCCCCAGACCGTGGGCGAGGGCGCCCGGTTTCTCCCCTACCGGGAGGAGGCCCTGTTGAACCTGGACCAGACGCCCCCCACGCATCCGGCCAAATCGATCCTCTTTCCCAACCCGGAAACCCTTTTTCACTACGAACGAACAGACGGCGGCGCCGTCAATGTCATCCCCACGGATCTCCCGGACCCGCCCCTCGTGCTCCTTGGCGCGCGGAGCTGCGATGTTCGTGCCATCGACGCCCTGGACGCCGTCTTCCTGAAGCGCTCGACTCCGGACACCACTTACCGGCAGCGGCGCGACCGCCTTCTTGTCATCGGCGTCGGATGCCCCGATCCCGCGCCCACCTGCTTCTGCGGACGGATGGGCGGCGGTCCCTTCGACGACGCGGGGATGGATATCCAGATGATTCCCCTGCCCGAGGGGTACGCCTTCAGGGCCTTGACGGAGCGGGGGGAGGCCCTTCTCACGCCCCTTGAAAAATTTCTCACGGAGGCCGATCCCGGCATCGCGAGCCAGGTGGAGGCCCTTTTGAAAGACGCCCCTCCCGACGGCGCGCCCGTCGATTTCACCGCCCTGGCAGAGGCGGTGGGGGCCGGCCGCGACGACCCCTTCTGGGAATCCCTGGCGGCCGTCTGCCTGGGATGCGGGATCTGCACGTTCGTCTGCCCCGTCTGCAGTTGTTTTTCCCTCGTGGACGAGGGGACCCTCAAGGGGGGGCGCCGCATCCGCCACTGGGACGCCTGCATGTTTCCCACCTTTACCCGTGAGGCCTCCGGGCACAACCCCCGGGGCGCGTCGGTGGACCGGATCAAGCAGCGATTCTTTCACAAGTTTCTCTACAGCTTTGAGAACGGGGAGCCTCCCGGATGTGTGGGGTGTGGCCGCTGTGTGGCCCAGTGCCCCGCCTGTATCGACATCCGCGAGGTCATTGCCCACTTTCAGGCGGGGGAGGGATAGGATGGACCGGCCGCTCTTTGTCCCCCAGCGCATGGAGATCGTCTCGGTGACCGACGAGGTTTCCAGTCATGACATCCTCACCTTCGAGCTGAAACCCCTGGACGGGGAGATCGCCCCCTACCTGCCGGGCCAGTTTGCCGAGCTCTCTGTTTTTGGCGTGGGAGAGGCCCCCTTTGGCTATGCCTCTTCCCCTCACGAAACGGGGAGTGTCCGGTTCACCGTGAAACGGATGGGGGCCCTGACGCAGGAACTGCACCGCCTCGGCGCGGGGGACACGGTGGGGATGCGGGGACCCCTGGGGACCCCCTTCGACCTGGCCCGTTTTGAAGGCAGGGACCTCATCGTGGTGGGTGGCGGCTACGCCTTCACGACCCTCCGCTCGCTCATCGCCTACCTCCTCACGGACGCGCAGCGCCCGAAGGTGGGGCACATCTCCCTCTTCTACGGCGTGCGCTCCCCCGGGCTCTTCCTCTACAAGGCGGAACTCAAGACGTGGGAGAAAGCCAGGGATTTTTCGCTTCACCTGACGGTGGACAGCGCCGATGAGACCTGGACTGGCCCCGTCAAGGTGGTTCCCGCGCTGGTGGAAGAGGTGGCCCCGGACACCCAAAATGCCGTGGCGGTCATCTGCGGCCCGCCGCCCATGATAAGATACACCCTGCCGGTGCTCGAGAAACTGGGGCTGAAGCCCGAGGAGGTTTTCATCTCCATGGAGATGAAGATGAAGTGCGGCGTGGGGCTTTGCGGGCGATGCAACCTGGGCCCCAAATTCGTCTGCAAGGACGGCCCCGTCTTTACGCTGAAGGAATTGAGAGAGCTGACCAATGAATATTGAGTTCAAGGTTCAAAGTTCAATGTTCAACGTTCGAGGTTCAAGGTTAAAACCATGAAGGGAATTCTGATTACCTTCGAGGGGATCGAGGGGTGCGGCAAGACCACGCAGATGACACGGCTCGAAGCCTTTCTCAAGGCAAAGGGCCGGGCAACCCTGACCACCCTGGAACCCGGCGAGGGCCCCATCGGGCGGCGGATTCGCGAGGACCTGCTCACCCACCATCCGGAGCCCCTGGACCCCCTGGCGGAGCTGATGCTCTACCTGGCCGACCGGGCCCAGCACGTTACCCGGGTCGTGACCCCCGCCCTGCAAGAGGGAACCATCGTCCTGTGCGACCGTTACACCGACTCCACCGTCGCCTACCAGGGCTACGGTCGCGGGATCGACTTGGAGAAGATCCGGGACCTCAACGCCTTTGTCACGCGGGGGCTTACCCCGGACCTGACCTTCCTGCTGGACTGCCCCCCCGAGGTGGGGCTGAAACGGATCCGGGGCGCCCTGGATCGGATGGAGTCGCAGGGCCTGAGCTTTCACCGACGGGTCCGGGAGGGCTACCTCGCCCTGGCGAAGGCGTCCCCTGACCGTATTGTCCTTTGCGACGCTACCCTACCCGTTGACGAGGTCTTCGAAAAGATCACCACGGCGCTTTACGACCGGGGCATTCTGGAGGATGACCGTGACTGACCCGGCGTCTTTCACCCCCATCGGCCAGACCGTGGCCCTGCTGCTGATAAGGAAGATGATCGAAACCGGCCGATTGGGAGGCAGCTATCTCTTCGCCGGGCCCCAGGGAGTAGGGAAAAAAACGACGGCCCGGTATCTCGCCATGGCCGCCAACTGCGAGAGGTCCGAATTCCCCCCATGCGGAGAGTGTTCCGCCTGCGAGAAGATCCTCGCCGGGAACCATCCCGATGTCTTGACCCTCTCCCCGCCGGAAGGGAAACAAAACCTCACGATCGAGCAGGTTCGTCACCTGCAGGGAACCCTTGCCTACGGCCCCTACGAGGGGAAGCGGAGGGTTGTCATCATCGATCCGGCCGACCTTCTCGGCCTGGAGGCGGCCAATGCCCTCCTGGTGACCCTGGAGTCGCCGCCGTCCCATACCCTTCTCATCCTGACCACCGCCGCCCCTTATCGCCTCCTGGAGACCATCCGGTCCCGTTGCCAGGTCATCCGGTTCACCCCCCTTACCAGGGATGCCCTCGCTCAGATCGCGCGACGCTCCGGCCTCACCCTGGCCCCGGACGATCCCGTCCTGGAACTCAGCCAGGGGAGTGTTACCCGCCTGATGGCCCTTACTGACCCGGAGACCCGGGAGCGATACGCGGAGATGGACGCCTTTTTCTCCGCCGTTTTGACGGGGGAAAAGGCCCCGGACTTGATTGAAAACCCTAAATGGGCTAAACAGAGGGGAACCATGGAGATCTTCCTGGAGCGGGCCCTCTGGCTGTCACGGGACTGGGCCCTGAACCTGGAAGGTCTGAGCGGTCGGGAGGTCGTAAACAAGGAATTGATCCGCGGCGTGATCGGCGCGCAAACCCGGGTTTCCCCGGAGTTTCTTCTGGAATTCATGGACATGCTTTTCCAGTCCATGGAGGACCTGAAACATAACGCGGCGCCGGAACTTATCTTCGACACGTTGCGGTTGAAAATGGAGGAAATCGTTGGTTAATGTGGTCGGCGTGCGTTTCAAGCGCACCCTGAAAATCTATGATTTCGATGCCAATCACCTGGACCTCAAGAAGGGGGATTCGGTCATCGTCGAGACGGAGCACGGCATCAGCCTGGGAAAGGTCGTCGTGCCCCCGCACGAAAAAGAGGAAAACCGGGTCCACAAGGGACTCAAGAAGGTTCTGAGGAAGGCCACGGAGGAAGACATCCAGCAGGCCGATGAGATACGGAAAAAGGAGCTGGAGGCCAAGTATTTCTGCGCCGAAAAGGCAAGGGAACTGGGTCTGGCCATGAAGGTGGTCAACGTGGAATATTTCTTCGACGGGTCCAAGGCCATCTTCTACTTCACGGCTGACAAGCGGGTCGATTTCCGCAAGCTGGTGCGCCTGCTGGCATCCCAGTTCAAGACCCGCATCGAGATGCGCCAGATCGGGGCCCGGGACGAGGCAAAGCTCGTCGGGGGTATCGGCGCCTGTGGCCGGGAACTCTGCTGCGCCAAGTTCATGCCCTCCTTTGAGCTGGTCTCCATCAAGATGGCCAAGGCCCAGGGGCTGCTTCTCAACCCGGATGAGATTTCGGGCCGCTGCGGACGTCTCATGTGCTGCCTGGCCTTCGAATTCCCCCTCTACAAGGAGATGGGCAAAAAGCTCCCCAAGATGGGAAAACGCATCAAGACCAACCAGGGGGAAGGCCGGGTCGTTCGGCTCGATATCCTGAAGGAGCGCTTCTGGGTTCACCTCTCCAAAACGGGCGAAACGGTGGAAATGACGCCGGAAAACTGGATGAAAGGATAGAAGATGGCAGAGACATTCTACGTAACCACCCCCATCTATTACGTCAATGACCTGCCCCATATCGGGCACGCCTACACCACGGTGGCGGCCGATGTCCTGGCACGCTACTACCGCTACGCCGGACGGGACGTCTTTTTCCTGACCGGCACGGACGAGCACGGCCAGAAGGTGGAAAAGGCCGCGGAGGCGGCGGGGGAGACCCCTATCCAGCTCGCCGACCGGGTCGTGGAGCGGTTCAAGAACCTGTGGGTCAAGCTGAACGTCAGCAACGACGATTTCATCCGAACCACCCAGGAACGGCATATCAAGGCGGCAAGCCACTTCTTCGAAACGGTTCAGAAAAATGGGGACATCTATCTCGGCATGTACGAGGACTGGTACTGCACCCCCTGTGAATCGTTCTGGACGGAACAGCAACTGGTGGACGGGAAGTGTCCCGACTGCGGGCGAGAGGTCAATAAACTCCAGGAGGAAAGCTATTTCTTCAAGATGTCGAAATACCAGGACCCCCTCCTGAAATACCTGGAAGAAAACCCCGCCTTCGTGCGGCCCGAGACCCGATACAACGAGCTCGTCTCCTTCGTGAAGGGAGGGCTGAAAGACCTGAGCATCAGCCGCACCACCTTTTCCTGGGGAATCCCCGTGCCGGGGAACCCGAAACACGTCATCTACGTCTGGTTCGACGCCCTTCTCAACTACATCACCGCCCTCGGTTACCCGGACGATATGGACCGCTTCAACCACTTCTGGCCGGCCGACGTGCACCTCATCGGCAAGGATATCCTGCGGTTCCACGCAGTTTACTGGCCCACCTTCCTCATGTCGGCAGGGATTGCCCCGCCCAGGCAGGTCTTCGCGCACGGCTGGTGGACCATCGAGGGGAAAAAGATGTCCAAGTCGCTGCGAAACGTGGTGGACCCCTACCGGCTGGTGGATGTGTATGGCGTGGACCCCCTGCGCTACTTCCTCCTGCGGGAGGTCCCCTTCGGCCAGGACGGGGATTACTCCGACCAGGCCATGGTGCACCGCATCAACAGCGACCTGGCCAACGACCTGGGCAACCTCCTCAACCGAAGCGTGGGCATGCTGGTGAAGTATTTCGACGGCAGGCTGGAAGAGCCCTCCGACCTGACGGACATGGAGGCGGAGATCCAGGAACTGACCCGGAAAATCTACGAAGAGGTGGCCACGGCCTTTCAGGCCATCGCCTTCCATCAGGCCCTGACCGCCATCTGGCGCCTGGTCGGGCGGCTGAACAAGTATATCGACGAGACGGCCCCCTGGCAGCTTGCCAAGGACCCGGAGAAACGAGGCCGCCTCATGACCGTCATGTTTACCCTTTTCGAGGGGATTCGGCACATCTCCCAGATGATCTATCCCTTCATGCCCGAGAGCGCGCAGAAGATGCGGGAACAGCTCCTCCTTCCCCCTATTGTCGAGGGAACCTCCCGCCTCGACGCCGACCAGGCCTGGGGCCAGATACCGCTGGGCCAGGCCATCACCCGAAAACCTCCCCTCTTTCCCAGGATCGAACCCGAAGCGTCATGACCCGAGGCCATTACGATTCCATCTTCCGACTGTTGCAGAGGGTTTGCCACCAGCATGGAATCGCCTTTTATCCCGACCTGGTAAGGTTCAACTCCCTCTGGAAAAGCACGGTGGGGCCCTATATCCTCCGGAACACGGAGGTGCGCCGATTCCAGAAGGGGGTGGCCTGGATCCGAACCCCCTCTCCCACCTGGCGGTTCGAGCTGACCCAGATGAAATCGCAACTCATCGACCGTCTCAACCGGGCCGCCGGCCATCCCCTCGTCAAGGATATCCGCATCGAGATCGGAAACATATCCCCGCGGGGAGAAGTCGCGAACGAAAGGGTCGGAATGGACCCCGCCACCGCCCCAACCCGGCTCCCGAAGGACGAGGCCGCCTGGGTGAAGCGCTGCGTGAATGAAATTCCCGACCCCGACCTGAGGCGCCAGTCGGAAAAGATACTGACACAATTCCTCATCAGATCCCTCGGTTTCAAGGAACGTCACTAACTTACCCCAGGTCCCCAAGCCATGCCCCTCTTCATAAAAGATTACCCGAAGGACGAACTCGTTGAACTTCTGAAAAAGATGGGTGAACCCCGGTTCCGCGCCACGCAGCTTTTCAAATGGCTCTATCAGAAGGGTATCACGGATTTTACGAAGATGACGGATATCTCGAAGCTGTCCCAGCGGAAGTTCGACGCGACCTTTGAATCCACTTCGGTTGCCATCGAAACGCGGGAGACCTCCCGAGACGGGACCACCAAATACCTCTACCGGCTCACGGACGGGAAGGCGGTCGAGGGGGTGCTCATCCCCGATCCCCCGAGGCTGACCCTCTGTGTCTCCACCCAGGTCGGGTGCCGGATGGGGTGCGCCTTCTGTAAGACGGCGCGTATGGGGCTGATACGGAACCTCCGGACGGGGGAGATCGTGGACCAGGTCTGCCAGGTTCAGGCCGCGATTGGGCCCAAACGAAAAATCACCAACCTCGTCTTCATGGGGATGGGCGAGCCCCTCGACAACCTGGAAAACGCCCTGAAGGCCATCGAAATCCTCGGGGCCTCGGATGGGTTCCAGTTCTCCCACCGGCGGCTGACCGTCTCCACCTGCGGCCTGGTGAACCAGCTTGAATCGCTGGGCGACAAAACGAAGCGGTTTCGGCTGGCGGTTTCCCTGAACGCGGCAGACAACGAAACGCGGAATCGACTGATGCCCGTCAACCGGAAATACCCCATCGAGCGCCTGTTGGCCGCGTGCCGGGCCATCAGCCTGCGAAACCGGGAGCGCGTCACCTTTGAGTATGTCATGCTGAAAGGCGTCAACGACAGGGAGCAGGACGCGAAGGCCCTGGTCAGGCTTTTCCGGGGATTCAAGGTCAAGATCAACCTCATCCCCTTCAACGAAACGGAGGGAATCCCCTTCAAGCGGCCGGATGAGAAGGCCATCTTGAGATTTCAGGAAATCCTGGTGAACGCCAATATGACGGCCATCATCCGCAGCAGCCGTGGAGACGATATCTCCGCCGCGTGTGGCCAGTTAGCCACCGCGACGGCTACCCCTCAGGCTGTTTCGGAACCTCCCGGGGCTGCGACGGAATGACCCGGACGGTATGGATCTGCTTGGGATCCGCTTCCTCGATGACCAGCGTCAGGTTCTTGTAGGTAAATTTTTCCTTGGGAAGGGGAACCTTTCCCGTCAGTTCGAAGATCAGGCCGCTCAGGGTCTCATACTTTCCCTTCTCCTCGGGAAGGCCGAAATATTCCTGGAAGGCGTCGATCTCGACCCCCGCGTCCACCAGCACGGTCCCGTCTTCCTGGGGCTGGAAGGGATCCTGTTCCACCTCGTCGAACTCGTCCTCGATCTCGCCGAAGATCTCCTCGATCAGGTCTTCGATGGTGACGATCCCCGCCGTTCCCCCGTATTCGTCCACCACAACGGCGATATGGACGCGCCAGATCTTGAAATC
>CAZPTH010000086.1:0-9387 GCA_964589315.1 uncultured Thermodesulfobacteriota bacterium
AGATTGATCGCTCCTTCGAAAAAAAGCTCATCCACACCATCCGCGGCGCCGGCTATGTCCTGGAGGAGAAGGGATAACCCATCTTTTTATCCCGGATTGACTTTTGCTCTTATTTACTCTATTCGGAAGGTAGATACCTTTTCAACCCTGACTGGAGGGCAACCCATGGCAAGTAGAAAATTAGTTCCTCGATTTTTCCTTGCTTTCCTGGTCATCTTTTTCATGGGCGTGGCTTCGGCTTTGCCCGCTCTCCTGGGGGTCCGTCTGATCACCCCCAATGGCCAGGAACTCATGTCATTCAAGAAAAATACCGCATATATCGAAAAAACGCCTTACAAAATCGAGCGCGGGGGCCCTGACAGGCTGAAGCTGACACGTGAAGGAACAGACGAGGGGGTCTTTCTGAAGCGCCTCGGCGTTAAACTCGTGATTCGGGATCTTAAAGGGAACCTTATGCACATCATCCGAAAGGAAGGATGGGTTTTCCGCGTGGACTCTCCCATCGGGGCTCATCTTGTTTTTCTGAAGGTCTCACCAAAAGAGGTCACAATATTCCGGGAAGAAGGGAAAACCCTGTTCACGCTTATTCCAAAGTTTAAATCTGTTCTCATGAACGATAAGAACGGAAAAACGGTCTATATTCTGAAAGGTGATAATAAGCTCTATCCTGCCGGATTTCTCTGCTTGCCGGAACTGACGCCCGAGGAGCGCGCCGCCTGTTATCTCCTTTATAAAAAAATCCCCCTGGACTACCAGTAAAAAACGAGGAGGAACGGGTATATTTAGCTTGGACCTTAATCCGATGGGAATCCGATGTTCCTGAAAAGAGATAAGAAATGAGGGTACTTCTTGTCGAAGATGACCAGAAGACTGCCGATTTTATCATCCGCGGGCTCAAGGAGGCAGGCTACGCCGTGGATCATGCCGAAGACGGGGAAAAGGGGTCGCTGCTGGCATCCGTAACGCCCTACGATGCCGCAATCGTCGATATCATGCTCCCTAAAATGGACGGACTCACCCTCATCGGGAAGCTACGTAAAAAGAAGATCAACACACCGGTTCTCATCCTCAGCGCGAAAAGGTCCGTGGAAGATCGGGTCAAAGGGCTCCAGGAAGGGGGAGATGACTACCTCGTCAAGCCCTTCTCGTTTTCGGAGCTTCTTGCCCGTATCCAGGCATTGATTCGACGCGCCCACGCCCCTGACGCGCCCACAACCCTCAGTGCGGGAGATCTGACCCTCGATCTGTTGAAGCACGAGGTAACCCGAGGAAATCAGAGGATTGACCTCCAGCCGAGGGAATTCAGCCTTCTCGAGTACCTTCTCCGGAACAAGGATCGTATCGTTTCGAAAACGATGATCCTGGAGCATGTCTGGGATTACAGCTTCGACCCCCAGACCAACGTGGTGGATGTGCTCGTCTGCAGGTTGAGAAACAAGGTTGATCGCAAGTTCCCCAAAAAACTCATTCACACCATCCGCTCCGTCGGTTATGTCATTAAAGAGCCTCCGCAAGATTCCTAAAACCATTGGTTTCAGACTGACCTTTTGGTATTCGGGCCTGTTTGTCCTCAGTGTCTCTCTCCTCTTTCTGTTTGCCTATTTTTACCTTCAGACCACGCTCGTTCGGAAAGACCACGAAGAAATTATGGCAAAGCTGCACGAATTGCAGGTCCTCTACGAATCGGGGGGGCTCGGCCTCATCGAAAGGAACATCCGGTCTTCCCGGAAATTTCCCGGCAAAAATAAATTCCTCATCCGTATCGCGGACTGGCATAATCACACGATTTTTCTCTATCTGCCCTACCAGTGGATCGAATTCGACATCAAACATCTCAGAACGATCCACCCGCTTACCCATGGCCTGATCCGACTCCCTGACCCAGACCATCATGTCTTTCTCGAAGTGGGTTCCCAACCCCTGCGAAACGGCTTCTGGCTCCAGGTGGGGCAAGACACCAGGGATCGCTTGCGAATCCTCGAGAACTTCAAGGATATCGCCACCATTATCATCTTCCCGCTTCTTTTACTTGGTATCCTGGGGGGAAATCTGCTGGCATCCCGGGCGCTGCGCCCTATTCGGCACCTTATTGACTCCGTCCGTTTCATCACCCGTGACATGTCTGCCCTGGGGAAACGGGTCCCCAATCCCCACTCAGGGGACGAATTGGAAGAATTGATCTCCCTTTTCAACGAGATGCTCCAGAAAATCGATGCCCTGATCAGGGCGATGAAGAACTCCCTCGACAACGTGGCCCATGATCTCCGAACACCGGTGACCCGCTTGAGAGGCGTGGCGGAGCTGGCACTCCAGAAAGAGTCCTCATTAGAGGAGTGTCAAATCGCCCTCGCGGAATGTCTCGAGGAATCACTGGAGATTCAGAAACTCCTGGATACCCTGATGGATATCTCGGAGGCGGAGACAGGGGTCCTGCCCCTCGATTTGCAACCCGTCTCCATTGAAAAGCTCGTTCAGAAGGTGGTGGATCTCTACAGCCTCGTGGCGGAGGAGAAAGGCATCACCCTCACAACGAGTATGCCGTCCGGCCTTACCGTTTCCGCTGACCCGACCCGACTGGGCCAGGCCCTGGCAAACCTCGTGGATAACGCCATCAAATATACCCCTTCGGGCGGGCAGGTTACCATCGCAGCGGGCGGGAAAGATGACAGCGTCTTCCTTTCCGTCACGGATACCGGCACAGGCATCTCGAAAGACGAGCTCCCCAAGATCTGGGAGCGCCTCTACAGGGGAGACCGGAGCCGCTCGGAAAAGGGACTGGGCCTGGGGTTGAGCCTCGTGAAGGCCATCGTCAAGCGTCACGAAGGGACTATCGACGTTCAGAGCCATCCGGGAAAGGGATCGACCTTTACTGTCCGCCTCCCCTCAGCTCCCCGGGATGGCAAACAGAGCGCCTCAACTATTACAAAAATTTAATGTTTGTGTAAGAAAACGGAAAGAATCGTGGCTTAAATATGAAAAAGTTCAGAGATCTTTAAAGGACGGCCGTTGGCTATGCAAGGGATTTTCAGACGGGGTTTCATTCTCATTCTGTCCGTAACGGCACTGCTGTGCCTCTCTATCGCGAATGCGAAAAACGCCCCGTGCCTGTCACCCCCCAGCAAAAAGGCTGTCTTAAATGCCGCGAAAAAGGCCTTCCCCGCCGTTGTTCATCTCGAAATCGCCTCGAAGGAAAAACCGGGGACTCACCCGTTATCCTTCTATTTCACCCTTCTTCCTCACTCCCATCGAGCCTCCATGAACGACCTCCTGTCGGCCCGCTCGGGGACGGGAATCCTCATTGATTCCGACGGACACATCTTGACCAATGCCTTTCTGATACGTGGGGGACAAGAGATTCGATGTCTCCTGTTCAAGGGGAAGTGGTTCGAGGCAAAAACCGTCGGTTATGACCTGGGGACCGATATCGCGGTTTTAAAAATAAATGGAAACGGACCTTTCCCACACATCGCCTCTGGAAATTCAGAAAAAATCACGGCGGGAACCTGGGTTGTCGCCCTTGGACGTTTTTCCGCACAGAAACCATCAATCACTCAGGGAATCATCAGCGCCGAATATCGCAAGACCACTTTCACCCTCGAGTCCTACCAGGATTTTCTCCAGACGGACGCACAAATCGATCTCAAAAACAGTGGAGGCCCCCTCATCAACCTGTCGGGTCAGGTCATCGGCATTAATGATGCCCTCCTGACACGAATTGGCGGGTTCCAGGGCATCGGCTTCGCCATCCCATGGGGCCTGGCCCAACACATTGCCAATCAGATCATCAAAACCGGCACCGTCGAACACGGCTGGCTCGGACTCCGCGTTCAAGACGTCGTCCTTCGATCAAAACGGGACAAGAAGGGATTCATCAGGGGAATACTGGTTATCGATGCCGTTCAGGGTGGTCCCGCCCAGAAGGCGGGAATCCGGCCCGGAGACATCATCCTTTCTTATCAGGAAACCCCCGTCTCGGATACCGCTCACCTCAAGCGACTCGTTTCCATGACATCGATCGGGAAGACCGTTAAGATAAAAATCCTCAGGCAGGGAAGGGAGATGGAACTCCCCATCACGATTGGGGCAAGGCAAATGCCGACTCCCGGCGGGGGGCTGAAGACGATTCTTGGCATCGCCGTCTCCCCTCTCCCAAAGCCATCCTCACGAGGGGAAACCGGTGTTGCCATTTCATGGATTGACCCTTACGGTCCCATGAGCCGGGCAGGATTCGAAACCAAAGATATCCTTTTGGAAGCCAATGGCCGCCCCATCCGGTCGGAAAATGACCTGGAACTTATTCTCAACCAACTCAAGCCCGGAGAACCGATTACCTTTCACGCGGTGGATCACAGGACTCACCGCGAAGGATACGTCCAGGTCCTTACCACGCGTTAATTATTCCCTTTGTCTCAAAACGATTTTTCTTTCATTACAAAATTGTAATTTACCCGAAAGATTTATGAAAGATTCATGGATTATATTTGTATCACGTTAAAGGAAAGAGAAACCCCAAAAGGGAAAGGAGCCACAAAATGGAACCTCAAATACCCGAAAATGACCTGTTAGGTCTCCTTGAAGATAATCTCAAGATATGGGAGCAACTGGAATCCCTCGGAAGAGACTCCAGCGCGTGGGACAGGAAACGTGAAATGGACGACCTGGAAAGCATGACGGCCCTCATCCGGAAACTCGAGGCAGACATGTCCCAGACCATGAGTGATTTCAACAGCCTCCCCAACGAACAGTCCTTTCCCGAGGAATTTCACCACGCCTTTTCGATTATGAGCGACCTTTTTGTCGATTTGAAGAGAATGAAAGAAGAATTGGCACAGAGCTATCTCCAACCCGGAGAGCTTCATCAGCTGGAGATCGACTGGGCCAAGCTGGAAAAGACATTTGAGTCAATGAAAAAACGCTTCGACATCATCCAGTAGGGGGTCTCGTGAAAGCTATTATATTTCCTACAAAGAGAAAAGGAGGCAGAAAAAATGAACTATCGTAATCCACTAAAATCAAACTTCAAAGACGGTACCGGGAGAAAAGTACTCGCAGGTATCCTTGCTATAATCTTCCTCTTGGCGGGCCAGGTGGCCATGACGGCCCAGGCGAAAGCCGCACACGTTCCTGAGTCTTTCGCGAAACTCGTCGCGAAGGTCAAAGGGTCGGTCGTCAACATTTCGACCACACAGATCGTAAGGGAATCTCCCATGCTTCCCTTTTTCATGCCCAATTCTCCCTTCAATAAATTTTTCGGCCCCATGCCGGAAAGGAGAATGAAGGTCCACGCCCTGGGATCAGGGTTCGTCATCGACAAAAGCGGGCTGATCCTGACCAACAACCATGTCATCGCGAAGGCAACCGCCATAAAGGTCAAACTCGCGGACGGTAAAATCTACGACGCGAAGGTGGTGGGAAGAGATCCAAAAACCGATCTTGGGCTGGTCAAGGTCACACCTGACAAGGATTTCCCGCCCCCCCTCAAGCTCGGGGATTCCGATGCCATGCGCGTGGGAGACTGGGTCGTGGCCGTTGGAAACCCCTTCGGGCTGGGGCAAACCGTCACGGCGGGGATCATCAGCGCGAAAGGGCGCGTCATCGGGGCCGGTCCCTACGACGATTTCCTACAAACCGACGCGGCGATTAATCCCGGAAACAGTGGCGGCCCCCTCTTTAACATGAAGGGTGAAGTCATCGGAATCAATACCGCCATTATCAAAGGGGGGCAAGGAATCGGTTTCGCCATCCCCATTAACATGGCAAAGAAACTGCTACCTCAGCTCAAGAAGGGAAAAATCATCAGGGGATGGCTTGGGGTTCAGGTTCAGGATCTGACGCCCGAACTGGCCAAATCCTTCAATCTCAAACAGGATAAGGGGGTCCTTATTTCCTCGGTCCTTCCGGGAAGTCCCGCGGAAAAGGCGGGCCTGAAACAGGGAGATGTCATCATCGCCTTCAACGGCAAAAAGATTAAGGACGCTCACGACATCTCACGCCTCGTCGCCGCCACTTCACCCCACACGGAGATTCCCATCCGGATCATCCGAAACGGCAAGGAAAAGATGTTGAAGGTCAACATCGGTGTCATGCCGGTAAATGGTCAGACTCCCTCACCCCAGGAAGTACAAAACACTTGGGGAATAAACGTTCAGGCCCTAACCCCGGAGCTGGCGGAACGCCTCGGCCTCAACCCCGGCGAGAAAGGCGTTGTCATTACGGAGGTCCGTCCGGGAAGCCCCGCCGCCAGCGCCGGGCTGCGCCCGGGGGATGTCATCCTCGAGATCGACAGAAAAAAGATTACGAACACCCATGACTATACCGAGGCGATGCGCAAGGCCGCGGGAGAAAAGGACCTCCTCCTTCTGGTGAAACGGGGAAATGGAAACATCTACCTCGTTCTGAAGAAAGAGGGAAAATAAAACCTGAGGCCAAGGGGGACCGATCATTACGCTATCATTCTCTCTCTTTTTCTCCTCCTTTCTCCCCTCATAGGGCCTGTCCTGGACCCCCCTCCGGGGCAGGCCCCCTCCCTCCTCTTTCCATATTCATAAAGCAAAACAGATCGAACATTACCAATCGGTAATGTTTTCATCATCATCCGGTAACATCCGGGGGCTTATCCTTACAAAAAATGCAAAAATCTCCGGCTACCCTTATGAGTAAAATACGGAGCTTCTTTGCAAAGTAATGAAAATGGGGTACACAAGAAATGATTGCAGCGTTAGGAAAAATTGTCATGTCGTTTACTGGTCCGTCAGGACCTTTCACCGAAAAAGGTAACATTATGCGGGAACGCCCCCTTCATACATTTTTCCCCGCTTCTTGGAAGGTTTTCCTCTCCTGCCTCGGCGTCACGGCGGCCAGTTTCCTGCTTATTCTTTACGTGGACCGTCCTTTTGTCCTCATGATGCGTGACATCAATCCGGGGATCAATCACTTCTTCTCCTATGTCACCCTCCTGGGGATCTCCGCACCGTATCTCGTACTGACCGGAATTATCTTCATCCTCTTCTATCCCTCCTCCCGGGCCAAAAGGTGGCAGGACCACGCCCCCACGCTGAGGAAGTATGCCTTGTCGGCCTTTTTCATCTTCGTCTCCATCGCCCTCTCCGGACTCCTGACGGATGTCCTCAAGATCGTCTTCGCGCGATATCGCCCCATGATGCTTTACAGGAGTGGCCATTATGGATTTGTCTTTTTCAAATCCTCGCCCGCCCGGGTCCTCTCGTTCCCTTCGGGGCATGCCAATACGATCGCGGCACTCGCGACGGCTCTCTACTTCATTAAACCCCGCTATCTCTTTTTCTACATATTCATAGCCCTTATGGTCATGGCCAGCCGGGTCATTATTGGGGAACACTTTCTCAGCGACGTGCTTGTCGGGGGGTATCTGGGGGTTGTCACGACATTCTATCTGAAAGGTTTTTTTGAATACCATCGTATCGATATATTCGTCAATCCCCCCGAATCAGGTGTTAAATAATTTCCCAAACGTGCTATTGTTGCCTTGATTATGCAACTATTATCCTTCCCCAGACATCATCCCCTCCGAAGCACTACCCTCCGTCTCACCCTTTTTCATCTCGTTCTTTTTGGCTTCGCCTCCCTCATTGTTTTCGCCCTTATTCACTTCTCCCTTTCCTATACCCTTCTTGAGATGACCGATAAATACCTTCAGGATGAAGTCAAGGAGGAAGAAAACCTTTTCAACACCGTCGGGATCGACAAGCTCCGGAAGGAATTTATCAATGAATCCCTCGGGAAAAAGCGCTTCACGGTTTTCTATGCCCTTCTCTCCCCTCAGCATAACATCCTTGCCTCCTCCGACCTGTCCTCATGGAAGGGGTTCCCTCTCGCGCCGGACACCCTCAGGAACCTCGGGGAAGGAGAGGAACGTCTTCAGACCCTCCCTCAGCCAGGGGTCAAGCATAAGGTTCGGGTCATTTGGAAAAAACTCAAGGGCGGGCTGATCCTGGAGATCGGGAAATCCCTCCGGGACAACGAGCAGATCCTCGAAAGCGTTCGGGAGATCTTCGGATACGGTTTCCTTTCCATGTTCGCCCTGGGATCTTTCCTGGGATGGCTGCTCTCCAAGCGGGCCATGGCGGGGGTCGAGCGCGTCACGAAAACGGCTCTCCGGATCGACCGGGGAGATCTCAGCCGTCGGGTTCCTATCGGGAACGAGGGGGAAGAAATCGAGGAACTGGCCCGGGCCTTCAATAACATGCTTGACCGTATCCAGCTTCTTGTGGAAGACCTGGAAAGGGTCACGAATGACATCGCCCATGATCTCCGAAGTCCCCTGGCCCGGATCCGCGGCATGGCTGAAAACGCCCTGACAAGTCCTCGCGATGCCCGCGATTTTCGAGAGGTGGCGGGAACCATCATCGAGGAGTGTGACAGGCTCGTCAGCCTCATCAACACCATGCTCGAGATCGCCCAGACGGATTCCGGGCTCGCAAGGTTTTCGAAGTCTCCCCTCGATATCTGCAACCTCGTCCGGGAAGCCGCCGAGCTGTTTCAACCCGCCGCCGAAGACAAGGGAATCGAATTAAATACAAACCTGTCGGAAGAACCTCTCCAAATCCCAGGGGATAAAACCGCCCTTCAAAGAGTCATTGCCAACCTCCTGGATAACGCCATCAAATTCACGGAACGGGGAGGCAAAATTACCCTTACAACGAAAAAGGAGGAGGCAGACCTCATCCTCGAGATCCGTGACACCGGTGTAGGAATCTTACCGAAGGAACTTCCCCATATCTTCGACCGCTTCTACCGGGGAGACAAGAGCCGCTCGACCCAGGGAAACGGCCTCGGCCTGAGCCTGGCGCTTGCCATCGTCCGTGCCCATGGAGGCGACATCCAGGTCACCAGCACCCCGGGGACAGGAAGCGTTTTCATGGTCATTTTACCCCTTTCTTAAAGACGGGAACTGACCATGAATCGCAAGGGAATCGGAGTGAAACACGGCATCAGGAATCTTCCTGCCCATCGCCATCACGGCGATTGGGGGACTTCTGCCCGCTATCCTGGCTACTCTGATTATTGTGCCGACGGTCGCATCCTGTTTTATGGAAAATAGGTGAACGCAAATTTCATTAAAAACTGGTAATTTTGCCATCATCCCGCGGTCATTTTAACGTGATAGAAAGTCGTACAGGCTTGTGAATAGGCGCACCCCCACTGTATTGTTCCAAAGGGGACAGGTCTGTTATAAAGTGGAAGGGGTATAATGATAAAAAACAAAACAGCTCAAATCCTCTTTATCCTTCTCTTGATCCTTCTTTCCGTTTCCGGGATCTTCTCGCACAGCCTGTGGAAACCCGATGAGCCACGGGTGGCGGAGATCGGCCGGGAGATGTGGCTGAACCACCAGTACGTCATCCCCAC
>CAZPTH010000087.1:0-9203 GCA_964589315.1 uncultured Thermodesulfobacteriota bacterium
ATATCGTTCTTCCCTGATGAACTGTAACCCCCGAAGGTCTTGGAATAATCCTCATTGGTAATGCCCCCCTGCTGTTCCGATTCCGTGGAAGAGGTATGGCAGGCGAAACAGAAGCTGTCCGCCTTCTGGTAGTTTCCCGGGGAGGCGTTGGTATTGAAGGAATTGGCAAAGAGGCCAAAGGCGAAGGGTCCGCCGTTGGAAATTCCGTTATAGGTACCATGCTGGTCATGGCAATGACCACAGTTACCGGTATTGTAGAGGGTTCGGCTGGACCGCTTGACCCCCGTAGAATAGTTTCCGTGGGCGGATCGCCAATAGGGTCCCGCCTCGACTGTCAGGCACCCTGCCAGCCAGAAGCAGAGAAAAAACAGGCTAATTCTTAGCGGAATGACACGCCATACATCCATTCGTATCGTCCTCTTTATCGGTGGGCCACCCAAAATAATCCCACCGCAACAGCTTCCAGTAGGGGGTCCCGTGGGCCCGGTGGCACGTGATACAGGTTATGATGGTATCCTTATCAAACTTGACACTCGATTTGACTTCCGTGACGTTCTCACTCGCCACGGGGGCTACCACCGAGTAATCCCCCTGCTGCCCGTAGGGTCCCGGGTAATTCCTGTACTCGGAATTGCTTGCCGTATGCCCCATATCGTAATCGGTGGGATGTCGAAGCCAGGGCGATCCCCACGAACCGCTGCTGATATCATTTCCGAAGTGGAAATCCCCGTGACACTCCGCGCAGAGATGACTGATGGTGGTAGGATCGTAGTTCTGCTCGTCCGACCGGTCGATCCCCTTGTACTGATTGTGCTCCGTATTCGTGGGACGATACTCCCAGTCCGGGTCCTCCAGCCCCACAATACCGTTCAGGAACCGGTAACTCTTTCCCACCGAGCTCCCGTCGATGGTGGAATCGTCCGCGTGATGGGCCCCCATCATCGACTCCAGAACCCCGACAACGGCACGGTCCCCGTGACAGCCGTAGGTCCCCGCGCAGGTGAGGCGATGCTTCATGTCAGTCCCCCCTGGCGGGGCATTGTGAAGGGTTTCATCCTCCAGGGCAATCCCCTCCACATTGTGTCCCTTGGCATCGAACCGTTTACTGTTCCCATCGTAAACCCACCAGAAATTTCCCCCCGCGAGGGTATTAGAGGTGGTCTCCGTCCCTGTTGCCCCGTAAACAATCTCGCTTTCGGGCGTGAGAATATAAGGCGTCTTGGTGCTTTCCGTGTTCTTCCCCGTATGACACCCCACACAGTCGTTCACAAGCAGGGCCTTGTAAGGACCGGAGGCACCCCATTCACTCAAGGGGAGACCTCCCTGGGAGTAGTGCATGGTATGGCAACCAGAGCAGACACCATGGACCCGAGCGGACACCTCTCCAGATATTAAGGCGAAAAAGATCAAGCCCCATAAAAACCCTGAAACCTTACCGCTCCCAGACATCAATACGACCATTCCCCTCGTCCAGGACCAGCAGGCTATTCCCCACCATCAGTAAAAGCCAGGGATAACTCAACTGGCCTCGATTGAACCCCTGCTTGAGCATTTCGTACCGCAGGGATCCATCAGAATTGAAGACCAGTAATTTCTTCAGGTATCGGTCCAGGAGATAAACGTTCCCATCGGCATCCCGCTCAAACGATACCGGCTGGGGCAGGTGTTTCTTTGGTGTGAAGGTTCCCTTCAGGTTACCGGCGGCGTCAAAACCGAACAGCCGCCCCGTCAGGGTCTCCATCCCCCATAAGGTATCTCCCTTTGCCTTTACATCGAAAAACCCTTTGAATCCCTTATCATCAGGCGACAAGACCTTTTCAATCGTCAATCCTTTCCCAAGGACGAGGATCTTCCCACTCTCCCTGTCCAGGACCACGAGTTTATCCCGCCACAGCAACAGCTTGTCCACCAGAACCATTTCTCCCTTTAAGGTCAAATGATGGCGCTCTATCTTTCGTTGTTTCAGGTTGATAAACGTGAGGCTGTTGATGGAGCGCTCCACGACCCACAGGTTACCGTTTTTCTCCCGCGCCATGCCGATGGGGCCCTGCAGTTGCCCCGCGGCGTCGAAGATTTTCAAAGGCTTCCACTTCGAGTCGTAAGAGATCAACCGGTTGTTCCCGGAATCCGCAACATAAAGGATAGACCGGGCGGCATCAAAATACAATCCCAGGGGATAATGGAGGGGATATTTCCCGGGCCCCCTTTCAATAGAGTGCTTCAACCGCCAGGATCCCGCCAGGAGCGCAGGTGGCATCATGAATCCCAAAAGGCAGATTCCAAGGGTAATCCCCCAAACCCCCTTGGCAAAAAACCGGCGTTTCCCTCTCAATAATTTTTGTGACATTCGACACATAGCGCTGCCTCCCCACTGAGACGGAGATTGTATTTGAAGTTCGTTCCCATGGTATTGTGGCACGTCACACACGTGACGGGTTGTCCATTTCTCGGATCCCGGACCTTTTCCCCGACAGGGTGGGTAAACTTCCCCTGAGTTTCGTGGCACCGGACACACACATCGTTGCCGTTTCCCTTCAGCATGGCGGGGTGATCGGAACCGTGCGGGGCGTGACACGCGTCGCACTCCTTCCATTTGGGATGGGAGTACAGGCTTTCCTCCCGCTGCTTGTAGGTCTCGGGATGGCACCGCTGGCAGAGGCGCCGCGGGGTATCCCTGAGCATGGCCTTGGTATCCGCGAGGTGCGGGCTGTGGCAGAGCAGACAGGGATTGGAACTGTATCCCCCCAACAGGTGGTTATGAAAGTGGTTAAAGGTTTTTTCGACTTCTTTATGACATGAAAAACAGAGGGCCGCCCCGAGCTTCCGCTTCTTGTGGCACTCAACGCACTTCCCTTCGGCGTAAGGAGTGTGGCTGACGTCCCTCAAGATGGCCTTTCGAGCGCTCCCATGCGGGTTGTGGCAGGAAAGACAATCCATCGTCTTCAAACTTCCCGGGTGGGTCTTTTTCAGGGCCGGAGAGGACTTGTGACAGGAGAGACAGAGTTGAGCGCCCTTGCGCTTGAGAAGTCGCCGGTCCCCCGAAGCGTGGGGTTCGTGGCAGGCCAGGCAGCGTCCCTGTCCAAAAGGGGCGTGGACATGGGAAAATTTCCTCTTCAGGTCCTTGTGACACGTGAAGCAGACCTTGTTCAACGAACCCTTCAGAAGCCCGCTCCCCGGCGCGGTATGGGCCTCGTGACAGCGAAGACACGCCCCCTGCCGGAAGGGTGGATGCACGAGCACCGCCGACGTCAACTCCTCCTTTACCTTTTTATGGCAGGAATAGCAGAGGTCTGGCGGCTCTTTCACGAGGAGCTTTTTGAACTTGGAGACATGGGGCTGGTGGCATTGCACACACTCCCCTTTCAATACCGGGGCATGGGGACGGCCTTTCAGGAATTTTGCCCTGGGGTGGCACTGAAAGCACATCTGTCTGGAGGCACCCCACGCCGCACCCGATAACAGAAAGAGGAGACCGATGAGCAGAGATATCCGTTTCATACGCCACCTCCATGGCATTTTTTACATTCGCCTTTCTTGAACGGGGCATGCTCCTCGGGCCACAGCAATCGTTCATCGGGCCCCCCGTGGGCGTCGTGGCACGTGGTACAGGATGCCGGGGAAGGGCGAATCTTTCCATGAACCTCCACAAGCTTCGGTGTAATCTTGTGGCATGTGGTACACGTTGTTCCCAGGGGCTTTTTCAGGATCTGACGATAAGGGCCGGAATGGGCGCGATGGCAGATCAGACACCCCTCCTTTTCCATGGCGGGCCGGTGTCCCACCCCTTCCTTCCAGTTCTTGGAAACCTCCGGATGACAGGAAAGACACAGACCCTGGAGATCCTTCCTCAGGTACC
The DNA here is from genome assembly GCA_964589315.1 of uncultured Thermodesulfobacteriota bacterium. Taxonomy (GTDB): domain Bacteria; phylum Desulfobacterota; class S145-22; order S145-22; family S145-22; genus JAOZMY01. The sequence continues at coordinate 3,857 of CAZPTH010000087.1, forward strand.
ACTTGTGATTATCCCCATGCGGCTGGTGGCACTGGGTACAGTTCCCCTTCTCGGCGGGAAGGTGCACGTAACGATCCCGTTTCACTTCCTTGCCGACCGTGGCGTGGCATTTATAACAGAGGGTATCCAGCGGCGCCTTGATCTGAAAGGCGTAATCCGCCGCATGCACATCGTGGCATAACAGGCACTCATCTCTCTTGAAGGGGGCATGTTGCTTCTTATCTTTAAATTCCTTGAAAAAGGACTTGTGGCAGGTATGGCAGGACTTTTCCGGTGTGGTTGTGAGGAGATATTTCACCGGGGCAGAATGGGGATTATGGCACTTGTGGCAGTCCCCACTGGCAAAAGGGGTATGGAGGCTGAAGAGGTTTTGCTGATCCCGCGTTTCCTTGTGGCATGAAAAACAGAGCCTCTGTTCACGGGAGGCAAGGAGCTTGCGATACCGGGAGTCGTGCGGTTCGTGACAGATCAGACATGCCCCCTTCGACGCCGGGTCGTGCGACACAGTCCCCTTCAAAATATCTCCGTGGCATGTCAAGCAGATCTTGTTCGGACGGGCCGAGAGGAGTCGTTTCTCTTCCGAAACGTGCCCTTTGTGACAGGCAAGGCAGTCCCCGTCCTTGACAGGCTCATGAAGGCTTGCCGGTTTTCTCTTCTTCCCCTTTTTTGACTCTCCCTTCTTCGCCGCGCCATACCCGTGGCACTTGAGACACAAGTCCTTCGTTCCACTCACGAGGAGAGGAGCATGGGCGCTTCCATGGGGTATATGGCAGGTCAGGCACTTTCCCTTGACATAGGGGGGATGGTTGGTGTTTCCGTGTTCCATCTTGTGGCAGGTTTGACAGTTCTTTTCCTGTCCGGGCTTTACCTTCAGGGGCTGGGGAGCCGATTTCCCCGCGTGGCAATCCTGGCATTCCCCCTTCACGACAGGGGTATGAATGGACCGCCGTAACAGGCGCTTGTCTTTCGCGCCATGCGGGTTGTGACACTGGACACAACCCCGTTTCACGGGATAACCGAAATGGGCCTCCCTCAATTTTCCCTCGTCATCGTGGCAGGACATACAGAGTGCCGATGCCTCTTTCTTCAAAATTCCTTTATAAGCGGACCCATGGGGCTCGTGGCACCGCAGGCATCCCTCCTTCATGGCGGGGTGCTTGACGGCAAACTTATTGACAGCCGGGTGGCATTTCAGGCACAGCGGCTCCACGGGGGCCTTGAGGAGGTTTTTCTCGGGGGCGGAATGGGGAAGATGGCAATCACCACATTTTCCCTTTTTCACAGGTTCATGAACCATCTTTGCCTTCAACTCCGGGATCATCTTCCGGTGGCAGGAGAGACACAGAACCGGGGGCTTTACCTTGAGAAAGGCCCCGCCAATCAGGCCGTGGGGGCGATGGCATCCCTTGCAGTTGCCTTCCCGGACAGGCTCGTGAAGCACGGGACCATCCTTTCGCACCAGTTTCTGGTATTCAGGATGGCAGTCGAGACAGGTCTTTCGCGGTCCGGTCGCAGGCCCTTCCGGGGCCCCCGCGCAGGAGAGGAGAAAAGAAATTAATAACAACCAGAATAGACCATGCCATTTAACCTTTTTTCGGTTCATCTTTCTTCTCCAGGGATTTTTTGATGGATTTCCACGCGTCCGCGTCCACTTCAATCTTTGAACGCGACCTCAACTTTTCGAGATAGGCGTCCCTTACCTCGTTGAACCGTTTCTTCAACAGTTCCTTTCGGAGACTCTTTTTGACCATCTTGAAGGGGTGGGCCTGTTCCGGATACCGGCGAATCAGCTTCACGATGGCATACCAGTCTTTAAACTTGATGATGGGGGAAATATCTCCGGGTTTCATGCTTTTCAGCGCCGCGACCATCTCTGGAACAAGGTTGTCCAGGGCGCGCCGTTCCGGATGCACGCCATGAAACATGACATCCCGTGCCACATCGAAGAAGTCCTCCCCCTGGTGGATCCGACGGTAGGTCTTGCGAATCAGCTTTTCATCCTTTGTGCGGATGACGGCGATTTCTACCCGGGCCGGGCGGGTAAAGTCTTTCAGATGCTCCTGGTAATACTTCCTCACATCCTCGTCGGTCACCTTGACCTCCGGCCAGAAGACCTTGTTCTCCAACTCCCTGACCAGGCGATGTCTCTTGTAGAAATCACAGATATCCTTGAGAGCCGTCTTCTCGTAGTGCCGGTTCAAGGCCTCCCAGGTGGTCAGGGTCTGGGCAATGGTATTATTGATGATTCCCTCTTTCAGCCTGTCCAATTGTTCGGCGGTGGGTTTTCCCCCTTTCTTTACCCGCAATTTCACTTCCCGTTTCAGCGCCGCCTGCAACTGTTCCGCCGTCATGGACTTGTCCCCAATCTTCACCACATCCTTCTTGGCCACATCGTCCGGCAGTTTTTCCAAGCCGATCTGTTTCAAAAGCTCTTTATCCACCTGAATATTATAATTCTTCTTCAGGCGCTGAATCAGTTCCCGTGTCAGCCGCGCCGATTCACGCTTCTTGTATTCCACGGCGATCTTTCGATGCAGCTTCTGGTAATCCTCCTTATCCGCCCCCTTACGCTCCTTCACCCAGAAGAGATAGGTCCACATGCGATATTTCACGGGACCTATAATATCGCCAGCCTTCGCGGAGAGGAGTGGCTTCTTCAGCTCATCCGGGATGGACATGGGACGTTCCCACTTGAAATCTTTTGCCTTTTTCTCTTTTTTCAGCTTCTCATAGAGACGCTGGAAATCTTCAGGGGTCTGAATCTCTGCCTTCCACTTTTCCGCCTCCTTCGGCTTGTCCGTCACAAGAGCGAACATCCGCAGACGTGGGACATACGCCCGCTCGTATTCCTTCCAGAGGACTTCGGGGTTGAGCTTTATCTTCTTCCCCACCTCATCGTACCTGAGCTGAAGGAGGCTCCGGACCTCGATGAAGACCTGAACCTTTCGCTTGTAGGACGGGTCATCTTCCATTCCCATCGCCCTGGCCTCCTGGGAAAGGAGAACCCAGTCGACGAAAGGCTTTGCCGTTTCCGGAAAGGTCATGCCCTTTTCCTTCCAGTATTTCCACCATTTCAGGACATCCTCCCGGGAAAAGGCCTCATGATTCACCTTAACTACGGCAGATTTTCCGAAAAAGGCCACCGCGGGCCGAACGCCAAGACAGATCAGCAAACCGGCAAGTACAAGCCCCCCGCACCATCGTTTCATCTTCATCGTGAACATCCTCCCAATTTCTTTTCCTGCCACATTTTCAGAACATCGAAGACCATTTGCCGCGTCAGGCCGGCAAGGGTGTCAATCTCTCCAAAATGCATGACTTTCCTGTATTCCTCCCCCGTTCGGGCATAGTAGGTCGTCCAGAGGAGTTGTCCGGTCCGCGCGTCACGCATACGAAGATTGAAGGCCAATCGAACCATATCCGAGGTTTCCTCCACATCCACAACCTCTCCCGACAGCAAGGCATCTGGGTGAAGCGTTTTCATAATCATCTCGCGAATTTCGGGGGTAATGGACTGCCCCGGATAAACCTTTCCCCGCAGGAGGATTCGGCGAACTGCCCCCTCCTCGACCACTTGAAAGTTCCCCAAACGAGCCATCTCCGCCATGAGAATCCTGTAGAGCATCAGGCCTGCCGCCGTGGTTTTCGTCTGGTTCTGGAAGGGAAGCACGGCAACTCTGCAAACCCGTGGCAGGGATTCTTCCGTAATAGAAACCCTCGGCTTCTGTTTTCCCGCGCAACCTGAAAAGAACAGCAGGAGCCCCAGGAAACATCCCCCAATAATGATCGCTCCCTTCCCTTCAAAATTCATTGATCCATCGTTTCAGCTTTTTGGTTTTCCCTGTGTAGGCATCCGCCTTCACAATCTTTAACTTCTGATTTCTCTTTACGAGCTTATTGCCGAAATCGTCCCTCAATTCCAGCGTATAGCGAAGACCTTTCTTGTTGGGGATTTTGAGCGTTGGCAGGCGCCCCTCTCCCTGCCGACGAACCACCAGGTTCCCCTCGCTGTCCCAGATCTCAAAACGCCAGTCAGTCACTGGAACCAGGTGTTTGCCAACGGTAACCGCCACTTCAAGGTCTTTGCCCCCATCTTCCGCGACAGCCTCTACCGTTACCTTCGGCAACCGTTTCACGAGAAGGAGGCGAACCTCCGAGGTTGCTTCATTCTTCGCCAGGTCCCAGATAGTCAGCCGGGCGATGTAAGGTCCGTTCGGGAGGACGTTTCCCGCCCTGTCCGTTCCGCGCCAGGTAAAGGCAGGGGGAAGCTTCCCCTCCTGGGCTTCCCGAACCACCACCCCCTTTTCCTTCACGGAGATGATTTCCAGCCGCCACCTGGCAACGGGCTCCCCCTCTTCCAGGACCGGGACAAGACGCACGTGCCGGCGAAAGGCGATCCCCTCCTTGAGTCGTTCCCCATGGGAGACCTTTAACTCAAATTTCGGCGGATGATTGTCCACGAAAAAGGTGGTGAGAAAGATCCTCTTCTCCGTTTCCCACGGGGGACCCCAGCGTGCGACAAGGCTTACCGGATATCTCCCTTCCTCTGGCGGTGCCTTCCACGTGGCGGTATAATAGGTCTCCGACTTGACGGCGGGCAACCATTTGTCCCTTCCCACGAGAAACCCGAGGGAGCTTGGCGGCTTCCCGGAGGCATCTATCTTGACCCCACAGGTAATCTCTCCTTCGCCATGCGTGTGGCGTGGATGGATATACATCTGAATGACCCCGATCGACGGCTGGGCCTCCAGCCTCCGCCCCACATCCGGGGGGAGGTTCTTGAGGAGGGAATTCAGGGATGCCTCTTTCATGTCGTTCCATGCCAGCTTCCCCAGCCCCAGGAGCTTGATCTGGCTGATCTCCGACATGGCAATGGTCTGGCCCCAGATGAGACGGTAGTTCGGCACGCTGAGGATACGGGCACAGACACCGAAGGCCTGGCGATCCGGGTCCTCTTCAATGACAGTCCCCAAGAGGATGAACTGCGCCTTGAGTTCCTCTTCCACCTTCCGTGCCGTCACCCGGTCGGACCACCCCGTCCATCGCAGGCGGTGTCTTGCCAGAAACGCGACGATCTTATCCGGAGGAATGGCCTGGTATCCCATGCGGTCAAGGATCTCCGCGACGTGCATGGAAACCTCCATGTTGATTCCCGCCACCCCGAGGGTCAGATCCTCGAAAGGGAAGACCGCGATCTGGGCATGGGAAAGCCCCGCCCCCCCCAGTAAGAAAAGGGTCAGGGGTAGAACAACCCGCCTGATTTGCTTGAACATCCTCATATTTCCCGGTTTTCCCTCACTTCAATGTCCTCAAAAGGCGATCCACCAGTTGAAAACTCACCTGGCTC
>CAZPTH010000088.1:0-8989 GCA_964589315.1 uncultured Thermodesulfobacteriota bacterium
AAACCTCACATGGTCGTTGGCCGGGCCCCCATGGGGGCCCGGTGTGGGAAGGACTGGTTAGGGTGCCGGAAACTCAGATGGCATGACCTGTTTCACAAAAATGAACTTGCCTTTATCCACCTTGATGATGGTAACCGACTTCTGGGGAACCCGGGTACCTTTTGGATAGTTGATAGTTCCCGTGACACCCTTGAACCCCTTGGTCGCTGCCAAGGCTTTTCTGACGGCTTTGGGGTCGGTCGTCTTGGCGTTTTTGATGGCGTTGATGATCAATTTGAAGGCGTCGTAACCCAAGGCCGCGAAGCCGTTCTCCGGCGCATGCCCGAACATTTTCTTGTAGTTTTCCACAAAGGTCTTGGCGCCCTTCGAGTCGAGAGCCACGTGGGTGGTGAAGTAGATGTTGGAAGCCGCGGCGGGACCGGCGACCTTCGCGAGGAGCGGGGTGTCGTATCCGTCTCCACCCACGATGGGGGTCTTGATCCCCATGTCACGCACCTGTTTTACGATGGTCCCGATGTCATCAGGCCCGGAGGAAATGAAGAGAATGTCCGGTAGCTTCTTTTTCGATTTCAGACTGGTGATTTGAGCTCTGAAATCGGTATCCCCGGTCTGATATGTGGCTTTGGAAATGATGGCGCCCCCCAGTCCCCCAAACCGGTCACAGAAATACCGCTGGAGAAGATAGGTATAGTCCATGGCCTTGTCGTAGAGGACCCACACGGATCGGGCCTTTAGATCTTTATAGGCAAACTCGGCCGCAGCCGCCGCCTGGACGTTATCTCCAAAGGGCTCCAGAAAGAGGCAATTGCCTACTTCGTTGGGCAGCGCCGGCGAGGTGGCTCCAGAGGTAACAAAGGGAATCCCAGCCCGCTGGGCAATGGGGGCCGAGGCCAGCACCATGGTCGTATCAGACAGACCGGTGATAGCTGAGACACCTTTCCCGACGATCTCCTCCGTTACTGTCGCAAGTGTGGCTGGATCGGATTTCCCGTCCCTGACAATGATTTCAACCTTTTTGCCAAGAACACCTCCCGCATCGTTAACCTCTTTCAACGCGAGCTTCACGCCGTTGAGGGAAGGTTGGTCCAGAGAGGCTTGGGAGCCTGTCAGGTTTTCTATAACCCCGATCTTGACCGTTCCTCCCGCCATCGCCGTTCCGGTGAAGGCGAGGCACGCACAAGCAAGGCCTAACATCGCTATTCTAATCCACTTTTTCATGATTCCCTCCTTTGTTTTTTTGTTCAGGCAACCTGATGATATGGTTTTTCAGAGCACGGTTTTATCCTTGAGCTTCTGTGTCTTGATTCCCTTGCGATATCACCTCCTTTCAAGGTTTATACGGCGCGTTCATGATGATCTCTTCGGGAGAGAATCCGGCTGATGCCCTCCCATGTAAACTCCCGGTCTCCCATCACCCCGTCAGGGCGGAAGATGATGACCAGCATAAAGACAACAGCGAAAATGATGTAGCTGATACCATAAACGGCGACTTTACTCTCAAATCCCCGGAGAAATTCGAGAAGCAGGGTGAATCCGGCGGCGGAGATCACGGATCCTGTGATACTTCCCATTCCTCCGACCACCATCATGATGATGATGAGCAGCGTCAGCCAAAGATAGAAACTGCCGGGAGAGACTACTCCGATGAGGGTGGCCCAGAGAGCGCCCGCAACTCCGGTAAAAAAGGCGTGGATCATGAATGCCAGAAGCCTGGTGCGAGGAGGATTGATACCGATGCTCTGGGCGGCCAGATCGTGTTCTCGGACAGCCAGCATGTTTCGGCCATAGGGGGAATTTACAATACGGGATACCACGTAGATGGTCATCACGGTTACTGTGCTGGTCCACCAGAGATTCGTATAGGGGGGAAGAGCAGAGATTCCCCGTCCACCCCGGGTAACGGACATCCAGTTTTCAGCAACGACCTTGACGATGATGAGGAAGCCCAGGGTTGCCACCGCTGCGAAAACCCCCTGTAGCCGAAGGATAACTACCCCAACCAGAAAGGCGACCAGCGTGGCCAGCAACCCCGCCGCAATCATGGCAGGCAGCAAGCCTGTCTGGATACTGCTCAACCAGTGGGGCAATCCAGTTAGCCAGCGGGTCTTGAGGTTAGGGGAGAGGGTCAGGATCGCGGTCACATAAGCGCCGATAGACATGAAACCGATCTGCCCGAGGGAAGAGATTCCTGTAATACCGTTGGGGAGGTTCAGACTGACAGTCAGGATGATGTAGATCATCATGAGGTTAATGACCCGGAGGTGGTAGGCGCTTCCGTAGACCTGAAGAAGGGCGATCCCGCAGAAAAAGAGCCCCAGCGCGGTGACCGTCAAGAGGGTGTGGCTGCTTCGGCGCATCTCAGATCCTCCGCTCCATGGCTTTTATGCCGAGGATTCCCTGAGGCCGGACGAGGAGGATGAAAATCAGAAGGATGAAGACGAAGGCGTCGCGATACCCCTGGAGCTCCTGAGGTAAGAGGGCGATGAGAAAAACCTCAGCAAAACCCAGGACATAGCCCCCGACGACTGCACCGGTGATACTTCCGAATCCCCCGATCACGGCGGCAACAAAGGCCTTGACGACGGGGATGAATCCCATGAGGGGGTGGACTTTTCCCGCCCGTGCGCTCCAGAGGAGGCCGGCAAGACCGGCGAAACAGGAACCGATGAAGAAGGCGCTGACGATTACCCGGTTGAGATTGATCCCCACGAGGTGGCTGGCAGTAAGGTCATCCGCGACGGCCCGCATGGAGATTCCCGTCTTGGTTTTTTTGATAAAGAGGGCCGTGAGGAGGAGGATAAGGAGGGTCAGGGTTACGGTGATAACGTCAATTTTGCTAATGAGGGCCCCGTGGAAACTGAAGGTTGGAACGGAGAAGTTGAGGATGCTGAAAGGACGGGTATTGGGGCCGAAAAGGAGAATAGCCCCGTTTTCCAACAGGACCACCACGGCGAAGGAGGTCAGGAGGGTGGTCATCTCTCCGCTGCCGCGCAGGGGGCGATAGCAGACCCGTTCCATCGCTACCCCGGCGAGCCCGCTAATGATGACGCCTGACAAAATTGCCAGCCAGGGGGGGGCTCCCGCGGCCCAGATGAAGAGGATCGCGTAGGAACCGATCATCATCAGGTCGCCGTGGGCGAAATTGATCAGCCTCAAAATACTGAAAACCATGGCGAGACCGATGGTTACCAGCGCGTAGATGCTTCCGAGGCTCAGGGCGTTCAGAAATTGTTGAAAGAAATACGTGGCTTGTGTCATTCAACCTCCCAGATACGCAGATTTCACTCGGTCATTGTCTCGCAGGGCCTCGGATGGGCCCTCAAGGATAATCCGACCCGTTTCCAGAACATACCCTCGATCGGCAATTTCCAAGGCCTGACGGGCGTTCTGTTCCACCAGGAGCACGGTTGTTCCCTTGTCTCGCAGGGTGACGATGACATTGAAAATCATATCGACCAAGACAGGCGCCAACCCCAGGGAAGGCTCATCGAGAATGAGGAGTTTCGGACGACTCATCAAGGCGCGCCCGATGGCGAGCATCTGTTGTTGCCCACCGCTCAGGGTTCCGCCCGGCTGATCCACCCGGTCTTTCAGATCAGGGAAGAGGGAAAACACCCATTCGATATCCGTCCCGATGCCCTTATCACTTCGCTGAACGGCTCCCATAATCAGGTTCTCTAAGACGGAGAGACTCGAAAATATGCGGCGTCCTTCGGGGCAAAGGGAGATACCTTGTTGAACAATCTTATAAGCTGGGAATTTCCCCAAATTCTGTCCGCGATAGAGGATTTCCCCCTTTTTAGGTTTGAGGAGGCCGGCGATGGTCATCAGCGTGGTGCTTTTGCCCGCTCCATTGGAGCCGATGATGGTTACGATCTCCCCCTCCTCCACATGGAAGTCGATCCCATGGAGGGCCTGGATATTTCCATAAAAAACCTCGAGATTTGTGACCTGGAGCATCATGCCCGGTTTCCCAGATAGGCGTCGATAACCTCAGGATTCCCCTGAATTTCAGAAGGCGTTCCCTCTGCCACCAATTTGCCGTAGTTTAAGACCTGTATGGTTTCACACAGGGGCATAACGAGGTTCATGTTGTGTTCAATCAGGATAATGGTGAGGTTGAATTCATCCTTCAGTTTTAGGATGAGGGAGAGTAGATCCTGGGTCTCCTTCGGGTTCATGCCGGCCGCTGGCTCGTCGATCATCAGAAGCTTTGTAGAGGTGGCCAGGGCTCGGGCAATCTCCAGGCGGCGCTGGTCCCCGTAAGAGAGGTTCATCGCGCGGCGATCAGCCAGATTTTCCAAAGAGAAAAATGAGAGGATTTCCAAAGCACGATCCCTTAATTCCTTTTCACTCTTCCGGAAGGAAGGGGTTTTCAGAATCGATGAGGCGAGGGATGTGTGCCGATGGATCTGGCAAGCGGCTACCACGTTGTCCAGGACAGAGAGCTTGCCGAAGAGACAGATATTCTGAAAGGAGCGTGCGATTCCGTAGCGGGCGATCTGGTGAGGGGCCAGATGTGTAATATTCCTGCCATCGAAGATGATTTGTCCCGAGTCGGGTTTTATGAAGCCTGTAATGATATTGAAAAGTGTTGTCTTGCCTGCCCCATTGGGTCCGATGATGCCCAAAATTGAGGAGGTGGGGAGTTGCAAGTGGTAGTTGTCGAGGGCCTTTAACCCGCCAAACGAGACTGATAATGCGTCGATTTCCAACAAGAAATCAGAACTCGCCATAAAATCCCCAAGTCTATGATAAGACGTCCCGTATTCAGGAGCTTCATTGTTTTCAGACCAAGCTTGCCTCAAAAAATATCATTTGCCCTTCGACGAGTCAATATGTAAAAGGACTGTGAGATGGTTTTCGGTTCATATTCCTCAGTGAGTTTCTTCCTCTATAATGTCCATAGGTGTGAGTTCGGAGTCCCCCCAGAATCTGTCGGGGGCCTTTTTCCGTCCGTAACCCAACGCCGTATCGATTTGTAGGAGAAATTTGTTGAGCCATGGCTGGGTCCGGATGATCCACCGGATGAAGTCGTGATGAATTCCCCACGGCTTGTTGAAGGGACAGACCCGGATGCAGGTGGCGCAGTCCGTTCCGTTGGCGACCCAGAAGGCGAGGCACGTTTCCGCGTTGATGTGCCAGGCGTGGACGTTTTTCCTGTTGGAGATGTTGTGGGGCCTCGGGTTGGGATCTTCGTACATGATGGACTGGCTGGGGCATTTCTCGGCACATTTCCCGCAGATTTTGCAGAATTCCCATACCCCGAAGGCAATGGGTTGATCGGGTACGAGCGGCAGGTTCGTGAAAACCTTTGCGAGGCGCACCCTCGGGCCGTACTCGGGGGTAATGAGAAGGCCGTTCCTGCCAAGTTCTCCCAGGCCGGCGTCGATGGCGAGGGGAATGCTGCATGCCGTGTCGTTCCCGCACGGGATGGCCTTGTATCCCAATCCCCGGATATACTGGGCCAGCAGACCCGCCGTGAAGGCCATGCGAGAGTATCCCAGGCCGGTCGTGGCCGAGGCGGGATGGGCCGGAGCGGTTTCCATGGCCTTGTAATCCATCTCGAAGGCGAGCACGATGGCGAATTTCATATCCTCTGGGAGGTCGTTTTCTACTGTTTTTCCACCTTCGCGGGTGATGAGGTAAAGGGGGGAATAAAGCCAGCGACGGTCCACCTGGCAGATCCCCACAAGGGACGCCCCAAAGAACGTGGCCGCTTTCTTGATGTTGCGGCTCATGAGATGGGGATCGGAGACCCTTACCTTGAGCCCCCGCCGAACCCTTGGGAAGGAGAATTTACCGGGCCAATCCCATGCGTAAAGTCCCATTTTTCCGCCGCGGACACCCTGCGCGCAATCATCTTCCAACCGCCAGGCGGCGTTGACCAGGGCCTGGTCATAAAGGGTATATCCGGGTTTGTCTTTCGGGGAGATCCGGTCGAAATAAAACTTCTTTCCCAGATCGAGCATTTCGGGGTCCCAGAGAGGACGTTTGAACATCTCGTTTTTCTGGTCAAAAGGAATAATCTCACCTGTCACATAGCGTTCGGCGCCCCTGGAGACGGTTTTGCCTTTTGTCAACTTCATATCTGAATTCCCATGTTAAGTTATCTCGTGACTGGCTTGGGCTTGTCTCAGTAATTGCGACGATTTCGCGATGAAAAATAGGGAGGTAAGGGGCATTTACCTAAACTCCCGTCATTGTTCGGAACAAAGAGGGAGATTCGTGCCCTTGTTTCCAGAGCTTCTTGAGGGCCTGGCGGTTTTTCCGGCTCCACTTGCCCCACTTGTCCAGGAGGAGGCCTCCCTTTGTTTGCTCCGCCTGGTCTGGCTTTGCGTATCCCGCCTTTAAGTGACGCAGCCCCTCGATGAAATTGTCCCGGAAGTGTTTCGCAAAGCCCGGCATGTGGGCATCAAGGGTGTCGACCTGAACCTTCCGGGCCTCCGTGATGGTTTCGTCAATGGCATCAAGAAGTCTTTTTGTCTTTTCATTCCTTTCTTTACCGGGAGGAATCGCATTCAGTGCCTTGACGGCATGAAAAACCTTCCAGGAAGAGCGGATAGCACGGGCATATTGATCCAGCGCCCCGTTATCCCTGGTCCTGGGTGGAATGATTCCCATCCCCTGGAGGTTCAGGAATATCAAAACGATGCCAGCCAAAATAACCCCTTGCTTGGAAAGGCGTTCCCTTTTACGAAAGCCGAAATACCCCAGCACGGCGGCACCGAAGGCGACAGCCATCCCATAGAGTCCCGGGATAAAGACGCTGATAATCCCGAGCGCCAGAGCCCCTGTTCCGAGGGGGCCGAATTTTGTGTCTTCTTTGTTCTCTATGATCCTTCCCTCAGGAAATGTTACAGAATCGGGGTTCATGTTAGTATATGCATTGACGGCGTGTCAACAGGGAAACCGCTTTCTGTTTCGCAAACTGATTTTGGCAATTTCCGGTAAAAATTATTTGAAATAATCTGTAAAATGGAGTAAAATTTTTATTTCAAAGGAGAGCTGATTGAAAAAATTCCTGCTGATTTTCTTTGGCGTCATTTTCGGGCTGATTTTATCGGTGCTTCTCTTTGTCGGGGGCGTCTTTTTCTACCTTTCCATGGGGCTTCCTAATGTCCGGTCTCTGGAGGACTATCGACCCAAGACGATTTCCTATGTCTACGACCGGCACGGGGAGGTCGTCGCGGAATTTTTCGATGAACGGAGGATTGTGGTCTCAATCGACAAGGTTCCGAAGGATCTCATCCATGCCTTCATTGCCGCGGAGGATTCCCACTTTTACCAGCATAAAGGGGTCGATTTCAAAGGGATCACCCGGGCCATGTTCAAGAACATCGAGGCGAGGAAGATTGTCCAGGGGGGGAGCACAATTACGCAACAGGTAGCCCGCTCTCTGCTTCTGAACCGTCGGCGCACCTGGACTCGGAAGATTCGTGAGGCCATTCTCGCTTACAGGATTGAACGACACCTTTCCAAGGATGAGATTCTGACCCTCTATCTCAACCAGCTCTACCTGGGGAACGGGGCCTACGGGGTTGAGGCGGCGGCTCAAAACTATTTCGGCAAACACGTGTGGGAGTTGACCCTCGGGGAATGTGCCGTTCTGGCAGGCCTCCCGAGGGCGCCATCCCTCTATTCGCCCGTAAGGCATCTGGACCGGGCAAGGGACAGGAAGGCGTACGTGCTGCATCGCATGTATGAGGACCATTATATTACAAGGGACCAGATGGAAAGCGCCCTTGCCGAACCCATCCACACGGTAAAGACGATCAACCCTTTTTTTGTGAAGGCACCTTACTATGCGGAGTTTGTCCGCCAGTATATCCTGGCCAGGTATGGTCGTGAAAAGCTCTACACGGGAGGGCTGAAGATTTACACCTATCTTGACCTTTCCCTCCAGAAAGCGGCCCGTAAGGCTATCGAAATGGGCCTCCGTGCCCTGGATAAACGCCAGGGCTACCGGGGTCCGATCGGGCACGTTGATTTGCAGGAGGGAGAGGTGAATTGTGAGACCTGGAAGGATGGAAAAACGGACGCAACCCCTCCCCAGACGGGGGATATCCGACAAGGGGTTGTGGTGGGTGTGGATGAGTCCCATGGGGTGTTCAAGGTCTGTGTGAGCGGGAACCCGGGCGTGATACGACGGGAGGGATACAAGTGGGCGAGGAAACGGCCTGTCTTTTCCGTCAGATCCACGAAACATGAACCGCAGGATATCTTCAAGGTCCTGAAGCGGGGGGATATCATCGAAGTAAAGCTCCTTTCCCGGACCGACAAGGGATGGATCTGTTCCCTGGAGCAGGAACCCCTGGTGGAATCCGCCCTTATCAGCATGGACGTAAAATCGGGAGAGGTCCTCGCCATGGTGGGGGGATACCGCTTCGGGAAGAACCAGTTCAACCGGGCTATCCAGTCGAAGCGGCAACCGGGATCGGCTTTCAAACCGGTCATCTACGCGGCAGCCCTGGATAAGGGGTTGACGGCGGCATCGATTATTCTTGATTCCCCCGTCATCTTCAGGCAGTTCGCCCAGAAGATATGGAAGCCCGAGAACTACGAGGAGCACTTCTACGGACCTACGACGCTGCGGGTAGGCCTGGTCCATTCCCGGAACGTGGTGACAGTCAAAATCCTCAGGACCATCGGGATACCCTATGTCATCAAATACGCCAAGAAACTTGGGATAACCTCGAAACTGGAGCCCAATCTCTCGCTGGCGCTGGGTTCATCGGCCTTGTCACTGAAGGAGCTGACCACGGTTTACGGGGTATTTGCGCGTCAGGGCTGGACTATGCGGCCCCTTTTCGTGGAAAAGGTTGTCGACCGGGACGGCTCGGTCCTGGAATCCCATCCGCCCGAGACGAATTTTCCCCAACCGGAAGAGACGCCGGAAACAGAAGGGGCGAAATCATCCGAAGAGAAAGAGGTGACGGACGAAGGGTTCAAGCCGGATCACGTCATCAGCGATCAGACGGCTTACATA
>CAZPTH010000089.1:0-8933 GCA_964589315.1 uncultured Thermodesulfobacteriota bacterium
CCCGCAACCTGCTGATTACAAATCAGCTGCTCTACCGATTGAGCTACGCCAGCGCACCTCACCCACTGAAATTCGCTATATACTCGAAAAAAAATCTCTTGTCAAGCACACCTCTGAAAATTTTTAAAAAAGAAGTAATATGTTTATGCCACAAAACGCGGGGAAATTCAACCACTATCCGATAGAATTTTACGTGCCTCCGGGAAATCCCGAGAAAAAATGAAAATTCGAACACCTGAGACAAATGAAGAGGGGCCCCGGGATCTTCCCGGGCCCCTCAATCTTTACGGTAACGCTTTACATTCTGTTCCTACAAGCCCTCAATCGTCATCCAGGGTAGAGAGGTCTCCCGTCGGGAGCCCCAGTTCCCATGCCTTCAGAACCCGACGGACAATTTTACCGCTCCGGGTCTTTGGCAGGGAGGAACGAAACTCGATCTCTTTCGGTGCCGCGTGGGCGGCCAGTTGTGTCTTGACAAATTTCATGATGTCCTTTTCCAGCTCCTCCGACGGCTGAAATCCCGGCTTCAGCGAGATAAAGGCCTTGATGATATTCCCCTTGATGGGATCCGGTTTCCCGATGACCCCCGCCTCCGCGACGGCAGGGTGAGAAACAAGGGCGCTCTCCACCTCGAAGGGGCCCACCCGTTCTCCCGAGGTCTTGATCACGTCGTCATCCCGCCCCTGGAAGAAGAAATAGCCGTCTTCATCCACGAAAGCGGTGTCCCCGGAGATATACCAGGGTTTTCGGGCAAAATATTCGCTATACTTCTTTTCGTTTCTCCAGATCTTCCGCATCATGTTGGGCCAGGGCGCCTTGATGGCCAACTCTCCCATCTGGTTCGGCGGGAGGGGATTCCCCTTTTCATCTACCACGGCCGCCTCGATACCCGGGAAGGGCCTTCCCATGGAGCCCGGCTTGACGTCCATGGAAGGATAGTTACTGATCATCATCATCCCCGTTTCCGTCATCCACCAGCAGTCGTGGATATTCAGGTTCAATACCCGCCTTCCCCAGTAGACGACCTCGGGATTCAGGGGTTCTCCCACGCTTAAAATCATGCGGAGGCTGCTCAGGTCATACTGGCCTGCCACGTCGTCTCCTGCCGCCATGATCAGCCGGAAGGCCGTGGGGGCGCTGTACCATACGGTTATCCTGTAATCCTGAATCGCCTTGTACCACTTGTGGACGTCAAACCGCCCCCCCTTGATGAAATTGTTCACGCCGCACAGCCAGGGGGCGAAGGCCCCGTAAACCGTTCCCGTCACCCATCCGGGGTCCGCCGTTGTCCAGAGGGTATCGCCATCCCGCAGGTCCACGGCCAATCGCGCCGTCGCCAGGTGCCCGATCATGTCGTTATGGACATGAATCACCCCTTTCGGTTTGCCCGTGGATCCAGAGGTATACATGAGATAAAGGGGGTCTTCCCTGTCCACCCACTCGATTTCCAGCTCATAGGGGGCTTCCGCCATCTCCTTCTCCCAGGAAACCTCTCCGGAACGCAACATGAGATTCTGCGAGCCCACGAGGATGATGTGTTTCAGGTGGGGGAGCTCACGGATGGGGATCCGATTGACCATATCGGGTGTCGTCACAACGGCGACCGCCTCGCTGTCCGCCAAACGATCTTTAACCGCCCCCTCCATGAAGGCCTCGAAAAGGGGACCGAAGATCGCGCCGACCTTCGCGCATCCCACGAAGGCTACGTAGAGTTCGGGGGAGCGTGGCATGAAGATAAAGACCCGGTCTCCCTTCTTGATTCCCAGCTTTCTCAGCACATTTCCGAACTTGTTGGACAGATCCCGCATCTGCTGATAGGTCAGTCGCTCCTTCCGATGGTCGTCATCATAGATCAGGGCGTACCGCGTGGCATATTTCGGATCTTCCGCCTTCCGGTCAATGGCCTCATAGGCGATGTTCACTTTCCCCGTCGTGGACCAGGTGAATTCCTTTTCCCAATCTTCCCATCGGAAATTTTTATAGGTCTCGTCGTAATCCCGCATGTTGGCATTTTTATCCTGTGCCGGGATGATCTCACCTTTCATTGACTTACTCCTTTCCTTCCAGAGATGTTATATGGGTCCGTGCATGGGCATTTCCGTTTCCCGGTACTGTCGGGTCAAATCAACAGCCTCCTTTTCCCGAACCTCGAAAACCGGCAAGACCTCAAACTTGATCAGCCCTTCAAACATGAGTAAAAGGGCGGCAATATTTCGGGCATCATCTGTCTCGATGACCGTAATCGTAAGGTTTTTCCCCACGGCGGAATACCGACTTTTCACTTCTACCCCCCGGGGTAAACGGTTAAAGACCTCCCGAGCCCGCTCTGCGACCTCACTCGCTTTTGAAAAATCATATCGTCCCAACAACACAAATTTCATTGTATCCTCCCTTCGGATTTAGTTTTTTTCCGTTGTCTTCTAAACCAAGTATATTTTAAAACAACGACCTGTCAAATTTTATTTCCGTGAATTCACCCCCGGCGGATTCAAAAACACCTCCGGGAAACCCTTATCAAAAGGGGAAAAGGGGGAGGCTCCCCCCTTGAAAATTTCTAACTGATTTGGACAGCCCGAGATGAAAGCGGGACCCGTTCCCCGCAGGAAACTGAGCCCCGCCCATTCTAACCCCACGTAATATTCTGCTACTGGAGTCTTGACGCACGGTGGTACATGGTCAAGGGTCTCCGGACTAACCGGAGAAATTTCTTGTGTCGAGGGTTTTCCCTCTCCATGTGGTGATAAACGATGATCTTGATGCCATCCTCGATAAAGATCCATACAAGGCAGTAGGCCCAGATATATCCGATGTATGCCCAGGGGATCGGGTGGACGAAAATGCCCAGCCCGGCAATCAGGGCGGCAACAATCTGTGTCCCGAGAATAGTCAGCAAGAGAACCTTCGACGGGTATGGTTTCGAGAAGAACGAATGTTTACTTCGAGCCACGAAGAGGGTCATGTGTCCCGCCACGGCCAGTTTGAGAAAAATAACGGTTTGCAGCTCGGAGACACCCATGTTGAACCACGTCTTCGCGATGACAAGCAGCCCAAAGGTCTCGATGATGCCCACACCGCCCAGCACTGATGCAATGGTCAAAACCCGCTTCATGTTCCACCGGACGGGATTTTTATCCAGCCATGTATTGTCCTTCGCAATGGTCATGATGGGAAGGTCATTCAGCAGGGCCAGGAGGATAATCATAACCGCCGTCATAGGATAGAAATTATAGACCATCATGGCCAAGACCATGAAAAACATGATCCGTATCGTTTCCGTAATGCGATAGATGGCATAGGAGTTCATGCGCTCGAAGATCCGGCGGGCCTCTTCCACCGCCCGGACGATAACCCCCAGTCCGGGAGAGGTCAGAACCAGGTCGGCCGCGGCCCGTGCGGCATCCGTGGCACCGGAAACCGCGATCCCCACATCGGCCTGCTTGAGGGCCGGGGCGTCGTTAACGCCATCGCCCGTCATCCCCACAAAGTGGTCGTGGGCCTGCAGGGCCTTTACAATCAGGTATTTGTGCTCCGGAAAGACCTGGGCGTATCCATCGGCCTTTTCGATCCGTTTGGCAATCTCGGAATCCTTGATATGGACATCCAGGTTATCTCCAAGCTCATCTGCCGGGAGGATGTTTTTACCCATTCCCAGGTTCCCCGCGATCTCCCTGGCAATGGCCACGTTGTCTCCCGTGACCATCTTCACCTTTACCCCATGCTCCCCCGCCCTGGCAATCATCTCCGCCGCATCCTTCCGGGGCGGGTCAAACATGGGCAACAACCCCAGAAAGGTCCAATGATCCCCATCGTCACTCCGTGCCACTCCCAGCGTGCGGTATCCACGGCTGGCAAACTCGTTCACCGTTTCCTCAACCTTGGTCTTCAAGCTGTCATCCCCTGTCTGGCTCATCGACAAAATCACCTGGGGGGCCCCTTTTGCCACATGGAATTTTTTCCCTTGAGCGTCGATCACCGTCGCGAGGGTCCGCTTGTTGACCGGGTCAAAGGGCACGAACTTCTCCTGTTTGAAATCCTCCAGCACCTCGGGGGTTTCAAGGGCCTGGAGAATGGCCATGTCGATGGCATCCCGATCTTCGGCCTTGCTGGCAAGGGAGGCCATAAGAATAACCTCCTGGGCGTTCACCCCGGCATCGAAGGTCACGGGATCTCCAAGGGTCAGTTTGTTCTCCGTCAGTGTCCCCGTCTTGTCCGAACAGAGGATATCGATTCCCGCGATCTCCTCGATCGCCTCCAGCCGGGAGACAATCGTCTTGAATTTCGAAAGGGCAACGGCACCCACCGCCATGGTCACGGAAAGGACGGCAGGCATGGCCACGGGAATAGAGGCAACCGTCAGGATCAGGGCAAACTGGGCCAGATCCAGAAGGGGAAGCCTTCGGTGCAGCCCCATAATGATTATGACCCCCACGAGGGCGATACATACATAAATCAGGAAATCGCCAATCTCCAGGACGGCCTTCTGGAAATGGGAGACATTTTTAGCCGTCGATACGAGCTGGGCCGTCTTCCCAAAATAGGTGTTCATGCCTGTCCCCGTAACAAGTCCGACCATTTCTCCCTGTTTCACGATGGAGCTGGAGTACGCAACCGCCCCCACCTTTTTCGCCACGGGCAGGGACTCTCCCGTCAAGGCGGCCTGGTCAATACTCAGGTAATCCCCTTCGACCAACTTGACATCGGCTGGAACCACATCCCCCAGCCTGAGGCGAATCACATCCCCAGGCACAAGTTCCCTTGCCTCCACCTCTTTCCACTCTCCGTCCCTCAGAACCTTGGCCTTCAGGGCCAATCCCTTTTTGAGCTGCTCTATGGCGTTTCCCGCCTGGAACTCCTGGTAAAACTCGATCCCCGCGTTGAAAAAGAGCATAATCAGGATAATCGTAAGATCCGTCCAGTGCTTCACGGCGGCTGACAGGATTGCCGCGACTTCAATCATCCACGGAATCGGCCCCCAGAAATTGAGGAGGAACTTGACGAGAGGACTGACCTGCTTTTCGGTGATTTCATTAAACCCATACTCCTTCTGGCGCTTTTCCACTTCCTGGATAGAAAGCCCTTCCTTTCCCGAACCCAATGTCTGAAACAATTCTTCCACGGATGCCTTTTCAACCGCCTTTGTGTCCAGGTTCTTTTGTGCCATTGTCAAACCCTCCTGTCTTCCGTCAAGAAAATCAAGATACCTATGGTTTTTAAAATCCTTTATTTCCTTGAAATCCTTAATTTTTAAAAAATTGCCTCTTTTATCCGTATTTCCAAAAGTTTGAATTTGAGTACCACTATCCCTTTTACGTGTCAAGAACCCGGAAGCCGTCCCATTTAAACCCATCAGGCCATCCCCCGGTTGGTTCGTGGCTCAAAGGCACAAAAAATCCCAAATAAAAAAGGGGCCCATAGGCCCCCAACTTACAACAGGTAATCTCCCTTTTCACACAAACTCGGGTTCCGACTCAACCAGGAGGATAGAACAGGGAATCTCCTTTATAATTTCGTCGTTCGAACGGCTGAAAAGATAATGCTCAATCCGCCCCTCCTTGTGGGTCGGAAGAATAATGAGATCGATTTCCTTCTCTTTCACAACCTTCATAATCTCCTTGTAGGCATCACCTCCCGCCATGATCTCCTCGATGTCAACACCCCCTTCTCTCTCCGCCTTTATGATGCGGTCGATTTCCCTTTTGGCCTTTTCCATCAACTCACCGGCGGATTTCTTCATGGAAACGGGAAACCAGTGTTCAAAGATATTGGAATCGTAGGCAATATGCATGACATAGAGTTTTGAATTATACTTGTTGGCCAGTGAAATTCCAAACCTTATCGCCTTTCGGCTGAACATGGTCATTCTGCTCACCACTAAAATACGTTCAATCTTTTCCATCCTGTCCTCCTCGTGATTCTGGGAAAAGCTTCCTCTGTCCCGTACCCTATTTTTCCCAAGCTCAATTTTGGATAATACCTTTATTGTAATTTTCTCCAAGTGTCAAGTTTTCACGCTTTTCAAAAGGCAGGTATCGCAATCTTTCCTTCGTTCCTCCTAAATTTTATTGACTCCAAAGACACCATGATATAATAAGGATAAAACACAAACGAGACGGGATCCTTCTAAAAGAATAATGGAAAAAGAAACCAACACACCTTCCGCGAGTTTTCTGAAAACAAATACCGCCCAGCTTAAAAAGAATATCCTTTTGACACTCACATTTTTCAGGCGAGGAGAACAGGGATTCCTCATCCTCATCGCCATTGTCATCGGCCTGCTGGGTGGCTTTGGCAACTTCCTGTTCAGGGAAACCATCGACTTTTTTCACAAATTCGTATTTGAAACCCTCTACACGGTCATGAGGGTATCCGAGGGAGGCTGGCATACGGTCCTGATCTGCCTCATTCCCATGGTGGGCGGTTTGCTTCTCATTCCCCTCGCCCTCGTGTTTGGGAAGGAAGAGGTTTTTGGCTACGGATTCCCGGAATTCCTGAAGACCATTGCCCTGAAGGGAGGCATCTTCAAACTCAGAAATCTCTTCATCAAGGGATTGGCCGCATCCATCACCCTTGGGATCGGGGGCTCCGCCGGCCAGGAAGGCCCCATTGCCGCTATCGGCGGGACGATCGGTTCATGGGTGGGACAACTCCTCAAGGTTTCCACGCGCCAGATGAAGGTCATGGTCGCCAGCGGGGTCGCCGCCGGCATCGCCGCCACCTTCAACGCCCCCATTGCCGGTGTCTTTTTCGCCTTTGAAATCGTGATGCTCGGAAATTATGAACTCACTAATTTCGCACCCGTCGTTATCGCTTCGGCCATGGGAACCGTCATCACTCACGTCCTCCTGGGAGCTGAACCTGCCTTTACCATTCCTCCCTATCATGTCACGAGTATCTGGGAGATTCCCCTTTACCTCATCCTGGGGCTCCTCAGCGCCGTGTTTGGCATCTACTTCATCCGCTTCTTCTATTATACCAAGGATCTTTTCGACAAGATCTCTTTTCCACCCTATTTCAAACCCGCCCTGGGTGGCCTTCTGGTTGGGATTATCGGCATCGGATTCCCGCAGGTCTTCGGAAACGGTTACGAATTCGCCCAGCAGGCCCTGTTCGGTGAAATGGGATGGAAGCTGCTACTCGGATTATTTATTTTCAAAATGATCGCTACCTCTATCACCCTGGGATCCGGTGGCTCCGGCGGGGTCTTTGCCCCCCTCATCTACATTGGCGTCATGATGGGTGGGATTTACGGATACGCGGTCCATGCCCTTTTCCCGGCCTTTACCGCCAGCCCGGAGGTCTATGCCCTTGTAGGGATGGGCGCTTTTCTCGCCGCAGTCAGCCACGCTCCCCTGACGGGACTCTTTCTCCTTTTCGAACTCAGCGGAGATTACCATGTCATCATCCCCGGGATGATCGCCTGTATCATCGGCACGGTGGCCGCGCACGTCCTGCAACCCGATTCCATCGATACCCTGGAACTGACACGCCAAGGCATCAACCTCCATCAGGGGCGTGACATCAATGTTCTTCGCAACATCCCCGTCCGTGAAGTCATGATCAAGGAAATGGATATCCTGCCCGAAGACCTCCCCCTTCGACAGATCCTGATGCGGGCCAAGGAAAGCGTTCAGTCCTATTTTCCTGTTATCTCCCGGAATGGAGAGCTTCTCGGTGTCATTTCCCTGAGGGATATCCGCCCCCTCCTCATGGAAGAGGAACTCATGAACCTGATTATCGCCAAGGACATCGTGGACGAAAACTACCTCTACCTGACCCCCGAAGACAACCTGGACACCGCCATGAAAAAATTCGCGCAGAAAGACCTGGCGCAACTACCGGTCGTGGATCCCCAAAATCCGAGGAAGCTCATTGGAATGCTCAAGCGTACCGACGTCATCAACGCCTACAACAACGCCATCCTCAAGCTGAGTATGGAATAAAATGGACCAGGAATCTTTCGCCCTCCAAAACGGCCCCTTTACCCTGAAAGGGATACATCACCTCCCGGAGAAATCACCGGCTCCTTACGTCATCGCCGCCCACGGGATGATGAGCACAAAAGACAGTCCCAAATATGTCGCCCTGGGAGAACGCCTCGTCGCGGAGGGATTCGGGTTCGTCCGCTTCGATTTCACCGGCTGCGGGGAGAGCAGCGGCACCTTCGCGGACGCTACCCTCTCCAGGAGAATCGACGATCTTATCTCCATAATGAAATGGACCCGGTCGCTGAAAACCTTCAACGGGACCCTCGGGTTGTTTGGAAGCAGCATGGGGGGAACCGTGACTCTCGTTGCGGGAACCCTGGAAAAGGCCGACGGGATGGTCCTCCTTGCGACCCCCGTTATGCGCGCGAAGCGCCCCGCCCCGGAGCTTCAGGACGTCTATGATCACTACCCTCACTTTTTCGATGATTTCAGGGCGCGCCTTGACATCTTCCCATTCCACGAGGCCCACCACTGCCTTATCATTCACGGAACGGAGGATCAGGTCGTTTCCCCGGACAACGCCTCCTTTATTTACGAAAGGATCTCTCCACCCAAGGAACTCTGGATGGTTCCCGGAGCGGACCACCAGTTCCTGGACGAATCCCTCAGAAGATCGATGCTCGAGATGACGGTGCGCTGGTTCAGGCGATTTTTGCTTCATCCCTGAATCGTTTTTCTCGTTGGTTCCGTTTATCTCGTTTGCTTGCCCCGTGAAATTGACGAAGTCATAGCCTGCCGGCCTAAATTCTCCCCGTGTGATGAGCAAAACAAATGAACAAAGGCATAGCGGATTTCACTGGGGTCTCGTTTGTCCGGTTCAATAAAACCAGATACTACACCACATATTTTTTAACAAACCTTACAAAGCTGATGCCCTTGCAAAAAGTCGGAAATAGAAGGCAAAGTAAAAAGCTTCAAGTTCAAGGAGCGCAATTCCTGAGGAATGAG
>CAZPTH010000090.1:0-8920 GCA_964589315.1 uncultured Thermodesulfobacteriota bacterium
TCTTTTCTCGCCCACTTACTGATTATTCTGGCTACCTGTCAGAATTTCAGAATTTTCTCCCATCATAAAGATTTTTATGGGCGGATTCAAGGATAAACGATGGAAAATATCCCTTATGCCGTTGCAATATAAAAAAACTTATACTAAAATAAGTTTAACTTATGGGGGATTCTTTGAACACCTTTTCAATGGGGGTGAATGGTCAGGAAAAGGATTCATGATTTGGGGGGACTTTCATGATCCGATTTAACCTCAACCAGTTGAAGGTCTTTTATCTGGCGGCCAAGTATCGTAATTTCACAACGGCGGCCCAGTTGCTCAACGTGACCCAGCCCGCCGTAAGCCTTCAGGTGAAGTCACTTGAGAAGTTTTACGGGATAAAGCTTTTTGACAAGGTGGGAAGGCAGCTTATCCTGACCGACGCGGGAGAGATCCTCTACGAGTATGCCGAAAAGATTTTTGCCCTGACCACGCAGATGGTGCAGACCCTGAATGATCTGAAACACCTGAAATACGGGACATTGAGAATCGGGACTACAGCGACTTTTGCGCACCACTTCATGCCGGACCTGATCGCGAGCTATCAGAAGTTTTATCCGGAAGTACGTGTCATTCTTTATGAGGGAAGTTCGGTGGATATCCTTCGGACGGTTCAGGAAGGTAAAAACGAGTTGGGGATCGTGGGGCGGTTACCTTATCCGGGTGACATCGCTGCCGTGCCGCTCATGGAGCAGGAGCTCTGGCTCGTTTCATCCCCAACGTATCCGGATATTTCAAGGAACCTGGGCGGGATCTCCATCAATCAGCTCCCCGAGTACCCGCTCATCTTCAGGGAAATGGGGTCGAGTATCCGCTACGTCATCACGGATTTCTGCAAGGAGCATCACGTAACCCCTTCCGTGAGAATCGAATCGGGGAGCCTGGCCTTTATCAAGGATCTGGTGATCCAGGGACATGGCCTCTCCTTTTTTATCCGGGCCGCTGTTCTGGGTGAGATCGAGGAGGGGAAGTTGGTGGCTATCCCCATCCGGGAGGGAAACCCGCACTTGAGCATCGATATTGTTTCGAGGAAGAAGGCCCATTTTTCCTATGCCGCCCGTGCCTTTCTCGATCTGCTGGAAGTGGAAAAGAAGGGCGGGTCTTTTAAGAGACAGGACGCTCCTTCGCAGCCGGAAAAGGCTATCAGCCCCTGAGTTGTGTTTGCCGGAATTCTTGTTTCCAAAGTGGGGGTATGCTAAAAACAAACCCATCGTGGAAGGGGTAAGAAGGGACAAACGGTCTAATGGGAAATGGCCCGCCGTCTTTCTCGACAGGGACGGGGTGATCAACGAGGAGGTCGGTTTCGTCAACCACGAAAACCGATTTCATCTTCTTTCCGGCGTTGCGGAAGGGATCAGGATGCTGAACGAGTCGGGATTCCTCTGCATCGTGGTGACAAACCAGCCGGGAGTGGCCATGGGGATTTTTCCGGAAAGTCTGGTTATCGAGCTTCATCGGCGGATGACGGGGCAACTGAAGGAAGCGGGGGCGAACTTAGACGGAATCTATTATTGTCCGCACCATGAACAGGCCGTTATCGAAACGTATCGCTTCCGTTGCCCGAACCGGAAGCCGGAGCCGGGGATGATTCAAACAGCGGCAATGGATTTTTCCGTCGATCTTGGGAGCTCCTATCTGATAGGGGACCGGGGTGTTGACATAGAGACGGCAGGACGGGCGGGTGTCTGTCCCGTTCTCGTTGAGACGGGATACGGAAAGGGAGAATGGTTTTATCGACGTCATACCTGGAAATATCAGCCCGTTTTTGTCGCGAAGGATCTAAAAGATGCCGCCCGACGTATTGTGGCGGAAAGGAAGGAGTAGGTTATGGCCATATCGAAGGAGTTGCTGGAGATTCTTGTATGCCCGAAGTGTAAGGGGGAAATCCATCTGAATGAAAAGGGAGACGGATTGATTTGCGAGGCATGCCGGTTGATGTACAGAATCGAAGACGATATCCCTATCATGCTGATCGATGAGGCGATCCCCCTTGAGAACTCCGGGGAATCGAAGGATTGAAGAAGACCTTAGATTACCTTGTTTATCTCTTTGCCAGGGGCCTTTCGGGTTTTTTTCAGGCCCTCCCGGAAAGGGTGGCGCGGGGATTTGGGATAGTCTTTGGGAATTTGGCCTACGCGCTCGATTTCAAGCACAGAAGGATTGCGCTGAATAATCTTGAACTCGCCTTCGGGGAAACCTTTTCAAAACGGGAACGGAGGCGGATCGCTCGCAGGAATTTCGTCAACCTGGCCACGAATTTTGTCGTTTTCTGCCGTATTCCCAAGTTGCGGCGCAATACCCTTTCCAAAACCGTCAAGTTTCACGGGAAAAAGCCTGTCATGGAGGCCCTGGACCGTGGCAAGGGAATCATCTTTTTCCTGGCCCACCTGGGGAACTGGGAGTTGATGGTAACCCTTCCCATGCTCGTGGACATGAAACTGTATGCGGTCGGGAAACCGTTGCGGAATCCCTATCTGGACCGGTGGATCGGTGAGATTCGTGAGTATTTCGGCGTGGAGATTATTAACAGTGTCGGGGCAGCCAAGGCCATGCTGCGTCTCCTCCGTAAAAACAATATGGTGGGTATCCTGGCGGACCAGCGCGCCCGGCAGCGTGACGCGGTAACCATCAATTTTTTCGGTCACCCCGCGCCAACCCTGGCCACGCCCGCCTTTTTTGCTCTCAAGACCGGGGCGGCCGTCATCCCCGTTTCTCACAGGCGTGATGGCAATGTTCATCATATTACGGCCCATCCCGCTTTTGAGATCACCGAAACGGGAGACATGAAAAAAGACATCGTTGTCAATACCCAGCGGTTTCACCAATTTCTTGAGGATGAGATTCGAAAAGATCCTGCACAGTGGTTCTGGATTCATCGCCGCTGGCAGCGCAGGGAGGGCCATAAACGGCGGCACAGGCGGAAGTAAGGGTGGCTCTTTCGCTGGATTATTTACAGGGATTCCCTGTTGCGCTATGATGTTTTACAGGTTTTTCAATGGAGGATCGAAATGAAGGTTAGCACGGTTGTTCAAATGCGTCAGATGGACCGTCAGGCGATCGAACATTACGGCATCTTTGAAGATCTTCTTATGGAAAATGCCGGTCATGCCGTTTATTTCATGATTCTTGAGGTATTTCCTGTCCTTGAGGAAAAGCGGTTTGTGGTTTTCTGCGGTCTGGGGAATAATGGGGGAGATGGCCTTGTGGTCGCGAGAAAGCTCCATTCAAACGGGGCCAGGGTGAACGTTTTTCTTCTCGGAGATCCGGAAAAGTACAAGGGATCGGCCAGAAAGAACTACGAGATCGTAAAGGGACTCTCCCTGCCCATGAAGCGGCTTACCAAGATTGGCCAGGCGGCCTATCCCCTGGAACATTGTGACGCCGTTGTCGATGCCATGCTTGGAACGGGTCTGTCTCGCCCGCTGGAAGGGCTCTACCGGGATGTGGTCCTCGCCATCAACCGTGCCGGGAAGAAGGTGTTCAGCGTTGATATCCCTTCGGGAATCAACGGGGACACGGGAGACGTCATGGGGGTGGCTGTCCGGGCGGATGCCACGGCCACCTTTGGCCTGCCGAAACTGGGAAACCTCCTCTATCCGGGGTTTGAATACGGGGGGAATCTGTATGTAACGCACATTTCCTTTCCACCCGCAATTTATGAAAAGAAGGAACTGCAGGTCGAGACGGGGATTCCCGCCCCGATACCGTCCAGGCCTGCCGATACGCACAAGGGAAATTACGGGAAGGTTTTGTTCATCGCGGGGGCACAGAACTATCTCGGGGCTCCGCAGTTTTCCGCCCTTTCATTCCTCAAGACGGGAGGGGGGCTGTCTTACCTTGCGACCCCCAAGGGTGTGGCGCCGCACCTGGGGAGCCGATCGCGAGAACTGGTTCTTTATCCCCTATGGGAAACAGATACGGGGAGTGTTTCCATGAAGAACCTTGAAGGTTTGAGGGGGCTCTGCACGCAGATGGATATGGTTGTCATGGGCCCCGGCCTTTCGCTGAATGAGGAAACGCAGGAGCTTGTCCGTATCCTGACGGAAGAGATTCCCGTTCCCCTGCTTCTTGACGGAGATGGAATCACGGCGGTTGCGAAGAACCCGAAGATTTTGAAACGGAGAAAGGCGCCCACGATCCTTACGCCACATCCCGGGGAGATGGGGCGGTTGACGGGTAAAACCGTTTCAGAAATCAGGGGGGACCGTGTTGGTATTCTGAGGGAAACATGCCGCCAGTTGAAGGCCTTCATCGTGCTGAAGGGGGCCCATTCCCTTATCGGGTTGCCTGACGGGGAGATCTGGATCAATCTCTCTGGGAATCCGGGGATGGCCACGGCGGGTTCCGGGGATGTCCTGACAGGGACCATTGCCGCCATGACTGGTCGGGGCTTCCCTATCGGGGATGCGGTCAAGATGGGGGTTTTTCTCCATGGCCTTGCCGGGGACCTGGCGGCGAAATCCCTGGGTGAGGATGGGGTTACGGCGGAAGACATCATGCAAAAACTGCCGGAGGCCGTGAGGACCTATCGTAATCGTTATGATGAGTTCAAACGGACCTTTTACGGCAAGATAAGGGTGGTGTGACATGGGACTGATGAAGGCATGGGTCCTGGAACATCAGGCCCCCATCGGGATGAAACCCCTGGAAAAGGTGAACCTGGAAATTCCGGAACCGGGAGCGGGGGAAATTCGGATCAGGGTTGTCACATGCGGGGTTTGCCGGACGGATATCCATATCGCGGAAGGGGATCTTCCCCTGAGAAAGACCCCCCTTGTCCTGGGGCACGAGATCGTGGGCATCGTGGATAAGGTGGGCGAGGGGGTAGCGCGGTTCAAGCCTGGAACCCGGGTGGGTGTGGCGTGGCTTCATTCCTCCTGTGGGACGTGCAAATTCTGCCGCTCGGGCCGTGAAAATCTGTGCCCCGACGCCCGGTTTACGGGCTGGGATGTCAATGGGGGATTCGCGGAATACACGACGATCCACGAGGATTTTGCCTATCCCCTTGGAGAGTCACTCTCCTTCGAGGCCCTCGCCCCCATGATGTGTCCGGGGATTGCCGGATACCGGTGTTATCGCTTGACGCGCGTTTCGGAGGGGGAGGTCCTTGGACTCTATGGCTATGGGCCTACAGCCTCCTATGTGCTCCAGGTAGCGCATACCATGGGGGTTAAAGTCTTTGTCGTGACAAGGAGTGAAAAGAATCAGCAGGCGGCCCGTGAGATGGGGGCAGACTGGGTGGGAGGGCACGATGAATCTCCCCCTGCAAAACTCGATGCGGCCATCATCTTCCCTCCGGCAGGGGAACTCGTGGAGGGTGTTTTGGCACATCTGGAAAGGGGTGGACGACTGGTTCTCTCCCCCGTGACGATGACGCCCATCACGATTAAGGATTACAATCATATCTGGATGGAACGTTCTATCATCAGCCTGGCAAATATATCGAGGGAGGATGGAGAGGCCTTCCTTGAAATTGCCCAGCGGGAAAAAATCAGGTCCCGGTATGAAACCTTCGGTTTTGATGATCTTCCCGAGGTGATGGTACGGGTCAGGGAGGGAAAGATCCGGGGAAACGCCGTGATTTGGATCGGTTAGGAGTCATTGTTTTTTACAACGAAGCTGACGCGCTTTACTTGCCATGTCCTCACGGGGTGATTATAGTAGGAGAAAACAAAAAGGGGGTAAAAAGATGCATATTGAACGCTGGTTGAGGTTATTAGGGGGAGTTGCGGTCTTGGGATCGGTTATCCTCGGGTTCGTTTACAGCCATTACTGGTTCTATTTTACGGGGTTTGTGGGCCTGAACCTGCTCCAATCAGCCTTCACCAATTTTTGCCCAATGATGGTTGTCCTTAGAAAACTTGGAGTCAGGGAATGCAAATGAAATCAGATACGGAAGAGGGGATTCCCCAGTTTCACATTGCCACGCCGCGGGAGATCCGGGAAGGAAAAACCACGGATATCTATTTTGTTCGAACACATGAAATCATTGAAGAGAAAGGGCTGGATCGTCCCGTCAAGGCGGAATTTATTGCCAAGGGGTTTCACGATGACTGGCCCTGGGCGGTTTTTTCCGGATTGGAAGAGATTCTCGTCCTCCTGGAGGGGCTGCCTCTGACGGTTCGCGCCCTTCCCGAGGGGACCGTTTTCCGTTCTTACGAACCGGTCATGGAGATTGAGGGAAATTACCAGGACTTCTGCCTCCTGGAAACCGCGATCCTTGGCCTGATGTGCCAGGCCTCGGGCGTGGCAACGAAGGCGGCACGATGTAAAAAGGCCGCGGGTGACCGGCCCGTCCTGAGTTTCGGGGCCCGACGGGTTCACCCGGCTTTGACCCCCATGGTGGACCGGAATGCCTATATCGGTGGATGCGACGGGATTTCCGCCATCAAGAGCGCTGAGATTTTGGGGATAGAGCCGACGGGAACGATGCCCCATGCCCTCATTCTTTTAATAGGAGATACCGTCGAGGCCGCCCTGGCCTTTGATGAAGTAGTAGATCCCAAGGTTGGACGGGTTGTCCTGATCGATACCTTCAACGACGAGAAATTTGAGGCCATCCGGCTTGCCGAGGCCCTGAAGGAAAAACTGTATGCCATCCGTCTGGACACCCCTTCCTCGCGCCGGGGGAATTTCCCCCGCATGATCGAAGAAATTCGCTGGGAGCTTGATATCCGTGGATTTTCCCATGTCAAGATCTTTGTAAGCGGCGGGATGAACGAAAACAAGATCCTGCAGCTCAATCCCTATGTGGATGCCTACGGGGTGGGAACCGCCATCAGTAATGCCCCCGTGGTAGATTTTTCCATGGATATTATCGAAATTGAAGGGAAACCCTTTGCGAAAAAAGGAAAAATGTCGGGGAGCAAACAGCTCTATCGATGTGTGAAATGCTTCAGGGACCAGGTTGTTTTTGAAAGCCGGGGCATTGAAGACCTGTCGTGTGATTGCGGAGGAGCCCTTGAACCACTCTTGCGCCCCGTTCTCATTCAGGGAAAGGTAGAAATTCCCGTTTCGCCACCTCAGGAGATTCGGGAATATGTGCTTTCACAACTGGAGCATTTTGACCTCTGACGGGATAGGTGTGTATCACGCGCAGGAGCTTTGACCCTTTTCAGGACGAACCTGAAAAAACTATTACCAGAAACTCCTCAAGGAAAAAATCAGGGCCTCTCCCCCACTGGAGGGTCCGCCCAGAAGGAGCATACGTCCATTCATGAGCCGGACGGTTGTTCCAAAGATGGATTGGTTCTTTCTGGTAATCTGGATCTGAATGTGGGCCCACTTCGGTGAGGCCTGAGTGAGCCGGATGGTACATGTCTTCGCACTCGAAAGGGGGATGGAGATAGATTGGTTGGGTGTGAGACGGACCCGGTTCATGTTGACGAGCCTGTAGGAATTGTAATTGAAGACCGCACCGAGATTACGGTAGATGTCTTTGAGCCTTGGATCGACCGTCCCTTTTTTATGGCTCGCCGCGATGATACGCCATTCCAGCTCAACATTCCCTGCTCGCCCTGCCTGTGGAATCAATATGATTATTACAAATACAAAAAGCAGGAGAAGAACGATTTTTTTCGTGGAAGAAGGGTGTTTCATCTCAGGTTGCCTCCTCGGTTTTGTCTGGGGGGACCATCCAGATGATGGTTGTGTTGGTATGCTCTGGCTGAAAGATGACCACGGAACCGGAAGACTCTATCTCCTCAATCACAATGCCGGCCTCGTTTAGTTTATGGGTGCCGAAAGGGAGAAACAGGCTCAGGCCCAGGGCGATGATACACAAAGCAAAGGCAATAGCCGGAGCGGGGCGAAAGGCGAAAGATTTGAATTTTTCCCACCATTTTGGCTCAGATGGTCCGGTCAAGGCCTCAAGGGGGCTTTTCGGCATGGTCTCCGGGGATTCACGGTAAACGGCCTCAAGGATTTCTTCCGTGGAGATGGGAACCTCGTTAGGCATGAGTCCCCAGACGCGTTGCCGCCTCTGTTCACGTTTCTGTTCCAGCACCTGGCGGCATTTCACGCATGAGCGGAGATGATCCTCGAAATTCCGGAGCTTCTCTGGCAAAAGCTCTCCATCGAGATAGCGTTCCATGTCTTTCTGAATCTTTCTGCAACGTTTCATTGTGAATCCTTCCAAATGGGAGCGAGGAGTTTCTGCATCTTTTTCCTCGCGTAGTGGAGACGCGACATGACTGTTCCAATGGAACAATCCATGGTATCTGAGATCTCCTGGTATGATAATCCCTCGATCTCCCTCAAAACGAGCGCGGAACGATGTTCGGGCGATAACTTCATAAAGGCCTCTCTGATTTTATTCCTGACTTCTTCATTATAGGCTGCGTCAAAGGGAGAGGTGTCATGCGGGAAGAATGAATTTTCATCCGCGAGGGCATCGTAGTTCAACCCCTCTTCGAGCATGACCTGCGTTCCGTCTTTACGCTTTCTCAGCATATCGATACAGGTGTTGACCGTGATCCTGTAGATCCATGTGGAAAAGCTCGCTTCCCCTTTATAGGTATCCATTTTTTTTAAAACCTTCAGGAATACATCCTGTGTGATATCCTTTGCATCCTCAACATTCTGGACAATCCCGTAGGCCGTCTGAAAGACCCGTTTCCGGTAGTTTTCGACAACCTTTCGGAATTCTAACACGCCATTATCGCCATCAGCATTCCCTGATTGAGCGGTGCTTTTATTACTTTTAAACATTAGACGAATAGTTGCTTTCGTTTATTCATCCGCCTTTGCGGGAGATCCCGCGTTGATACGGAGAAGAATTTTATCGTTCCTCGTTTCGGCGTGATGTCGCCTTTCGTACCAGGTGGACACATTAAGGACCACGGATTACCCGTGAAATTCCATAGTTTAATCAAACAATTCT
>CAZPTH010000091.1:0-8897 GCA_964589315.1 uncultured Thermodesulfobacteriota bacterium
CACACCTCAACCAACGGACGTATTATCAGCGGAAACCGGGGGAATGTCAATCTCTTCCGCGTCCAGGGCTTTGGACATCGAACCCAGAGCTTTTTTTCATATTGACCCCCTCCCCGATTTGTGTTACGAATTTAATCGGATCGGGACGTGGCTCAGTCTGGTAGAGCACTGCGTTCGGGACGCAGGGGTCGCTGGTTCAAATCCAGTCGTCCCGACCATTTTTCCCCTTGCAAATCATGTCATCCAATAATCCATCTCTGGGATCCCCTCTAAAGACACGGGTAGGAATCCTCTATTTTTCCGGCGCGGGAAATACGGAATGCCTCGCGAAGATCTTCGAAAGGGTCATGGCGTCCCGCGAAGACTGCGAGGTCGTGTTTTGCGCGCGTATCACGCGGGCCCTCGACCCTGAAGCCCTGAAGCCATTTGACCTCCTTGGGGTCGGGTTTCCCATCTACTTCCGCCGCACGCCACAAGTCGTTTTTGAGGTCATCAGTCAACTGAAGGGGGAAGGGAAAAGGGCCTTTGCCTTCTGCACGAAGGGGATGTATTCCGGAAATGTCGCCCGGGAGGTCCTCAAGGCATGCGCCGGTGTCGGATTTGAGCCGGTGGGGAATCTCGAAATCCACGCGCCGGGAACAGATCTCCTCCTTTCTACGAAAAAGGGCTCCCTGTCGGAAAAGATCGTGAAACGGATGCGTTCGAGGAAGATCGGCAAAAAGGTCAGAGATTTCATCGAGGCGATCCTGGACACCCGGAAACCGTCGATTCCGGGGACAAAATGGTACACGTTCCTGGACGAAAAGGGGATCAAACCGCTGGAGCGCCTCTTTACTAAGGATTACCAGATCTTCCGGGGCAAGTACCGGGTCATACAGGAGAGATGCACGGGCTGCCTGCTCTGCGTCCGGGATTGCCCGGAGGGGAACATTCGCTATCAGGATGGGTTGATCGTTTTCGGCGACAACTGTGACACGTGTCTCCGGTGCATCCATCACTGCCCCACCGAGGCCATCCAGCTCGGGAACAAGACGTTAAAGGCGCCGAGATACCGGCCCACGGTGTCCGACGACCTCGAAATCATCACCGGCGGATGACCCTCCATTTTAATGGGACACGGATTTACACGGACTGCGTTCACAGGTTAAAGGAATAAAAAATTTTGCGTGGACATCGAAAAAGCCAAAAAAGGAAATTACTGAGCAGTCTACCCATGCCTTCGACTATTTTCTCGATATATGGCTCAACTTTTGGCTATTTGAAAGCAACCGGAATCGAAGTTGGGCTGGTATTAAATTTTGACCCGAAACCTCAGATATAGCAAAGAATTTACCGTGACGCCTTGAGATAGTGTGGCGCGATCAGAATTTTTTCCGTGTACGAAGTCTGTGTCAACCTGTGTCCTGATCCCTATTCAGGTTTCTACTCCATAGCTTCCGGATAGATACGGATCGTGTGGCCCGCACGGAGGCGTTTCATCAGGTCACGAAAGAGCGCCTTTTGACGCAGAGTCGTGAGGGCTTCCTTTGCCTCTTTTGCCTTCATACCGGGATGCGCTTTCTGGTACGCCTCGATTTCCTTCGGCGTGATCGACACCTTTTTCGAGACGTGATCCATGAGATAGGCCCTAAGGACAAAGGTCTCTTCCTCGGTCTTGCCGAGATTGGGGTGTTTCTTGAGCTCTTTCTTTTTGAAGTACCCCTCTTTCCGGGCGGCTTCGAGAAGCAGGGTCCGGTTGACAAGGTTGTTGAGCAGTCGTTTCTTGTCCTTCATCGTGGCGGGATGATAGGCCGGGTTTCCCTGGAAAAGTTCAAGATACGCCTTGAAATCCTTCTGTGTGAGTTTCTTCCCATCTATCTCGGCCACGACCTTGTTTGCCTCGGCATGGAGGCGGGAAACACCTCCCAACGGGGCAAGCAAAAAAACAAGGCAGGTTAAAAGGAATAGAATGTCACGAAAGGCCTTTGCGTGTCGGGATGAGACAATCATGATATTTCCAGGCGGGGCGGGGAGATATCCCCCGCCCCGTGTTACAGGTTAATGAATCTCTTCGTAAGGTGTCTTGGAAGGAAGATTCAGTTTGATCCCTTCCTTCACAAGGGCGGCCTTGTCTTTCTTCAGACGCTCCTTGTACGCCTTGAAGACCGGATTGGCCGGGTATTTGGTTCCCAGGTAGTGATCCCGGTTCTTGTAGCGCTCCATCCAGAGATTCCACTGATCCTCTGAGAGGAGACCCTGTTTATAGGCGTATTCCACGTTCGCCTTGACCTTTTCCCAGTAATTCGGAATCAACTTGTAGAGAACGGGGGTCTTGTACTTCTCCGTACCGATTCCCCACTCGTTGCCGGGAATATCGTAGATCTTGTAGGTCATGAACTTGGTGGGACTGGTGTTTTCGAAGATTTTCTTCGCCTCTTCGTCACCATGGGTTGCGCCATATTCAATGATCTCCATCAGGTTGTGCTGGAGCTCCCAGATCCCGTGCCAGTTGGTGTAATCCGCGCCCATCATCTCGGCGCCATGGCGGAACCGGCGCCCCTCGTGGTGCCAGGAATCATACATGACGTGTTCCGGCTTCTCGTCCCACCCGTTGATGACGGGGTTGGAATAGAACTTTCCGTTGAGCTCTATCCGATGGATAATCCCCTCTTTCGTATACTTTTTGGTCCAATACGTGAATTGCCTGCGCAGTTCGTTATACTGGAGGTTGGTAAGATCCGCGATCAGCATGTACATATCCACGAATCCCTTGGCATGACAGTTCAGGCAGACCGCCGTCATCCGTTTCCGCTTGGCCTTCCAGTCACCGAGTTTTTCCTCGAACCAGACGGTCCGGAAGCTCCAGGGCGCCTGGGACTCCCACGCGAGCCGCGCGCTAACGTTGTGCGTGGCCTTCACGCCGGGCGCCGCGTCCATGTGGCAGGTGGTACAGACAGGCGTCTCGAGAGGGATCTTTTTCAGCTTGGAGCTGTCGTAATTGAGATCGTAGTTCTTTTCGTTCGTCCTGAAGATGTTTCCATGTTTCGATTCATAGTAGATCTCGATGTGGGGATGGTCGGGTCCCAGGTGGCACTCCCCGCAGGTCTGGGGATGGTGGGCCACGGCCAGGCTGAACGAATGTTTCGGGTGGCAGGCGTCGCATTCCCCAACACTCCCGTCGGGCCACATGTTGGTAATCTGGTGACACTGTTCACACCCGTGGTGGGTTCCGACGATGGGCTCGAAGACGGCGCGGTCCGCGTTGGCGTAGAGCCAGAAGGGAAAGGCGTGCTTGCTCTCCGTGAATTCCTGGACCTCCTTTTTGTGACACTTGGAGCAATCCTTCGGCGTGGGGTGTTTCGCCACGAGGATCGTCGACTGCGGGCAGGTAAAGGCATCGAAATCTCCCTTTTTCGCCTCGTGGCACTGGATGCAGTCGATCCCCTTCTCGGCGTGCTTGCTGTTTTTCCACTGGTCGATCATCTTGAGGGCGACCCCCTTGCGCTCGTGACACTCGAGGCAGGGCTTGCTCTTATCGCTCACGTGGATCTTGGGTTTGGGTTTCATGCCCATCTTTTTGGCAAAACGGGCCGATTCGTTCTTGGCTACCAGGAAAAGGGCGCCAAGAAAGAAGATACATAAGATAAAAACCAGCCATTTTTTCGCTTTCAAATCCATACGTTTACTCCTCCCTTTTTAAGGATCTCCCCCATCAAGACATGGCCTCGATAATCAGAAGAGTCGTCACAAAAACCATTCCGGCCACGCCGATCCAGGTCGCGAGGTTTTTCGATTTTGTCGTTTTCGCGATAAAGCGATCGATAAAGGGCCAGAAGATGAAGATAAGCACCACAAGCCCCGGCACGAAGATCCCGACCGCCTCGGGCGTCATCTTGATCCACCGGTACATGGGATAGAAATACCACTCCGGCTTGATGTGTTCCGGCGTTACGAGGGGATTGGCCTTCTCCATGAGATGCAGCGGGAATACAATGGACAGGATGGTGCAAAGGTAGAGAAAGAAAATCCCGATGTTGACCTCCGTTAAGACGTGGTCGGGAAAGAAGCGGTAGCTCCCCTCGGGAAGTTCCTTTGAATTTTCTTTTTTACTCATTCGGGTAACACCCCCTTTTATTTTTCTTCGGCGTTGCTATTCGTCGCCTCTTGACAACCCCTTGATAATTTCACGCTGAATCCCCACAAGGTGTTCTGACACACCGATGATGCGCAGGATAACGATGTGAATGACGATCATCAGAAAAATGATGGTGGGTAGAATCGCGGCGTGGAGAACGAAGAATCGGTTCAGGGTATAGGGGCCGATGGTTTCTCCTCCCATCATGAATCGGGAGATGGTCGGTCCGATCAACGGAACCTTGGAGGCGATCTGGGTCCCGATGGTCATGGCCCAGTAGGACTGCTGGGTATAAACAAGGGAATAACCGGTAAACGCGGTCCCCAGGGTCAAAAGCAGGAGAATCGCCCCGGACATCCAGCACAGCTCCCGGGGATGACGAAAGGCCCCCGTGGCAAAGGTCCGAATGGCATGGAGAGCAACGGTCACCACCATGATCTCGGCGGCCCAATGGTGAATCGCCCTGACCCACCAGCCAAACCGGATGTCATTGGTTATCCGGCCGACACTCTCATACGCCTGGTCCGGGTGCGGGACGTAGTAAAACGCAAGAAGCATTCCCGTAACAATCAGGACCATGAACATCAGAGCGGGTGCCCCTCCGAGGCAGTACCACCAGTATTTCATGTGGGCCGGAAGAATTTCTCCAACGAGGTCTTCCTTGACCTTGCCCCAGTCCACCGGCAACGCCTGGTCAATCCAGCCCTTCGTTTCTTTTGTTTCTTCCATATTACACCTCTCTTACAGATACGTAGATATTGCCGTCTTTGACCGTGACTTTGTACTTGTCCAGGGGACGGGGAGGAGGTCCGGCAATGTTTTTACCACTGGCGTCGAAATATCCGTGGTGGCAAGGACAGAAAAAAACCTTCTTTTCCGCCTCCCATTCCACCTCACACCCCAGGTGGGTGCAGATCTTCGAAAAGGCCGAGAGGTTCCCCTTGTTGTTGATGAGGATGGCCTTTTTGCCGAGCCCATCAACGAATTCAAGAGAAGCCCCGTCGGGAAGCCCGCTGAGGTTTCCCACCAGGACATCAACATACTTGACCTCCTTCTTCGCCGGGACAAGGTATTTCAGGCTGTAAATCGCTGCCACTCCCAGACTGACGGCCAGTCCAACGGTCATGGCGGCTGTTGACAAGAAATCGCGGCGTGTTACATCATTCTCGGAAGAGGCCTCTTCCATGGGAACATCTTTGGGTTGCACGTGTTCTCACCTCCTTTCATGACGTTTTGAACAGATGTGGTAATTTCGGGGAATGCAACTTTTTTGCTCGTAAGAAAGCAGATTCATATCGATTCCTGAAATAATTGAGGCCTAACACACCCCTCTACCCTGACATAATCCTATCTCGGCGAAACGTAAAATTGGTGCAAAATAATGTAAATTTTCTGTAAAATTAAAAAGTCAATGTTAGAGTTTTGTCCCCTTCCGCTATTTCATCTATTGACAATAAATGTATGTAAATCTTATAATAATTATGTTTTTCAAAATGGGATTGCCTGTGGATCATGGAACCTGGGTTTGAATTCAAAAATGTGAGAAGTCTTTTTTGAAGTTTTACCACAACCTCAGTTTCAAATATTTTGTCGCTATCTCTGCTGTCCTTTCCTTGATGGTGATTGGCATCTTTGTCCATTTCTATCGGTTGCAAAAGAAGGCTATTCTTGGAGAAGTCAAAAACCAGGCCAGAATCCTCTGCACACAAATCCTTCTGACCCGGAGCTGGCTCGCCGACATGGGTGGCGTATATGTCAGGAAGCGAAAGGGCCTCGAGGTAAACCCCTACCTGGGAAGCGAGGGGAAAATAGAGGGCAAAGACGGCCAGCTCTACCTGCTTCGCAACCCGGCCATGGTGACCCGTGAGCTTTCGGAATACGCCAAGCAAGAGGGATTATATCAGTTCCGTCTGACCAGCGACCGGTATATCAACCCGGCCAACGCACCGGACGGCATCGAGCGATTTGCCCTTCGCCTCTTCAAGGAAAAGAAACAAAAAGAGTATTTTGTTCAGCAGGAAAGCGATGGCCAGAAGGTTCTTCGCCTTATCGTCCCGCTTTATATCAAAAAGTCATGCCTCAAATGTCACCAGTACCAGGGATACCAACTTGGTGAGCTTCGCGGCTGTATCAGCATTCTCATTCCCGCAGGCGAGGCCTATCGAAAGATTATCGCGCAGCGGAATACCCTCATCATGGCGGCTTGCTTCATTCTAATCGTGACGGTCTTCACCCTTTACACCCTGAACCGTTCCCTTATCATCCGTCCCATCAACAGGCTCCGGGAAAAGATCCGCCGGTTCGAAGACGACGTCAACACCGCCATTCAGTCTTCCACCCGAAAAGACGAGATCGGCGCCCTGGAAAAGGGCTTCTACCAGATGACGCGGACAATTAAGAATAGTCATCAGGAAATGAGGCGGGAGATCCTTCGGGCCACGGAGGAACAGCGGCGGCTGAACAGTGAGCTGAAAAGGGCCAATCTCCAGCTCCAGGAGCGGGACGAAGTCAAGACGAATTTTCTTGCCACCGTCTCCCATGAACTGCGTACCCCCCTCACAACGATTAAGGGCGGCGTCGAATACCTCTTGAAAACCGTCGAAGGAAAAGAGCAGAAAAGATTCCTCGACGTCCTCGAAAGAAATATCCAGCAACTTATACGCATGGTCAACAATCTGATCGATCTGGCTCGGATCGAACTGAACCGGATCGAACTGGAACTGGAAGAGGCCAACCTCAAGGAGTTGCTCGACGAAGTTCTCCTCCTGTTCGACGGCTTTATTCGGGAACGGAAAATCACCCTCCGCCGTGAAGGTTTCCGTGACATTATTATCCCCATCGATTACCGGCGGATGAACCAGGTCTTCCTCAATCTCCTTCACAATGCCGTGAAATTTTCACCCGAGGGTGGAGAAATCATCGTTAAGATGGACGAGGATGACAACTACGTAAACGTGGCCATCACAGATCACGGGGCGGGCATCGATCCCCGGAAAATCTCGTCCATTTTTACCCGATACCGGTGCCAGGACGGGGGGAAACAAAAAGGAGAAGGCAGCGGCCTTGGCCTGGCCATCGCTCAGGGGCTCGTTCACGCCCACGGGGGCCGGATCGAGGTGGAAAGCCTTCCCGGCGATCACACCACCTTCACCGTTATCCTGCCGAAATATCAGAAAAAAGAAGAAAAATTTCAGGGAGACCCCAATGGAGGGAAAAAAGACCATTCTGCTTGTTGACGACGACCCGGATATCCTGATGGTTCTGAAAGGGAATCTGGAGTTGTCGGGCTACCGGGTGCTAACAGCCGGAACGGCGAAAGAAGCCCTCGAGATCTGTGAGCGCAAAGAAGCGGAGCTGGTCGTCCTTGATCTCGTCCTGCCCGATATGGATGGCATCCAGGTCTGCTGCAGGATCCGTGAAACGGATGAATCCCTCCCCATCATCATGCTGACGGCCCGAGACAGCGTAGTGGACAAGGTTCTCGGCCTCGAATGTGGCGCGGACGACTACGTGGTCAAGCCCTTCGATTTTCTCGAACTCCAGGCGCGAATCAAGGCCTGCCTGCGGCGGCGGGAAACACCCGGAGAGAAGCTCCCACCAAGGCTGGAACGGGGCCCCATCGTCATCGACCGTTCCGTTTACAAGGTCTGGCACAACGGGAAACCGATCGATTTGACGAAAAAGGAATTCGACCTCCTTTACTTCCTCGCGTCCCACCCCGGTCAGGCCCTGTCGCGGGATGATATCCGGCACGCCCTCTGGGGGAAACGCCAGCTCTATACCTGGAGCCGCACCATTGATGTCCACATCCAGCACCTGCGACAGAAACTGGAGCGAGACCCCAAAAACCCCGAGTTCATCCGAACCATTCCCGGCGTGGGATACCGATTTTCTGCCTGAGCCTTCCAAGAATTCGGTTCTATCCATCTTCCTACTGGTTTTTTGAACGATTCCCCATTACAATAAGCCGCAACAATAATCAAAGGACATGACGATGCAACAGTGGTGGGCACACATCCCGGAACATCTCAACCCGGACATCTTCCGGTTCGGCTCGTTTCAGGTCCGGTATTACGGGCTCATGTACCTCTTCGCCTTTCTCACGGTTTATGGTCTCATCATGTATCGGCTGAAACACGAAAAGCTGGAATACACGAAAGAGCTGATCCAGACCTATTTCATCTACGCGATCCTGGGGGTGCTGATCGGCGGCAGGTTTGGATATGTCATCTTTTACGACTGGGGCTATTATTCATCCCATCCGCTTCAAATCTTTCTCCCCTTCGAATTTACCAACGGGTTCCATTACACGGGAATCTCGGGGATGTCCTTCCACGGAGGGCTGATCGGGGTCATTGTGGGGACCCTCTGGTTCTGCAAGAAATACAACGTCAACTTCTGGCGATTCACCGACCTGCTCGCCTCCGTGATTCCCCTCGGCTACACCTTCGGACGCATCGGCAACTTCATCAACGGAGAGCTCTACGGGCGTGTGACAAACGCCCCCTGGGGAATGT
Organism: uncultured Thermodesulfobacteriota bacterium; assembly: GCA_964589315.1. GTDB lineage: Bacteria > Desulfobacterota > S145-22 > S145-22 > S145-22 > JAOZMY01. Next base: position 8,632 of record CAZPTH010000091.1, read on the forward strand.
ATTTCCCCCTGGACCCGACACACCAGCTCCGCCACCCTTCCCAGTTGTATGAGGCGCTTTTCGAGGGAATCTTCCTTTTCTGCGTGCTCTGGTCCCTGAGGAAAAGGAAAATTTTTGATGGATTCCTCTTCTCCCTCTACATCATTGGCTATGGCACCGTCCGCTTCGTCATCGAGTTCTTCCGCCAGCCCGACCCCCAGCTTGGATTCGTCCTCGGGCCCTTTACCATGGGACAAATCTTATGTTTTGGGATGATCCTGGGGGGG
>CAZPTH010000092.1:0-8883 GCA_964589315.1 uncultured Thermodesulfobacteriota bacterium
AAGGTCAATGATTTAAATAGGGTGTTGAATCGCCGGGTTGAGGCTGCTATATAGGATCAGAGGAAGGAGAGAAATGCCCACACCCATTGCCCACAGTATCGTTTCCCTGACCCTGTCGAATGGCAAACAGGAGAGGGGATCTCTGCTGAAATGGGCAGCCTTTTGGGTTGTCCTGGGGAATTTCGCAGATCTGGATTTTATCCCTGGTATACTGATGGGAGAGCCTGGGCGCTTCCATCACGGTGTCACGCATACGATTTTCTTTGCCGTGATTCTGGCAGCGGGGGCGTACCGCTTATATCCGGTCCTGTTCAAGGGGAGAAAGGTTCATTTCTGGGTTTTCTTGAGTGTTACGGCTTCACACCTCTTTCTTGACTGCCTGACCTTGGATACCGTTGCCCCGTTCGGGCTACCCTTGCTCTGGCCGTTCAGCCACACCTACTTTCGTTTTCCCTTTTCACTCTTTCTGAACGTCAATCGGGCGATGGATTTGAATGTTCTTTTCACGTGGCATAATCTTCTGGCGATTTCCTTAGAGATATTTCTGACCCTGCCCATCCTGTTAATTGTGTGGATCGTGCGATATCGGCCCGGAATCTCTACTGATTCCTTAAAGAGGGCCTTCCGGGCGGGAAAGAAAGGGGAGTCGATGTCCAATTGACTTTTTATGTCGATATGTTAGCATGAATAATCATAAAGGGATGTTGAAACGCATGACAGAACCTGAAGAAATCCGATCCTTTCTCGCCATAGAAATATCGGATACGTCCAGGGACTGGATCGAGGAAAGAAGCCGGGAGATGCGGCGTGAGTTTGGTAAGAATGTCCGGTGGGTTAAACGGGAGGCCCTGCATGTGACACTTCACTTTTTTGGAAAGGTCCCCGTAAAAATGATTGATAAAATCGAGGGGATCCTGGACCCTCTGACGACCCGATTTTCCCCGTTTTTCCTGAGGGTAAAGGGGATCGGGGCCTTTCCTAATATCAGGAATCCCCGTGTTTTATGGGCGGGTATCGAGGATCTGTCGGAGGGCCATAAGCTGAGAGATTTTTACGCGGCGCTGCAGGGTGTCTTGCGGGATGCGGGGTTCCCCGTCGAAAAACGGCCCTTTACCCCCCATGTCACTATAGGAAGGGTCAAGAGATTTGGGCGCTTTGAATGGGGGCGCTTCCGTGAGCTCCCAGCCTGTGATCCTTTCATGGCTGGCGAGGTGACTTTTTTCCGGAGTGACCTGACCCCGAAAGGCCCCATTTATAACCCGTTAAAACGTTTTCTGTTCAGAGGAGAAGGGAATGGCTGAATCAACCGAGGTGAAACAAAAGGCGATCAATCTCGCCATCTCACAGATCGAGAAACAATTTGGAAAAGGCTCTATTATGCGCCTGGGCGAAGGGGTTTCACCCCTCGAGATCGCGACCATTTCTACCGGCTCTCTTGGGCTCGACCTCGCCCTGGGAATAGGAGGGGTCCCCCGGGGAAGGGTGGTAGAGATTTATGGACCGGAGGCCTCGGGGAAGACGACACTTGCCCTTCATATCGTGGCGGAGGCCCAGAAGGACGGGGGCGTTGCCGCGTTTGTGGATGCCGAACACGCCCTGGACCTGAATTACGCACGGAAACTGGGCGTCAACACGGACGAGCTTCTCGTCTCCCAGCCCGATTCAGGGGAGCAGGCCCTCGAGATCACGGAGATCCTGGTAAGGAGTGGGGCGGTGGATATCATTGTGGTGGATTCCGTGGCGGCCCTGGTACCACGGGCGGAACTGGAAGGGGATATGGGCGATGCCCACATGGGCCTTCAGGCCCGGCTGATGTCTCAGGCCCTGCGTAAGCTGACGGCCATCATCAGTAAATCGGATACGGTTGTTATCTTTATCAACCAGATAAGGATGAAGATTGGGGTCATGTTTGGGAATCCGGAAACCACCACGGGTGGGAATGCTTTAAAATTTTATTCCTCCGTCCGCTTGGATATCCGAAGTATCGGAAGGATAAAAAAAGCGGATAAAAACCTTGGAAACCGGGTGCGGGTCCGTGTGGTCAAGAATAAGCTTGCTCCCCCCTTTCGAGACGCGGAATTTGATATCCTTTATGGAAGGGGGATTTCAAAAGAGGGTGAGATCCTTGATCTCGCCGTGGACCGGGATATCGTCGAAAAGAGCGGGACGTGGTTTTCCTATGGGGATATCCGCCTGGGCCAGGGGAGGGACAACGTAAGGGCCTTTCTGGAAGAGAACAGGGAGATCCTGGAGGAAATTAAAAAGAAGGTATTGGAAGCCGAGGGGTTTCTCCCTCAAGGAGGCGAGGATGGAGATTGATGATCTTTTGAGGCTTGCGGTCAAGAAAGAGGCAAGTGATATTCACGTCAAGGTAGGGCTTCCCCCTATCTTGCGGATCAACGGGAGGTTGATGTCGGTAGGTTCGGCCTCCGCCTTCACGCAGGAAGAAATTGACAGGTTTGCCCAGAGGCTCATGACCGATGTGCATCGTGAAAGGCTGTCAAAACTCCAGGACGTGGACTTGGGCTATGGGGTCCCTGGTTTGGGCCGGTTCAGGGTGAACATCTTCCAGCAACGGGGAACCATAGGAATCTCAATTCGATCGATCCCTTTCAGGGTCCAGACCCTGGAAGAACTGCATCTCCCCCCCGTCCTGGAAAAGATAGCCATGGAAACCCGTGGGCTTATTCTCGTGACCGGAACAACCGGGAGTGGAAAGTCGACAACCCTGGCGTCCATGATCGATCTCATCAACATGAAACGGAATCTCCATATCATCACGATCGAGGATCCCATCGAGTTTCTGCACCGTGACAAGAAGTGCATTATCGACCAGCGTGAGATCGGTGTGGATACGGACAACTTTGCCAATGCCCTTCGGAGTTCCCTGCGCCAGGATCCTGACGTCATCCTCGTGGGTGAAATGCGGGATTTCGAGACTGTGAACATCGCCATGATGGCGGCTGAAACGGGGCATCTCGTCCTTTCGACCCTGCACACGGTCGACGCCACGGAAACGGTGATGAGGATTGTCTCCCTGTATCCCCCTTACCAGCAGAAGCAGATTCGCCTCCAGCTCGCGTCGATCCTCAAGGGGGTTATTTCTCAAAGGCTTATCCCCATGGCGGACGGGAAGGGGAGGGTGCCGGCCGTGGAGGTCCTGGTCAACACGGCCCATATCCGCGAGTGTATTATTGACCGTGACAGGACAAGGGAGATCGGCGAGGCCATTTCCAAGGGATACCATACCTATGGGATGCAGACCTTCGACCAGTCCCTCATGGATCTCTTGCAGAAAAAGATGATTACCTACGAAACAGCGTTGAGAAACAGCTCGAACCCCGATGATTTTGCGCTTCGCGTCAAGGGAATCATGTCCAGTAGCGATACCACCTGGGATGCCTTCGAAGGGAATAAGGAATCGGAAGAGGAAGGAGAGGAAGATCTGGCGATGTTCACGCCTTCATGGGAACGGGGATCTGTATGAAATCTGCCGAGATAAGAAGGGCCTTTCTCGAATTTTTTGAAGAACGCGGACACCGGATTGTCAAAAGCTCTCCCCTTATCCCCATGGACGACCCTACCCTGCTCTTTACCAATGCAGGGATGGTCCAGTTTAAATCCGTCTTTACCAAGGAGGAGAGCCGTCCTTATAAGCGGGCGACCACCTGCCAGAAGTGTATGCGGGCGGGGGGGAAACACAATGACCTCGACAACGTGGGCTACACGGCGCGCCATCACACCTTTTTCGAAATGCTGGGGAATTTTTCTTTCGGAGACTATTTTAAGGAAGGGGCCATAATCATGGCGTGGGAGCTTCTCACGGAGGTCTTCAAACTTCCCAAAGAGCAGCTTTGGATTACCATTTACAAGGATGACGACGAGGCCTTCGAGATCTGGAAAAGCAAGATAGGGATTCCCGAGGAACGGATTGTTCGCATGGGAGAGAAGGACAACTTCTGGGCCATGGGAGACACGGGCCCTTGCGGTCCGTGCTCGGAAATTCACATCGACCAGGGCCCGGAAGTGGGATGTAAACGCCCTGACTGCAAGATCGGATGTGACTGTGACCGCTTCCTCGAGCTGTGGAACCTCGTGTTCATGCAGTTCAACCGCCACGCGGACGGAACCATGGTTCCCCTCCCGGATCCGAGTATCGACACGGGGATGGGGCTTGAGCGGATCGCGGCCATCCTCCAGAATGTTCAGAGTAACTACGAGACGGATCTCTTTGTTCCCCTTCTCGATACCATCGCGGGAATGGCGAATACCCGTTACGGGCTGGAGGAAAAAAACGACATTGCCCTGCGGATCATCGCGGACCACAGCCGCGCCTCGGCCTTTCTGATCGCCGACGGGGTGTTGCCTTCTAACGAAGGGAGAGGCTACGTGCTGCGGAGAATCATGCGGCGCGGGATGCGGTACGGCTACATGCTGGGGTTTCATGAGCCCTTCCTCTACAAAATTTCGGACAAGGTTATCGACATGATGGGGGAGGTCTATCCTGAACTTGTTTCCCATCGGGAGACCATCGAGAAACTCATTTACAGCGAAGAGGATCGTTTTTCCGCGACCCTGAACAATGGCATGAAACTCCTGAACGAAACCCTAAGTGAACTCAAGGACAAGGGACAAACCCAGATTCCGGGTGAGATTATCTTCAAGCTTTATGACACCTTTGGCTTCCCCGTGGATCTGGCAGAAGATATCGCGAGGGAAACCGGCCTGACCCTGGATATGGAAGGGTTTCAGGCCCATATGGAGGCGCAGCGGAAACGCGCCCAGCAGGCATGGAAGGGATCGGGAGAGAGGGAAATTTCCCCGGTTTTCCGCAAGATAAAATCGGAAATGGGTAACGTTACTTTTCTGGGTTACGAGAAGACGACCGCGAAGTCAAGGATTGCCGCCATTATCCGGGACGGGAAGCAGGTACCGTCTGCCGGACAGGGCGAGACGATCGAAGTGGTTACCCCTGAAACCCCCTTCTACGGGGAGGCCGGCGGTCAGATTGGGGACCGTGGGACCCTGACGGGCGAGGGCTTTTTCGCTGAAGTGGTGGAAACCCTGAAACCCCTTCCCGATTTTATCGTTCACAAGGTCAAGGTTCTTGAGGGGACCATCTCTGTTTCGGATGCGGTAACCCTCGCCATCGATACGAACCGGCGCCTGGCCGTGACACGGCATCACAGCGCCACGCATCTCCTGCACGCGGCGCTGCGGCAGATTCTCGGAGAGCATGTCCGGCAGGCGGGATCCCTGGTCACGGATTCCCGGCTCCGATTCGATTTTACGCACTTTCAGGCCCTCCGCCCCTCCGAGATAAACCAGATTGAGAAGCTGGTCAACGAGAAGATACGGGAAAACCTTCCCCTCTTAAAGGAAGAAAAGCCCTTCGACGAGGCCGTGGGAGAGGGGGCCCTGGCATTTTTTGGTGATAAGTACGGAGATGTCGTCCGTGTGGTCAAGGTGCCGGATTACAGCACGGAGCTCTGTGGTGGCACCCATGTAGACAGGACGGGGGATATCGGGGCGTTTTTCGTGGTAGGGGAAGAGAGCGTTGCCGCGGGGGTCCGTCGGATCGAGGCGGTCGCGGGGGAAGCGGCCATCGATTATGCCCAGAACCAGCGCGGATTGCTGGAAGGGGTAGCGAAACAACTGAAAGTCCCGCCACAGGAGATTAAGAGGCGTGTGGAATCCCTCCAGGAAGAAATCAGGTCTTATGAGAAAAAACTTCGTGCCTTCGAATCGAAAATGGCGTCTTCGAAGGTTGCCGATCTGATCAACCTGGCAAGGGTTGTCGATGGAACCAAGATGGTTGCCGCGCATGTTCCCGGGGCCGATCCCAAACTGCTCCGAACCATGGGGGACGAAATCCGTAATAAGCTGGGACAATGTGTCGTGGTATTGGGGAGCAAGAATCAGGAGAAGGCCCATCTGGTGGTCATGGTCTCGAAGGACCTCACCGATCGATACGATGCCAATACCATCATCCGAAAACTCGCCCCAGTGATCGATGGGCGGGGAGGGGGACGAAAGGACATGGCCAGCGCCGGTGGCAAGAAACCGGAAAACCTGGAGAAGGCCATTTCGATGGCGGAATCCGCACTCTCTGGATGAGGAATGAAACAAAAGATCATCCTTGCCTTCTCGGGGGGGAATGACAGCACCTTTCTCCTTGAGGTCATCTATCGTTTTACGGACCGCATCTGCCACGCTGTCTTCTTCCAGACCCCCTTTGTCTCGCCGAAAACCCTCGAGAGCGTTTATACCTATCTCGAAAACAGGGGAATAAACTATACCATTATCCCTGTCGACCTCCTGGAGGACCCATCCATTGTGGTGAACCAGCCGGACAGGTGTTATTACTGCAAGAAATACATGTTTGAAGAGCTTCTGAGCCACTTCGATTTTCCGGGGGAAAATCCGAGGTTCATAGAGGGAACGAATTTCGAAGAGGCCGTGTCTGAACATCGTCCCGGCCTTGCGGCCATAGAAGAATTGGGGCTGGAAAGCCCTCTCCGAAAGGCCGGCTTGACCGGAGAAGACATCGCACGGTTGCGTAAGGAATATTCCATCCCGGAGGGTGTGGATCAGATCGGGTGCCTTGCTACCAGGATTCCCTATGATACCCCTATTACCCCGGAGATCTTGAAGAAGATCGACGAGGCAGAGGATTTCCTCCGCAAGAATGGGTTTCATAATGTCCGGGTGCGCTATTTCGGCGAAACGGCCCGGGTAGAGGTGGACAGCGGTGAGCTGGGCCAGCTCGGGCAATCGTCTATCAGGGAACCTTTTCTGGAGCATATGACCGAGCTTGGGTTTTCCAGGGTTCTGGTTGACCTGAAAGGGTATCAGAAAGGCTCTCTTGACCTGGAGAGGAAAGGATTAAAAAAATAAGTGGAAATCACCTTCCATCCCATCGGGGTCATCCATACCCCGTACCATGACAAAGCCCCCTATCAGCCGGTTGAGACGGACGAGGGGGATTTCCGCGTCGAGGTGTATCCCGAATACACAGAGGGGCTCCAGGACCTGGAGACCTTTACGTATATCTACCTGATTTATTATATCGACCGCCTGAAGCGGAAGGTCGAGATGAAGGTTGAGCCCATCTGGGCCGGTGAGATTGAAGTGGGGGTCTTTGCCAGCCGGTCTCCTCTGCGTCCCAACCCCATCGGGTTGAGCGTTGTGAAGGTCCTCGGGGTGGAGGGAAACATCATCACGACCACGGGCCTGGATGTCTTTGACGGAACCCCCCTCCTGGACATCAAGCCCTATATTAAGGACCTGGACTCCAAGAAAGACGCCAACTACGGGTGGGTGGAAAAGACGGGGGACCTTAGGCATCTTGCCCTCCACATCCTCGGAATTCCCCATGACTATTAATGGATAACCCGGGAAAATCCAGACCTTTCGAATCCTTATATCAGAAATACGACGCCTGGTATGACAAGGAGCCAGGCCGATCCCTCTTTGGCATAGAGGTTCTTGCCCTGCAAAAAGCCCTCGAAGGGCTCTCGGGGCGGGTTATCGAGGTAGGGGTCGGCTCCGGCCGGTTCGCGGAGGCGCTCCATGTTCGGTTCGGGTTGGACTCTGCCATCAAACCCCTCGGGCTGGCAAAGAAGAGGGGCATCCTTTGTGTCGGAGGGGATGGGGAGGCCCTGCCGTTTCAAGCGGATACATTCGATGTCTGCCTCCTGGTGGTCACCCTCTGTTTTGTCAGGAATCCCAAGGCGGTTCTGAAAGAGGCTTTCCGGGTCCTTCGAACCGGGGGAAGCGTCATCCTGGGGCTGGTTCTCCTGGAATCCCCTTGGGGAAAGGCGTACAGAAAGTTGGGGGAAGAGGGACACCCCTTTTACTCCCTGGCCACCTTTTATACGCGAGGTATGATTGACGCCACGCTGAAAGAACTCGGGTTTTCATCGATCGAAACCTTTTCCACCCTTTTCCAATCCCCGGGTAAGGCTCTTTATGAACCGGAGCTTCCGGTTGAAGGAGACGACCCAAAGGCCGGATTCACCGTTATTCGCGCGGTAAAATCAGCCGGATAGTCTTTTATCTGGTGTGCCGGGGCTTGACGAACCCCATAAACTTCTCTAAAAGAGACAAGACAAACTCAGGAGATGGTGATTTTATGAGCGAACAGGGCAGCAGCTTGCGCGACGTGCGTTTGAAAAAGATAGAGGAATTCAGGGAGAAGGGAATTTCTCCCTTTCGAAACGATTTTAGAATCTCTCACCAGTTACGTCAGATTGTAGAAACCTACGGAAATTGGGAAAGCCAGGAGCTGGAAGGCTTAGGAGAAACCTTTTCCTTGGCCGGTCGGATGGTCGCCCTGCGAAGCTTCGGGAAGGCCGCCTTCATCAAGCTGATGGACATGACAGGCCGCCTTCAGGTCTATGTCCGGAAAGACAAGGTGGGAGAAGAGGCCTTCGAGGTCTTTAAGAAACTGGATGTGGGTGACATCATCGGCGTGTCGGGGACCCTCTTTCGAACCAGGACAAACGAACTGACCCTCCTGGCGGAGTCCGTTGTCCTGCTGACGAAATCGATCCGGCCCCTTCCGGAAAAATGGCATGGCCTGACAGACATAGAGACCCGCTACCGTCAACGCTACGTGGATTTGATTGTCAATCAGGACGTACGGGAGATTTTCTTCAAGCGAACGCAGATTATCCGCCTCATACGCGAGTTCTTTATGGACAGGGGATTCTTGGAGGTGGAAACGCCCATGATGCAGCCTATTTACGGCGGCGCGGCGGCGCGTCCCTTCGTGACCCACCACAACGCCCTGGACATGAAACTCTACCTTCGCATCGCCCCTGAACTCTACCTGAAACGACTTGTCGTGGGCGGGTTCGACCGCGTCTTCGAGCTGAACCG
>CAZPTH010000093.1:0-8877 GCA_964589315.1 uncultured Thermodesulfobacteriota bacterium
GGGGCCGGGATTTCCTGGGCAAGATGATCCCGCCGTTCCTTCAATACCCTCAGTTCATCCGGGAGGTGCTTCAGTTTCTCTTCCAGTTCGGATTTACGTGTCTCCAGTTTTTCCTTTTCCTCGAAGTAGGCCTTCTCCTTATCTTTCAAGGCCTCTTTCAACCGATCCACCTCATCCAGATGCTCGATAATCTCCACCTCGTACTGATCCATCTTTTCCTTCAGGTGATCGATCTCCGCCAGAAAGGCCTGGTATTCCTTGTTCGTCTTGACCTCATGGAGCCTGCCCTGGATCTTTTTGATCTGGTCTCCCGCGGCCTCCAGATCCCGTTCCCTCTGGCGTCGTTCCTTTTCCAAGGTCTCAATCCTACCCACTTCCGCCTGAAAGGCTTCCACCAACTGGTTGATCTCCGCTTCGATCTCTTCAATCTCCGCCGGATAGGTGGCCTCTTCACGGTCGTGCCGTCGAATCTTGGAATCCAGGTCCTGAAGCTGTATAAGTTTCCGCAACTGATCTTTCAAATGTCCTCTCCTTTATGAAAATATATGAATGGGTCCCGTTCCCGGGTGCTTTTAAAAATCTTTACATCTCCCGTCAGCCCTTCGCGTTCGAACCATCGCGCCATGACGTCACCAAAGATTCTTTCCAGGGCAAAATGTCCCACGTCGACCACGGTAAGACCCAGGGCTTCCGCCTCCTGGGCCTCATGGAATTTCACATCCCCGGTGATATAGACCTGGGCTTTGCCCGCCGCCTGGGGGATAAAGGACGCCCCGCTGCCGGTGCATAGGGCAACGCGTGACACCGGTTCAACCGGTTTCCCGACAATCCGAAACGCTTCGACGCCCAGTGCCTGCCGGATGCGCGTCAGAAAGGCCTCCCATGAGGAAGGGGGTTCCAATTGGCCAACGCGGCCAAATCCCGACCCGCGCACAGGGGGGGTATAGAGGGGATAGATGTCGTAAGCGGGGACCTCGTAGGGGTGGGCCGCCATCAGGGCATTGATCCCCCTTTCAAGGCTCCCGGCAGGAAACAGGACCTCGATGCGCGCCTCCGGGACACGGTTCCATGTCCCCTTCTCGCCCACGACAGGGGTTGTTTCCTCTCCCGCGAAGAAGGTCCCTTCGCCCGGGCTGGCGAACGAGCAGCCTTCGTAAGCGCCGATCTTTCCCCCGCCCGCTTCGAAGAGGGCCTTGAGAAGAGATTCTCTTTTCTCTTCCGGAACAAAGGTGACAAGCTTAAAAAATTTCCCCTCTTCAGAAGAGGGGACTAACACGGCGGTCTCCCTGATCCCCAGCAGCTCCATCGCGTAGTCGTTCATGCCGCCCGCGATCTTGTCCAAGTTCGTGTGGAGGCTGTAAACCGTAAGCCCGCTGGTGATGCATTGATGGATGAGTCTCCCCACACCGGACCGGACATCGAGGGATTTCAAGGGAGTAAACAGGAGGGGATGATGCGAAAGGACAAGCTTCGCTCCGTTTTCAACGGCTTCGCTCAGGGTCGATTCCGAGACATCGAGGCAGAGCAGGACAGCTCCGGTATCACCATCAGGATCCCCAACCTGCAGGCCCGAGGCGTCCCATGATTCCGCCAGGCCCGGAGGGACCCATGCTTCCAGCCTCTCAATCAGGGAAGAGATCTTCATCCCAACGTCCAGACAAAAGAAAAAGCCGAGATTTCACCCGGCTTTCTCATGCTTCGGCCCTTTTCAAACGAACCGTTTGTCCCATTTCCCCTTTTTTACCCTCTCTTTTCAACACCTCTTCACCGCATCGTCCTTACTTTGGTGGGCCCACCAGGGATCGAACCTGGGACCTACCGGTTATGAGCCGGTGGCTCTACCAATTGAGCTATGGGCCCTCTCGCACCTACCCTAATGCCATTTCCCCTTTTCGTCAAGGTTTTATCCCTCGAGAAAGCTCTTTAACCGGATGACCCGGCTCGGATGGCGCAACTTCCGAAGGGCCTTGGCCTCGATCTGACGGATTCGCTCGCGGGTCACCTGGAAACTCTGCCCCACCTCTTCCAGCGTATGATCGTATTTCTCCCCAATCCCGAACCGCATTCTGAGAACCTTTTCCTCCCGGGGAGTCAGGGTCGCCAGGACCTTACGTGTTTGCTCGGAAAGGTTGGTATTGATAAGGGATTCCATGGGAGACTCGATCTTCTTGTCCTCGATAAAGTCGCCAAGATGGCTGTCCTCTTCCTCGCCCACGGGGGTTTCGAGAGAAATAGGTTCCTTGGCAATCTTCAGGACGTTTCGCACCTTTTCCAGCGGCATCTCCATCCGTTCGGCAATCTCTTCCGGGAGCGGCTCTCGACCCAGGTCCTGAACCAGGGCACGAGAAACACGAACGATCTTGTTAATGGTCTCGATCATGTGAACGGGGATGCGGATGGTCCGGGCCTGATCTGCGATGGCCCGGGTAATGGCCTGCCGGATCCACCACGTGGCGTAGGTGCTGAACTTGTATCCCCGCTGATACTCAAACTTCTCCACGGCCTTCATCAGGCCGATGTTCCCTTCCTGGATCAGGTCGAGGAACTGAAGCCCCCGGTTGGTATACTTCTTCGCGATGCTGACCACCAGCCGGAGGTTTGCCCGTATCAGGGTATCCTTTCCCTCGTTTGCCTGTTTTTCTCCCTTCCGAATGGCCTGAATAACCTCTTTGAGCTGGCTGGAACGACACCCGGTCTCCCGCTCAATCTCCCGGACACGCTGGAGAATCCCGCTCGCCTCCCGTTTGATGGGTTCAAACTCCTCCTGGGACAGTTTCTTACGTGTCAGGAAGGCCTGAAACTTTTCCGGATCATTCTCGAAGCGGTAAAAGTCCTGGATCATCTTCTGGGGAGACATGATGAGGCGCGCTTCGTAAGGGATCAGGCCTCTCTCCTCCGTAACGAGCTGGCGATAGTAATCTTGCAGCCTTCGCACAATTCTCTGGACCACGTCGTATTTCAGGTCCATGCGTTCGATAATCCGATACATGGACTGCTTCTTCCGCCGGATCTTCGTGCGAATGGGTTTAATGGGGAGCCCCTGCTTCAGCGTTTCATGCTCCTCCACGTAAAGCATCTCCATGTCCCTGTCGTACTTGCGGAGCTGGGCCACATACTTGAGAATCTTCTGCCGGATCTTCGCCTTTATCTCCGGGTCGGTCTCGTCCTCGTCGATAAGATTCGTCACTTCCCTTACGTCCAGGACATCCATCTCGATCTTCTCCCCGAGGATCAGGGCCTCCCGAACCGCCACATAGGTTGCGAGGGCGGTCTTTCTCACGAGGTTTTTCCCCTCCTCGATCTGGCGGGCCACGGCGATCTCGCCGTCCCGTGACAGGAGAGCCACGGCACCCATTTCACGAAGATAGAGACGTACCGGATCCGTGCTCCGAAAATCGCTGTCCAAGATCCGCTCGAGCTGTTCGTCCTGTGTGGTATCCTTTTTCGGTATCTTGATGTTCTGCTGGCTGTCGACAACCTCGATATCCATCTCCCCGAACATCATCAGCAATTCATCGATCTGCTCGGAAGAATAGACATCCGAAGGAAGGAGGTCGTTGACCTCGTCAAAGGTTAAAAAGCCCTTTTCCTTCCCGATAGAAATGAGTTTCTTTACCTCATCTACTTTTTGTTTCTCCATAGATGCCCTCACCTCGATTTAAGATTTGGTATAATATTCTGATAATTTTTCTTTATCGCCTCGCGGCGTTTTAATAGCGCGATCGTTGCCTCGAAATCCTTATTTTTTTCCATTTCCCGGATTTTTGCGTCTAACTCGGAGATTTCTTCCTTGTAGTTCCTCTGATAGAGGGTTCGAAGACCATCGGAAAAGGCCTTTCTGGCCTGATTTTCGGTCAACTGATGCGCACTTATCATCAACCGTGAAAACAGAGCCTGCTGTTTTTCATCCAGCCGGAGTGCCAGGGATGAAGGTTCCACGGCTCCCTGTGTTTCGATTTCCTCCAAAAGGTTCTTTCCAAGGGCCCGCCGCGTGTCGTCACGGAACATCCCCAAAACCTGTGTTTCCTTTATCTCCTGGGAAAGTCCCGGGCACTGCATGAGAGAAATCAATAAAACTTCCTCCGCGTCCTCCATCCGCTTCCCGGACAGATAGGGACGTCTCGTTCCCCTCGGGGGCCAAGCCCCCCCCTTTTCGAAGCCCTTATCGCTGAAACCTGACCTCTGGGCATTCGAATGATTATAGTTATTACTTAGTTTCCTTTCAGAATTTTTAATTATACCATACAATACTTCTTTTGTCAACCCTAAAATTTCGGACGCCTGTTTTACATAAAGATCGAGGCGAACCGGGTCGCGGATCAGGCCCAGGTAGTCAAGCCCCTCCTTGACGCGCTTCTCCTGATCTCCTATCCCTTCATCCGTCGTTTCCTGTCTGGCGGACCTGTGAATCCTGTAAAGGATGGCGTCCTCTGCCGCGTCGATCACGCGCTTCAGCCCATCCGCGTCCGGTGGAGCCAGGAAGTCTCCCGGGTCCTTTCCCTCGGGAAGGACCCCCTGAAAGGCGATAAGACCTGCCCGCACAAGCCTTTCGAGGGCGCGGGATGAGGCCTTGTAACCCGCTGAGTCTCCGTCGAAGAGCAAGACCACGTGATCCGCCCAGCGTTTCAATCGCTTGGCGTGAAAATCCGTAAAGGCCGTCCCCAGGGCGGCAATCCCGTTGCCAATTCCCAACTGGGCAAGAGAGATAAGGTCCAGGTAGCCCTCCACCAGAACCGCCTTTCGCTCCCGCGAGATCGCCCGCTTCGTCTGGGCCTCACCGTAGAAGAGCCTGCCTTTCTGGAAGATCATGGAATCCGGGGAATTGAGATATTTCGGCTGGACCTCACCAAGGGCCCTTCCCCCAAACCCTACCGTCCGTCCCCGCTCATCGATAATGGGAAAGATTATCCGGTTTCGGAACACGGGCACGAATGTCCCCTCGTTCACCTTCTTGAGCAACCCGAGGGCGGCGGCATCCCGCAAATCGAAACCCTTTTTCTCCAGGTGCTCGGCAAGTCCGTAGGACCCCGGGGCATACCCCAGTTCGAAGGTCTGAATCGTTTCCGGGGAAAGGCCCCGACGCTTAAGATAGGTCATGGCGGTTTTCCCCCGCCGTTCCTCGAAGAGGATTCCCTTGAAATAATCCTTTGCCGCGCGATTAATGGCGTGGTAGGTCTCCCACTTGGAAGGTCCCCGCGTTATCTTTTTTGGCATCTCAATACCCAGGCGATCGGCAAGGTCCTTGACCGCATCGGAAAAATCGAGATTCTCGATCTTCATCCAGAAGGTAATGGCGTCACCCCCCGCCCCGCACCCGAAGCAGTAGAACATCTGTTTTTCCGGGCTCACGGTGAATGACGGGGTCTTCTCGGCATGAAAGGGACACAGCCCCACGAAGTTTCGTCCCCGACGCTTCAACTGAACCCGTTCGGAAACGAGATCAACGATATCGATCCGATCCTTGACGGTCTCCAAGACCTGTTGGTAATTCATGCTATCCCTTCTATACCTAAGGACGGAGTTCTATCACCGTCACACCATGGCCTCCGCGGCGAAGATCGCCGTCCGCGAAGGTCTTGATCCCCTCGTGGGTGGAAAGAAACTCGCGAATGGCCTTCTTGAGGCGTCCCGACCCCACACCGTGGATAATGGTCACTTCCTTCAGGTTGTGAACAAGGGCCGTGTCAATGAACTTGTCAACCTCCGGGAGGGCGTCCTGGACCCGATAACCGACCACGTTCAACTCCGTTGCCGCCTGGGACGTGACCTCCACCCCGATGAACGAGGCCGAGGATTTCTTTTCAACGGCTTTCCCCCGACGGAGTTTCTTGACGGGGACCTGAAGCCTTAAACCTTTTACGACCACATCCGCTGTCTCCTGATGCGGATTGATAGCGGCGACACGCCCCTGTTTCCCGATGCTTGAGACGAAAACCTCATCCCCCACCGCCGCCTGGTAACCAGGGTCCGTTACTTCTTCCGCCTCCAGATCTATGGCGGGCGGGACCGGAGCCCTGGTCGCCCGATTGAATTCCCCCGCGAGAGAAGAATAAGTGGCGTGATAACCTCTCCTTTCCTGCCTGGTGAGGGTCTTCGCTTTCTCCATCAACTGGCGAAATGTCTCCCGCTGTTTCTTGATCTGCCTGTCCCACTTCACCTGCCATGCCTTCAGAATCTCTTCTTTCTTCCGGGTAATTTCCTCGGCGACCCGGTAAAACTGGTCCCTGAGGTCTTCCATCTGATGCCGTGCTTCAGAGATCCTCTCCCTTTCCACGTCCGTCTTCCGTTTCAGGGTCTCCAGTTCCCCCATCAGATCCGTGAGGAGACGATCCTGGTGTGTCCGGTATTTTTCGGCCGCCTCCAGGACCTCCCGGCTGAGCCCTTGGCGCCTGGCCGTTTCAAAGGCGTTGCTGTTGCCGGGGATGCCGTAACGGAGGGCATAAAGGGGGACCTGATTTTCCGTGTCGAAGGCCACAGAGACATTCAGGGCTTTCGGGTTTTTTGCCCCATAGCCCTTCAGGTGCTCAAAGTGGGTAGTGGCCACCACCGTTGCCCCTCTTGCCTCCAAGACATCCAGCATCCCCAGGGCAAGCGCGGCCCCTTCTGACATTCCCGTCCCCGCACCGATCTCGTCGATGAGGACAAGACTCTCCCCTGAACTCTTTCCGATGATTTCCTTGAGGTGCTGAATATGGGCGGTAAAGGTACTCAACTCATTGGCAATGCTCTGTTCATCCCCGATTTCCGTGAACACCTCGTCATAAGGGAAGACCTCGCTTCCGGGGGCTACTGTCAGGGGAAGCGCCGAGCGGGTCATCAGAAGTCCAAGCCCCAGGGTCTTGAGGGCCACTGTCTTCCCCCCTGCGTTGACCCCGGAGATAATCATGAGCTGCTTTCCTTCGGGAAGTTTAAGGTCGATGGGAACAACCTCTGAGGCCTTCCGGGCCAAAAGGAGAGGGTGGCGCGCCCGCGAGAGGGAAAACCCGGGCGTCTCCCGTAATTTGACCGGGGCCGCCTCGTAGGAGGTCATGAAGAGAACCCGCGCGTTTATCTCGTCCAGATTTGTCACTATCTCCCAGCCCTTCCTCAGGGCGGGGAGCTGATCGGCAACCTTTAAGGTCAAACGATGCCTGACTGCCTCTTCCTCCCTCTCGATTTCCTGGTAGGCCATGGCAAGGGTATTGTTCAGTTCGACGCATTCGATCGGCTCGATAAAAACGGTGAGTCGGCTTTGGGACTGGTCATGGATAATCCCCTGGAGGGTATGTTTGGCCCCCGCCTTGATGGGGAGGACATAACGACCATTTCTCACAGTAAAATACTGGTCAGCCAACTGGCTCTCGACCCGTTTGGAATGAATCATCCGGTCAAGGATTTTTTGGATTTCACCCTTTTTGCGTTCCGCCTTTCGTCTCAATTCCCGTAACCGGGGCGAGGCCTGGTCCTTGATGTATCCCGTGGGATCGATTGATTTCTCGATCACCGATTTCAATGGATAAAGGGCGGGGATCCCCTCCCAGCGATCCAGGATGGGAGGATAGGCAAGCCGCGCCTTCTCCTTGGCCCCCTTGAAGTAGAGCCCTATCTCCCGGAGTTTTCCAATGAACCGGGCCACATCGAGGAGTTCCTTCGTATCGAGGACAACCCCCGGAATCGCCAGTCGCCTGAGGATTTCTCCCGCTTCCGGGACACCGTCGAGGGGACACGGGCCCATGGCGTCCATGATCTCCCCCAGGTTTTGGCACTGGAGATAGACCTCTTCGATCTCCCCGGGTGTGAGGTTTGGACGCAGATTCCGAAAGGCCTCCTTGCCTCCCGGCGTCTTTGCCATCTCCTCAAAGATGCTGAGGATTTCGTAAAAATCGAGATGTGTTAATGTCCGTTCATCCATTTAATTCAGACGGACGACCCCCTCAAAAGGTTGACCGAAAAATCGCCCCTTCCTAATGCCTTGAAAAGGTCCTGTCTCCCGACAAATTCGCTTTGTCCCTTTTTATCCGCTCAGAACCCTGAAAACAATTCTATTTAAAAGATAATCAACAATCTGGATAAATCAAGGGCTATTCTCAGAAAGAATAGCCCTGACTTTTTGGTTTACTGTCTTTCCATCTGCCCTGCCGGCCACCTTTGGCATGACCGCCTTCATTACCTTGCCCATATCTTTGGGGCCTAACGCGCCCGTTTCCTGGATGGTTTCACGGATCAGGGTATCAAGCGCCTCCTCGGACAACTGCTCGGGAAGGTAAACCTGGCAGACGGAGATAAAGGTTTCTTCCTTGGCGACAAGGTCGGAACGGTTTCCCTGTTTGAACTGCTCGATGGCATCACGAGACTGACGCACAAGGCCCTGAATAATACGAACGATTTCCTGGTCCTCAAGGGAATCCCTCTTTTCGATCTGCCTGTTCTTGATATTGGAAAGGACCATCCGTAAAACAGAAAGGCGATCCTTCTCACCCTTTTTCAAGGCTTCTTTAAGATCCTGCCTTATCCTTTCCAGAAGCGCCATTGTTCAAACCCTCTGCGTTAGCATCAATTCCTCTTAATAATCCCTGAATTTACGCATACGCTTTAAGGCCCTTTTCCTTGCTGCCAACGCCTTCTTTTTCTTTTTTACGCTTGGCTTCTCATAATGTTCCCGTTTACGAAGCTCTGAAAGTATCCCCATCTTCTCGCACTGTTTGTTAAACCTTCTCAGGGCACTTTCAAAGGATTCTCCTTCACCGACTACAACTCCCGGCATGCATTTTCCGCCTCCTTCCTATAATGAATTTTTGTTAAACCAAAATATTATATAACAAAACGATAAAATGTGTCAATAAAAAAATCTGATTTTACGAATAAAATCTATAGCGTGTTACCGGCAAACGGAGCAAC
>CAZPTH010000094.1:0-8753 GCA_964589315.1 uncultured Thermodesulfobacteriota bacterium
CCTCAGTTTTTCTTCAATTTTGCGGTGGAACCGCGTGGATTGCACGAGGAACCCAAAGGCAGGGTGATACGGTCCCGCAACGACGGATGCCTCCAGTTTTTTGGAGGCAGGCAGCCCCATGCGGATGACCTCCACGCCCGCCTTTTCGAGGATGTCGCAGGCCATCGCGCACCACCTGACCGCCTCCTCAAGGGAAAGAGGCCGATACTTCCCGGCCGCGTAGTCCGTCGCGAGTGCGGTTCCTTTCAAGACAACGGCGGGATAGAGACGCGCGAACCGGAGGCCCCACCGGCTTACCCTCTCGACGCCTTTCAGGAAACCCTCGAGGCTCTCCCCCGGCAGGCCTGGCATGAGCTGCACACCCGCGTCCCAGCCCCTGGCCACCACCTTCGCGACGGCCCGTTCTCCCTCCTCGGCGGTGTGTCCCCTCTGAACCCGTTTAAGCACGCCGTCATCCAGCGACTGTATGCCGATCTCCACGGTCTGAACGGGATATGTCGCGAGGAAGGCAAGCTCTTCCTCCCCCAGGGCGTCGGGCCGGGTGGAAAACCGGATGGAATGGACGAGACCACGGGCAACCTTTTTAGACGCCCATGCGAGGTAGCGCCCCTGAATCTCTCGGGAAAGTCCGGAAAAATTACCCCCGAAGAAGGCGATCTGGCGTGTGAGGGAGAGGTCGTCTCTGTTTTTCCCCGACCCCCTGACCTTTTCAAAGAGGGCCTCCAAATCCCGGATCCCTGGCAGGGAAACCGCCTCACCAGTCACGGCATGCTGGTCGCAGAACCGACACCGGTGCGGGCATCCTGAATTGGGAAGAAATACCGGGAATATCCAATAGTTAGACATCTAAACAACAAATTCCTTTAAAAATACTAAACCCCATTACCCTCTTCACCGAGGGTCTCCAGGGCCTGGCGTGCCGCTGCCTGCTCGGAGGCCTTGATGGAATGTCCCTTCCCGATGCCCAGCCTCTTCCCCTCTATCCAAACAGAACTCTCAAAGACCCGCTGATGTTCAGGGCCCATGGTTTCTTCAAGACGGTAGTCAGGCAGAACCCTGTATGCCCGCTGCGTGTACTCTTGGAGCCGTGTTTTGTAATCGGTCCCCTTCTCAAAATCCGTATTATCAAGAAAAGGGGTGAGAAGGCGAATCACCAGGTCATACGCTGCCCCATACCCTCCATCCATGTAAACCGCTCCCACCAGGGCCTCCACGCCGTCCGCCAGGACGGAGCGGGGAATGGCTTCTTCCCCGGCCCGGGCGCTTTTCCCAATCCTGAGCCTCTTGTCCAGTCCGATATGTTGCGCCACTTCTGAAAGGGTTCGTTCATTGACAAGCTCTGCCCGCATCTTGGAAAGGTCCCCTTCCCTCTTCTCGGGAAACCGGGCAACCAGATACGCCGCCACGGACAGGTTCACCACGGCGTCTCCGAGAAACTCCAGAACCTCGTTACTGTCACTGAGATGTCTGGTTTTTTCGTAACTGAAGGAACTGTGCGTCAGGGCCTTCAAGAGGAGTGAATCGTCCCTGAAATTATAGGAAATTACATCGCACAGTTCATTTAATTTATAACGTTCCATATCATTCCCTCGGGCCTTTCAGACCTTTTCCTCGCTGGAGATCATCATATAAAGCGCGGGAATCAAAATCAATGTGATCCCCGTGGCGAAGAGGACCCCGAATCCCAGGGAAATGGCCATGGGGATGAGCACCCTGGCCTGCATGGAGGTTTCAGTAATCATGGGAAGCAATCCGCCAAAGGTGGTCACGGAGGTCAGGATGACGGGGCGAAAACGCGATTTCGACGCGGCCACCACCGCCTCCACCTTGTTTTCCGCCCCGGCGGCACCCTGCTTGTTGATGGCGTCCAGGAGGACGAGAGAGTCGTTAACCAGGACACCGGCCAGGGCCACGATCCCGAAAAAGCTCACGATGCTCAGGTCATACCCCAGGAGGAGGTGCCCAAGAATGGCCCCGATGATACCGAAGGGGATGGCTGTCATGATGACGAGAGGCTGGATATAGGAATTAAAAGGGATGGCGAGGAGAACAAAGATGAGAAACAGGGCCACGATGAATCCGTACATCATGCTGCGCATGGAATCCCGGCGTTCCTTCTCTTCACCTTCGAGTGAATAGTTCAGGCCCGGGTAGTCGGCCTTCAGCCGCTGGAGAAAGCTGTTTTGGAGCGTCTTGATAATCTCCTCTGCATTGGCCATGGAACGCACCACATCCGCCTTCACATCTACCACCCGACGCCGGTCCGAACGGGTAATCACGGCATAGCCCGGCTTGATTGTCCAGGTGGCCACCTCCCTCAGGGGCAACCGAACCCCCTTCGGCGTCTCTATCTTCATGCGGGTGAGGTCAGCCACGGACTTCCGTTCCCAGGGGGGATACCGGACCATGATCCGGACATCATCCTTCCCGCGCTGGATCCTGACGGCCTCCGTTCCGTAAAAGGCCCCGCGCACCTGCAACCCCAGGTCGATCATGTCCAGACCGAGGGCCTTGCCCCGGGGCGTGAGTTTCAGATTAATCTCCTGTTTCCCCCCCTCGATGTTGTCGTGGATGTCTTTGACCCCGTTGAACCGCGCCAGCTCCCTTTTGAGCCTTGCGGCGGCCTGTTTCAACTGGCTGAAATCGTCTGAGGAAAGCTGGATATCGATGGCTGCCCCCCCGGAGAAGAGGTTGGCGTTGTATGTAATGCTCTCCACCCCGGGGATCTCCCCCGTCATTCGACGCCACACGTTTGCCACGTCATTGCTGTTGATACCTTCCCGATCCTTCGCGCCGACCAGCTCGATGGCCACTTCCCCGATATTTGCCGCAAACCGGGCCGTGACCTCGTGACGTGATCCGTAAGGCTGCGAGGCCACGGTCAAGACCACGTGCTTCATGATATCCGCGTGAAATCTCTTTTTATAATGCGCGCGAACCTTTTCGGCGCTCGAGGCGAGGTGTTTCACCACCTGGAGAGTCTGATCGGCGCTGGCGCCCTCGGGAAGTTTTACCTCGGCGATGACGAAATCCGCATCCACCTTGGGAAAGAAAACAATCTTCATCCTCCCCGACGCGATGTAGCCGATCGTCAGGAAGAGTAACAAGATCCCCAGGGCCACGACCGTGTGACGCCAGGAGATGCATACCCTTAAAATCGGCTGATAGATTTTCTCGATAAACAGGTCCATCCACCGGTCGAAATATTTCGGCAGGAACCGAACGATATGGCTCTCCTTGCGCTCCTTCAGGTGTGCCAGGTGCGAAGGCAAAATAAAGATGGCCTCCACCAGGGAGATGGAAAGGACAGAAATCACCACCACCGGGATGGCAAACATAAACTTTCCCATGATGCCGGTAACGAACAAAAGCGGCAGGAACGCGGCGATTGTGGTCAGCACCGTCAGGATGACCGGTGCCGCCATCTCGTAGGCCCCTTCCACGGCGGCCTCCTTGCGGGGAACCCCGTTCTGGATTTTCGTGAAGATATGCTCCCCGACAATGATGGCGTCGTCCACCACGATTCCCAGACAGATAATGAAGGCAAACAGGGAAATCATGTTGACGGAAACCCCGAAATACGGAAGGAGAATAAAGGCCCCGAAAAAGGCGACGGGAATTCCCATGGCGACCCACAGGGCGAGGCGAAGCTCCAGGAACATGGCAAGCAGCAGAACCACCAGGATCAACCCGTATTTTCCGTTTCGGACGAGGAGGTCAAGACGGTCCCTGAGAATCTGGGCCCGGTTGTTGGTGATCTGATAATGAATCCCCTCTGGCAGGGTCTCGGCAAGTCTCGGGAGATTCCGTTTCACGGTTTTCTCGATATCGAGCGCGGATTGCTCGCCAATGCGGTAGACCTTGACCAGCACGGCGCTCTCAGTGTCGAAGAAGGTCGCAGAATCCGTCTCCTCGAACCCATCCACAATCCGGGCGATATCGGCCAGCCGAATATATCCCCCGGAAGAATCCCGGATCACGGGAATATCCATGAAGTCGGTGCGGGTATATTTCAGCCCCTTGGTCCGGACCAGGATCTCTTCCCCCTTCTGACGGATCTTTCCCGCCGGGATATCCCGGCAGTTTGCCGCCACGATGGCCGCCACTCTCGGGATGGAGAGGCCATACTTCTCCAGCATCCGTTCCGAAACATCGATGGAAACCTCGTAGGGGCGCACCGCGTCCAGCGTCACGAGGGAGATACCTTTCAGTGAGGCCAGGTCATCCCGCAGACGCTCTCCTGCCCGCTTCAGGTCATGCTCGTCCACGTCCCCGTAAAGGACGACCTTCAGGACCTCCCGCTTCCGCGAAACCTCCGTGACGACGGGCTGGTCGATATCCTTTGGAAAATTCGTGATCCGGTCCACGGCACTCTTGACATCGTCCCGCAGCTTCTTGGCGTCGTAGCCCTTCTGGACCTCCACCAGGACGATTCCGATCCCCTCCCGGGCCGTGGAGGTAATTCTTTTGATGCCGTCCAGCCCGCTGATTTCCTCCTCGATTCGCGTGCAGATGGCCTCTTCAACGTCCGTCGGCGTTGCCCCTCGGTAGGGAACCGACACCGAAATCATATCGAGGGAATACTCCGGGAAGACCTCCTTCTTGATAGAAAGGGCCTGCAGAATCCCAAACCCGATGATGAACACCAGGAGGAGATTGGCGGAAACGGGGTTTTCCACCATCCATCGGATCGCGCTTTTCATTTCTTCGTGGCCTTTCTCACCCGTATTTTCATGCCGTCCGCCACGGCGAAAAGGGAGGTGGTAATCACCGCGTCCCCATCCTCCAGACCGGTGACAAAGACCGTTTCCTTTTTCCGATAGAGAACCTGAACCTTCCGTACCCGGAGCTTTCCGTCACGAGCGATCCAGACCTTCCCATCCCTTTCCGCTTTGGCAGAAATCCAGACCCCCTCACCCTCTTTTCCCTTGATGCGCGCTGTAACGAAATCCCCATTTTCCAGGGGAGGGGTAAATTTGTACGGCTGCTTCACCTGGACAACGGCATGCAGCATCCGCGATTTCGGATCGATCTGTCCTTCCGTCCTTACCAACCTGGCGGGGTAACGTATGGCTTTTCCCCTCAGGGTGGAGACAACAACTGCCTGGGCAGGCACCTTCAGCCACGCCACGTCCTGGGGATGGAGAGGAACCACCACATCCGCTACGTCCGTGGAAAACAGGGTGCCCAGAACCTTTCCCTTCGAAACGAACTGACCCAGGTCGGTGAGACGCCTGAGAACCCGGGCGTCGTAAGGGGCCTTTAACGTGGTCCGTTCAAGGTTCAACTTCGCAAGGCGCACATCCGCCACCGCGGCGTCATAGGCCGACTTGGCCGCTTTAAGCTGAGGGAGGTACAGGGTCAAGGCATTGGGAACCACATTTTTACTCTCAAGGACGCCTAAGATATCCTCCCACTCTTTTTTCGCGATGTGAGCCTGTTTCAAGGCCTTCTTATAGTTGACGTCCTTGGCAAGGAGGGCCGCCTCGGCCCGTTTCAGGGCAATCTCGAAATCGGCACGTTCTATCTGGACAAGGACCTCTCCCTTTTTCACGAATCCCCCATCGATAAAATTTGGCGAAATGGTCATAACCTTCCCGGAGACCTGTGGGACCAAGTCCAGGGTATGCTCAGGTTTTACCGTCCCGAACCCTATGATCTCGATGGGCTTCTTAACCCGATGGGCCACTTCCACGGAAACGAGGGGACCCTCATAGCGGACCCTCTTTCGGTGGGGAACCTTTTTGAACTTGACGAACAGGGTGACCGCCACGACGGCCACGATGATAAGAAAAATGGGCAGAATAACCTTCAATTTATTCATGCTGATCCCCTGTAATCCTGGTAAACTCCCTGGTTCCAACACCCAAGGCCGTGAAAAGCTGAACACGATTTTGCAGCAATCCAAGAACGAGTCGCGACACGATAATTTTCCTGCTCAAAAGGGAAATCTTTGCGGACAGAAACTCCTGGAACGACCGGGTCCCGGACAGATATCCATTATGAACTCTCCGGTATACGATGGTCTCGTTCCGATAGGCCTGTTCTTCCTGTTCCAACTGCCGGGACAGCTCCTCGTAAATGGCCAGGGCCGACTCCACCTCCCGGAAGGCATTGAGGGCCACCTTCCGGTAGGTTTCCACGGCCATCTGCGCCTCGATCTCTGCCTTCCTGACTGCCGCCTTCTTGGCCCCCCGGTGAAAAATGGGTTGCACCAATCCCCCCAGGAGGGCCCAGACTTTGGAACTTCCGCTCGTCAGATCTGAAAGCTCGGGACTCCGGTAACCCCCATTAACCGTGAGGGTGAGAGCGGGAAGCAGCGCCGCCTTTTTGACCCCGATGTTGAGCAGGGCCTGGCGTACCCGCAATTCGGCGATCCTCACATCAGGGCGCCGTTCCAATAATTTTGATGGCAACCCCGCGGGTACCAGGGCAAGGCCCTTTTCAAAGGTCGTAAAAGGAGACACCGTAAGGGAGGCCGCCGGCTCCCTCCCCATGAGGGTGTTCAGACCAAACCGTGAGACCGCCAGCTTCCTGCGGTTCGCGTAGAGGTCCTGACGTGCCTTCTCCTCCCTCTGCTGGATTGAAAGGTAGGTATTCCCGTCCATGATCCCGTTGAAATATCCCCGTTTCGCGTCGTTCGCCTGGAGTTTCGTGACCTTGTGGAGTTGCTCCCAGATGGGCAGTTCTGCCTCCTGTTCTGAAATCTCGAAGTAGAGCCTGCTGACATTTGCCGTCAAGGTCTGGTAAACCGTGTTCAGGTTTTCCTGGGATGCCAGCAGTGCGAGGCGAGCCATCTCCGCTGAATTGGCAATCTTTTTCCATAGATCCACCTCGTAAGACGCCGTCAACAGGAGACCGAAATTGTTGAATTCTTCCCCTTTCCTGTTTCCCCTTCGGTCATAGGTCGGCTGCCGGCTTCGCCCGATATCCCCCCTGAAATCGATACCGGGAAGTAAAGGCGCCTGGGCAATGATGACCTGCTGGCGAAAGGCCTCCACATTGAGGAGCGCGTGGCGGGCATCGGGGGACTGCTTCAGGGCAGTCTGAACAAGTTTGGTCAAATGTTCGTCCCCGAACGAGGTCCACCAGGGAGAATCCACGAAGGGTAATCCCGTTTTATCCCCGGAAAACGCGGCCCTTTTCTCTCCCGGGACCTCGATCTTTTTCATTTGAGGTGCCATCGAACAGCCGAAAGGCCCAAAGAAAAAAAGTGTGAGAATCACGAATCCCATGACCCATGAAAAGGGCTTACACCTCATCTCTGTCCCTTTTTTGATATCAGGCGCCATTCAATTCCCGTATCCCTTCCCGGGAACCTTCAAGGAGTCCGAGTCGAGAAAGGCCTCAATACTCTCCACGAGCCGCTCGTTCAAAAGCATCAGGCTCTTCAAATCCTCTTCGGAAAATGCTCTCATCATGTTCCGAAGATTCGATGAGTGAACGGGAATGAAGCGTCGCATGAACAGCTCGCCGCGCTTTGTCAGCTTCAGAATGACACGCCTCCGGTCCATCTTGCTATGGAGCCGTGTGACGTATCCCTCCTTCTCCAGGGTATCTACTACCCCCGTCATGGTCGCGGAACTGACTTCGTAAAAGCTGCTGATTTCCGATATACTCAGACCTTCTTTCCCTCCCCGCATGTAAAGCTGAACCAGAACCATGAACCGGGCCTTAGACAGTCCCATCTTTGAAAAATACTGATCGAAAAGGATAGGAACGGCATGTTGCAAATGGATAATCCGGATGAATGTCATAAAAATTTCTGTGTCACTATAAGGAAACTCGCGCCTCAATCTCGCCAGAACTTCTTCTCCAGGCAACTCTCGCATTTATATCCCCCGCATAATCTTTAGGCACCTACATATAAGGATACTATCTATAACATGTGTCTTCTTCTGTCAAGAAGGCAATTTTCAAGGCTCATCCAATCTTTGAGCACATCGCAACCGAAACATTTTCTCTTTCATTGACACGAACACCCGTGATTGTTAAGAAATGGCCATGGCAACACGATCATTCCGTGTCGGTTTTTACCAGTTCTACCCACAGTTCGGGCAGGTTGAGAAAAACCTCGAGAAGGTTCTCAATGCCCTCCAGAACATAAGTGCCGATATCATTGTCCTTCCGGAACTGGCCTTTACAGGTTACCTGTTCAGAGATCGCCTGGAAACACTCGACCTCGCAGAGGAACCTGAAGACTCCCCTACCCTGACCACTCTGATCGAGCTGTGCAGGCTTCGCGATCTTTATCTCGTGACCGGCTTCGCTGAAAAAGACGGAGGCAAGGTTTACAACAGCGCCCTGCTCATTGGCCCGGGGGGACTTCTACATACCTATAGAAAGCTCCACCTCTTTAACACGGAGAAAGATTGCTTCGACCCGGGGGACCTCCCCCTGACCGTTAACCTCGTCCGTGGCGTCAAAATCGGCATGATGGTCTGTTTTGACTGGGTCTTCCCGGAGGTCGCGCGAACCCTGAGCCTTCTGGGGGCGGAGATCCTCTGCCACCCCTCCAACCTCGTCCTCCCCTACTGCCAGCAGGCCATGATCACCCGGTGCCTGGAAAACCGCGTTTTCGCTGTCACGGCTAACCGTTTCGGAAACGAAAAACGTCCCCATGGAGAACTGACCTTTACAGGCCAGAGCCAGCTCACCGCTCCGGATGGCACGATTCTTTACAGGGCAAGCCCGGACAAAGAAGTCCTCTTCACTACGGAAATCGACATCGAAAGGGCACGAGACAAGAAACT
>CAZPTH010000095.1:0-8644 GCA_964589315.1 uncultured Thermodesulfobacteriota bacterium
TTCTTTACTTTTCACCCTCAGGTAAGTATAAATTGATTATGCAAAAGCGACACGATCAGGGGGAAACACACGTCACGGAACCTGAAAAGATACAACTGCACCCCCTGACACTTAGCTTCCGTGAATCCCAGGCCGAACTTGAAAAAGAATATAACGACGAATACTTCGACGCCGCCTTGCCGGTCGTCAGGCTTACCCTCATCTTCGCCACCCTGATCTATGCCGCCTTTGGGATCCTTGATGCATATCTCGCACCTGAAATGAAATCTACCTTCTGGCTGATCAGGTATGCCGTTGTTTGCCCGGCGATTCTGACCATCCTTATAATCACATATCATCCATTCTTCCGCAAAATCATTCAACCCATCCTGGCAGGTGTCGAAATTCTGGCAGGCGCAGGGATTATCGCGATGATCGTCCTGGCACGCCCCCCGGCCAGCTATACCTATTACGCCGGCCTCATCCTTATCATTTTTGTCGGCTATACCGTCATCAATATGCGCTTCATCTGGGCCTCTATTGCAGGCTGCGCGCTGGTCCTTCTCTATGAGTTCGTGGTCGGATTACAGACCGATACCCCACTTGCGGTGTTACTTAACAATAACTTTTTCCTTATCAGCGCCAATCTCATCGGGATGCTGGCCTGCTACCTGATCGAGTTCAACAGCCGTCGCAACTTTTTCATGAAAAACCTCCTGGAAATCGAACGGGAGAAGGTCCGCCAGGCCAGGGACTATCTCGAGGAACGCGTGCGCAAAAGGACAGACCAGCTCCTGAGAACCAACCGCAGGCTCGTGCAGGAAATCAACGAGCGCCGCCAACTGGAAAAGGAACGGGAACGGATCCAATCACAACTGGCAAGGCATCAAAAAATGGAAACCATCGGTCTAATGGCAGGAGGCGTTGCCCACGACCTCAACAACATCCTCTCGGGGATTATCACCTACCCGGAATTGCTGATGATGAAACTGCCGGAGGGAAGTGACCTTCGAAAGTATCTCGAGGCCATCCGAGACTCAGGAAACCGCGCCGCCGCCGTCGTGGCCGATCTTCTGACGGTGGCCCGAGGTGTCGCTTCGGAACGTGAGGTCATCAGCCTCAACGAACTGGTTGAAAATTATCTCGCATCCCCGGAATATACCAGCCTTCCGGTACGGTATCCCGAAATTGAGTTAATCGTAGACCTTGAGCCGGACCTGCCTGACTGTTACCTCTCCACCGTGCACATGCAAAAAGTTTTGATGAATCTGGTCAACAACGCCTTTGAAGCCATCGAAGATAAAGGACAGGTTACCATTTCCACGGCTACATGCCTCATCGGCCAGTCGGAGTCCCCGCCGGGCACGGAGCTCCTTCAACCGGGACAATATGTCATCTTGAAAATTATGGATAACGGCCCCGGTATTTCTGAGAAAGACATCAACCACATCTTTGAACCATTCTACAGCAAGAAGGTCATGGGGCGCAGCGGAACCGGCCTGGGATTGGCCGTTGTCTGGAACACGGTTCATGAACACGGAGGCACCGTAACCATTGATACCAGGGAAGGAAAAGGTACAACCTTCACCATCTATCTTCCGGCCACGCAGAGAAAGCGCGCGGAAAGCCACCCAGGTGAAGTCATGGATCTCAGGGGAACAGGGAAAATCCTGGTCATTGATGATGAGCCTATTCAAAGAGACATCAGCCAGCGGATTCTCAACCACCTGGGATACGAGGTAAAAACGGTCAAAAGTGGCGAAGAGGGTCTGGAATTCCTTCGAGATCACAAAGTCGATCTGGTATTACTGGATATGTTGATGGATCCGGGGATAGACGGACTCGAAACCTATACTGAAATCATCAAGATACATCCAGGTCAAAAAACGATTCTTATCAGTGGGTTCTCTGAAAGTGACAAGATTAAAACCGCATTGAATCTCGGGGTCGCCAGGTTTCTCAGAAAACCCTTCAGCATTAAAACCTTGGGGATTGCGGTCAAGGAAGTCCTTGCGGAATAGGCCGTCAGAACAGGTAGGCCCGAAATTTCCCGGATTTTTTAAATGACAAACAGCCCTAAAGAAATTTCCCCAGAACAAAAATTTGACCCCATCCTGGCCTCCTATCTGGTCCTCGCGGATTTCGGCCTTCATTCCCTGGTTGTTCAACCTTTTCGTGGAATGAAACTTACCCTTTCCCTGTCCCTGAATTTACGCCGTCGTCGAGGCTTGACAAACCATGATTTTTATTATAGGTGATAGCGCACTAAGTAAAAAGGAGGAAGAATAGTTTGGCTAATCATCCATCAGCGTGGAAGCGTATCCGTCAGACGGAGAAACGCACGTTCAGAAATAAATTTTACCGGACCCGCATGAAAACCTTTATCAAGCGCGTTCGGGAAGCCGTAAAGCAAAAAGATCCCGAGATGGCTGAGGTCCGTTTGAGGGAGGCCTCCCGAATTATCGCGAAAACAGCCTCCAAGGGGGTCATCCATAAAAGGACCGCGGCAAGGAAGATCTCACGGTTGACCCATCAGGTTAATGGCCTGCGGGCATCTTAAAAAAACAAGCCTAAAAAATTAGGGCGCAGCGGGGATTCCCTTCGCTGCGCCATGTTTTTTCATCCTACCTCAAACGTTACCTGATCGGGAATCACCTTCCCACGCCGTTTTAACTCCGCAATAATTTTGTCACAGGCCGCCTCTGGCGTCAGCCCCGCGTTGTGAATCGTGATATCCGCGTACTGCGTGTATAAGGGATACCGCTCATCAAAGAGCTCTGCAAAGCTCTGACCAGGCCGCCTCGCAATCCCCCTTTCGCCAAAATCATCTATTCGGGATTCAAGGGTCTCCAGATCCACGTCCAGAAAGACCGTTACGCCCCCCGCCTTCAGGTGTTCCATGGCAGAACGACTGTAAACAGCGCTCCCTCCGGTCGCCACCACATACCTGGTGGGATCAAAAGAGAGGAGGGTCTCTTCCTCAATCTCACGAAGGGCTAAATGTCCCTCCCTGTTGACAATATCCTGAAGAGACCGGCCCAGTCTTTCTTCAATGAGGGTATCCGTATCAATAAATTTCATGGCTAACGCCCTGGCAAGAAATTTTCCGACGGTACTCTTCCCGGCCCCGGGCATCCCGATGAGAATGACATGACGTATTTCTTCGCCCAAGCCGTCTCTCCGTTAAGATCCCCGTTTCAGCCTAACGGAGCGGTCTCAAGATGCACATCACGACATGAAAGGAAATAGGCAAGGGTCTCCATCACATGGATCGGGGGCAGACGGCTTCCCTTGAGCTCCTTGTCGGTCTCCTTCAATCGGGAGAAAATGGTCCGTAGGCTGGCAGATGATATCCGACGGGCGTGCTGTGTCACCTTCCGCACCACAAACCTCGAGGAATGTATCCGAATATCGTCTCCCGCTCTTCCAAACCTTTCCAGCCTGTGGGCCTTGGCAATCAGGCGATAATGCCACAAAAGGACGGAAAGGACCTTCAAGGGAGGTTCCCCCGACTTCACGATCTCCCGCATGATTTCCACCGCCAGGTCAGATCTTTGCTGCGCAATGGCATCCAGCAAGGCGAAGACATCCCGCGAAAACTCCCCGGCCGAGACGATGACCATGTCTTCATCTCTCAGGTCTGAACGATCCCCGGAAAACAGGGCAATTTTCTCAAGTTCTCCGGCAAGTTTCTGCGCATCCGACCCGCAGATCTCCACAAACTGCTCAATCCAGGAGACAGATGCCTTTTTACCCATCTCCCGTAGTTTCTCCCTGACAAAGGCGACAGCATCATGCCCCCGAAATCCCATGCATGGGACCAGAACGGCATTACCCGGGAGGGCACGAACAAGGGGGTGAGACTTTTTTAATTCGAGGGAAGAGGATATCAGGAGAATCGTTCTTCCGGAAGGATGCCTGAAATATTTTATCAAGGCCTCTTCCAGAGGGGTCACCTTTTTCCCGGCCTCTCCTTTTGCCCTGTCCGCCTTCTTAACGGACCCTGCGGCCAGTTCGAAACGGCGGAGGATCACGACCTTTCGAGGCAACCCAAATGGTATCGTCCTCAAGGCCCCCAAAAACCGGGGAGGATCCACCTCATTGGCCTCGTATTCCTCCAGCCCAAAGACCCGGTCCCGCTCCCCCGGCAGACATATCTCACAGGCCCGGGAAATCACCTGATCACGGGTGTATTGATCGGGGCCATAGGCAATAACGACCGGAGGGGGCGATTCACCCTTCGACATGAAGGCTAACAGGTGTTCGAGCCGTTGTTCTCTGACCATCTTCACACCAAAAAGGGATCCCTATGGAGGATCCCCTTTATCCAAGCGATTTCAAGAAGTGATCCCAGGTACCCTGGTTAAAAATTCTCCAGCATCCGGTCATGAATGATTTCCGCCATGAACTTCGCAAGGCGCCGGATGGCCTTCTCCTTGTTGGCTTCGTTTTCAATCGTATTCGTGGAGGCATCGTAATCTTCAAACTCCGAAAGATGCTTGGCCCGCCAGATCACCTTCCCGGTTTTCGGCCGTACCAGGGAAACCTCGGCCACGACCCGAACCCGGTACTGGGAGACCTTCCCTCCTCCGGAATAGGTCAACGTTTCATTATGATATTCCTTCAGCACGCCGTAGATAACGGCATCCGCCTTATCCACATCCACAATCTTAAACTCTTTGCTCCGGACAAACTGGGCAATCAGGGCATTCGTAAAAAGGTTTTCGATATTGGTTTCCGAGGTCTTGTTCTCGAAGATGGGGATGCTGATGGTCTTGATATCCTTGGGAAGGTTGTTTGCCTTTCCCTTGAAATGATAGCCACACCCCACAAGGAACGAAATCATCAAGAATACGCCCAACCCCTTTAACAGAAAACGATTACGCATAGGCTTCTCCTTCAGAAGGTTCCCCTTTTCCTACCACAAGGCATACCGAATGACAAGGTGAACCCCATCTCGTCTCAACCGACCACGATGTTGAGGAGTTTTTTCGGGACGTAGATGACCTTCCGAACGGTCTTCCCCTCGACATATTTTTTGACCTTTTCCTGGGCCAGGGCCGTCTCTTTGACCTGATCCTCCCCCACATCCGCCGGCAGAACCAGGCGGTCCCGCAGCTTCCCGTTAACCTGAACCACGATGGTGATCTCCTCCTCTTTCGCCGCTTCCGGATCAAACCCCGGCCACGGTTCCTCAAGGAGATACGTCGTCTTTCCGATCCGGTGCCACAACTCCTCCGTGATATGGGGAACAAAGGGGGAAAGGAGAATCAAGATCGAGGTAACCGCCTCCTGAAAGGCCCCGGCCGTTTCCCCGTTCAGGGGGAGGATGCCGTAAACGGCGTTGGTCAGTTCCATCACCGCGCTGATGGCGGTATTGAAGTGATACCGGCCCACGTCCTCCGTGACCTTCTTGATGGTCTGGTGGGTCTTGCGATGGAGATCTTGTGAGGCCTTGTCCGTCCCCACCTCCACCGGCGCCCCTTTCAGGACCTCCAGGTTCTCCATGACGAGGCGCCAGACCCGGCCCAGGAAGCGATAACTTCCCTCGACCCCCTGGTCGCTCCAGTCGAGATCCCGCTCCGGCGGCGCCGCGAAGAGGCTGAAGAGGCGTGCCGTGTCCGCGCCGTATTTCTCGATGAGGTAATTGGGGTCCACCACGTTCCCCTTGGACTTGGACATCTTGGCCCCGTCCTTGATGACCATCCCCTGGGTGAGGAGATTCGTGAAGGGCTCATCGAAGTCCACCAGGCCGAAATCCCGCAGGACCTTGGTGTAGAACCGGGAATAGAGGAGATGCAGAATGGCGTGTTCGATGCCGCCGATATACTGATCCACGGGGAGCCAGTACTTTACCGCCCCGGGATCGAACATTCCCCTGTCATATCGGGGCGAGGCGTAACGTTCATAATACCAGGAAGATTCCACGAAGGTATCCATCGTGTCCGTTTCACGCCGGGCCTTCTTTCCACATTTGGGGCAGGTCGTTTCGTAAAATGAGGGCGATTTGGGAAGCGGTGACTGGCCCTCCTTGCCCACCTCCAGGTCGAGGGGAAGGACCACCGGGAGGTCCTCCTCGGGCACGGGAACGATCCCGCAGTCCTCGCAGTAGATGATGGGAATGGGCGCGCCCCAGTAGCGCTGGCGCGAGATGCCCCAGTCGCGGAGCCGGTACTGCACCGTCCGTTTCCCGATTCCCTTTTCTTCCAGGTAATCGGCGATCTTCTCCATGGCCTCCCGGTTCGGCAGCCCGTCGAACGGCCCTGAATTGACGAGCACCCCGTCCTCCGTGTAGGCCGCCTCCATGGTTTCGGGATCGAGGGTCTCCCCCTCCGGCTGAATCACCACCACGAGGGGAAGATCGTATTTCTTCGCGAATTCGAAGTCGCGCTGGTCGTGGGTCGGCACCGCCATGACCGCCCCCGTCCCGTATTCCATGAGGACGAAATTGGCCACGTAGATGGGCATATCCCACCCGGTCAGGGGATTGACGCAGTAGGCGCCGGTGAAGACCCCTTCCTTTTCCAGATCCTCGGAGGACCTGACGATCTTGTCCTGGCTTTTGGTGCGCTCCACGAAGTCCCGGACCGCCTCGAACTGGGGGGTGTCCTTCGCCAGTTCCAGGGACAGGGGATGTTCCGGTGCCAGGCTCATGAAGGTCGCGCCGAAGAGGGTGTCCTGGCGGGTGGTGAAGACCCGGATGGCCGCGTCCCGGCCCTTGATGGGGAAGTCCACCTCCACGCCGAAGCTCTTGCCGATCCAGTTCTTCTGCATGGTCAGGACCCGCTCGGGCCAGCCGGGCAGCTTGTCGCAATACTCCAGAAGCTCATCGGCGTAGGCGGTGATCCGGAAGAACCACTGGTCCAGCTCCTTGGTCGTCACCTCCTGATGGCACCGCCAGCACTTGCCCGCCTCCACCTGCTCGTTGGCCAGGACCGTCTGGCACGACTCGCACCAGTTCACCGTCGATTTCTTTTTATAGGCCAGGCCCTTCTCGACCATCCTGAGAAAAATCAACTGTTCCCAGCGGTAGTATTCCGGTTCACAGGTGGCCAGCTCCCGGTCCCAGTCGTAGCTGAACCCCATGCGCTTCAACTGGGCCCGCATGGCCTCGATATTCTGATGCGTCCACACGTTCGGATGAATCCCGTGCTGGATCGCCGCGTTCTCCGCCGGCATCCCGAAGGCGTCCCACCCCATGGGGTGAAGCACGTTCAATCCCCGCATCCGCAGGAAACGGGCCATCACGTCGCCGATGGAGTAGTTTCGGACGTGTCCCATGTGAATCTTCCCGGAGGGATAGGGAAACATCTCCAGGAGATAGAACTTCTTTTTCGCAGGGTCTTCCGTGACCTTAAACAGATTGTCTTCTTCCCAGCGCTTCTGCCAGGCGGGTTCGATTGTTTCCGGTTCGTACTTGGGGATCATCTTTAAGCTCCTACCTCCTGCTTGCTTCCATGAGTTTCCGGATCCGCAGCCTCAGGGCGTTCAGACGAATGAAACCGCTCGCGTCGCTCTGCCGGTAGACCTCATCGGCCTCAAAGGTGGCAAAGTCCTCGCTGTAGAGGGAGTAAGGGGAGCGCCGTCCCACCACCATGCAGTTCCCCTTGTAGAGTTTCAGCCGGACATCCCCGGTGACCTCTTTCTGGGTCTCCCGGACAGTCTTCCAGAGA
Source organism: uncultured Thermodesulfobacteriota bacterium (assembly GCA_964589315.1). GTDB lineage: Bacteria > Desulfobacterota > S145-22 > S145-22 > S145-22 > JAOZMY01. The sequence continues at coordinate 7,653 of CAZPTH010000095.1, forward strand.
ATCTCCATCTCCGGGGCATACCAGTAGCCGTAGTAGATGAGCTCCGCGATCTTCGGCATCAGCTTGTCCTTCAGGTGCATGACCTCCCGGTCCAGGGTAATGGATTCCATGGCCCGATGGGCGATGTGGAGGACTGTCCCCCCGGGGGTCTCATAGACGCCACGGGACTTCATCCCCACGTAGCGATTCTCCACCATGTCCACCCGTCCGATCCCGTTTTCCCCCGCGATCTCGTTCAGGGTCGCCAGCAGGGTGGCCGGGGAGAGACGGTTTCCGTCCACCGCCACGGGGATTCCCTCTTCAAAGGAGATCTCGAGATACCGCGGGGTATCCGGCGCCTTTTCGGGGGCCACACTCATCACGAACATGTCCTCCGGGGGCTCGTTCCAGGGATCCTCCAGGATCCCGCCCTCGAAGCTGATGTGCAGGAGATTCCGGTCGCTGCTGTAGGGCTTCTCCTTGGTCACCGGCACCGGGATCCCGTGATCCTTCGCGTAGGCGATGAGGTCGCTTCGGGAGCGGAAAGACCACTCCCGCCACGGCGCGATGACCTTGATGTGGGGATCGAGGCTGAGATAGGTCAGCTCGAACCGGACCTGGTCGTTCCCCTTTCCCGTCGCCCCGTGGGCCACCGCGTCGGCGCCCTCCTGGTGGGCAATTTCGATCTGCCGCTTCGCGATGAGGGGCCGGGCCACGGAGGTTCCCAGGAGGTAGGTCCCCTCGTAGATGGCCCCCGCCTGGATAGTGGGGAAGACGAAGTCCCGAACGAACTCTTCCTTCAGGTCATCGATATAGACCTTGCTGGCCCCCGTCTTCTTCGCCTTTTCCTCCACGGGCGCCAGTTCCTCCCCCTGCCCCAAATCCGCGGCAAAGGCGATGACTTCACAGTGATAGGTTTCCGTCAGCCATTTCAGGATGATGGAGGTATCCAACCCCCCTGAATAGGCAAGAACAACTTTTTTTATTTTGTCAGACATGGATGGGCTCCTTTA
>CAZPTH010000096.1:0-8618 GCA_964589315.1 uncultured Thermodesulfobacteriota bacterium
TCCTTAAATATCTTAAAAAATTTCTCATTGTTACCTACTATTCTCAAAGGACACTTGAAAATAGGTTTTTTTTCGTATATAAGAGTTTCTTGTGCCAAGACTTTCAGGAGAAACCCTTTTTTTCATCCTGGAAGTATGGTACGAGAGACAGGCCGAAAGGGCCAAAAACAGGTAGGGGGTAACTTTTTATGTTCAACACTTTTACGGAAGAAGTAAAGGAGGACGAAATTTTAGAGAAGGAGGGAGAAGACGAGAAAGACAGTGAATTATCGTTCCAAGCGCTTTACGAAGAAAGTCTGAAGCAGATAGAAGAAGGGGCCATTGTCACGGGCACGGTCATCAGCATCAACCCGGACGCCGTCCTGGTCGATGTGGGATATAAGTCAGAAGGTGAAATTCCCATTTCTCAATTCAAGGACAACCAGGGAAATCTAACCGTCAGTGAGGGAGAGAAGGTAGAAGTCCTCGTGGAATCCCGAGAAGATGACGAGGGAATCATTCATCTTTCCAAGGATAAAGCGGATAAAATCAAGGCCTGGCGTGAAATCACGAAGGCCTGCAACGAGGGAGCAGTCATCGAGGGCACCATCGTGGCCCGCGTCAAGGGTGGCATGTCCGTTGACATCGGGGGCGTCATTGCCTTTCTGCCCGGTTCCCAGATTGATATCCGGCCTATTCGTAACATGGATGAACTCGTGGGACAGCGTTTTACCTTCAAGGTCCTGAAGCTCAATGAAAAACGGAATAATATCGTTATCTCGAGGCGCGCGCTCCTTGAAGAAGAGCGCGAAAAGAAACGGAAGGAACTCCTTGAGAAAATCGAGGAGGGTATCGTTCTGGACGGGGTCGTCAAGAATATCACGGAATATGGCGCCTTCATTGACCTGGACGGGCTCGATGGGCTTCTCCATATCACGGACATGTCCTGGGGACGGATCAATCATCCCTCGGAGATCCTCAGCATCGGCGATGTCATCAAGGTCAAGGTCATCAAGTATGACCCGGAACGGCAGCGGGTCTCTCTCGGTCTGAAACAGTTGACTCCTGATCCGTGGGAGAACATAGAAGAAAAATACCCCATCGGTATGCGGACCAAGGGAAAGGTTGTCAGTATCACGGATTACGGCGCCTTCATCGAACTGGAAGAAGGTGTCGAGGGCATGGTCCACGTCACGGAGATGGCATGGGGCAAGAAACTCCGTCACCCATCCAAGATCGTTGACCTGGGCGAAATGGTGGAAGTGGAAGTCATCGGGGTTGATCCCGATAAAAAGCGGATCTCCCTGAGCATGAAACAGCTCGAAAAAGATCCCTGGCAGGTGGTGGAAGAAAAGTATCCCGTGGGGACAAAGATCGTGGGCCGCATCAAGACCGTGACAAACTTCGGTGTCTTCGTGGGGCTTGGTGAAGGGGTCGACGGCCTGGTTCACGTCTCCGACATGTCATGGACCAAGAAGATTCGAAACCCCGCCGACATCTATAAAAAAGGCCAGGAGATCGAGGCGGTCGTCCTGAAAATCGACCGCGAAAATGAAAGATTTTCCCTGGGCATCAAGCAGCTCATGCCGAACCCCTGGGATACGATTGACGAGAAGTTCCCCATCGGGACGGTGGTCAACGGGGTTGTCACCAACCTGACCGATTTCGGGGCCTTCGTGGATATCGGTGATGACCTGGAGGGCCTGATTCACATCTCTGAATTGAGCAACTCCAAGGTGGAAAAGGTCTCCGACGTGGTCTCCGTGGGAGATACCGTTGAGGCCGTGGTCATCAACCTCAACAAGTCGGAAAGAAAGATCGGTCTGAGCCTCAAGGCCCGGAAGGCCATGGACGACAAGGTGGAATATTCCCATTACACTGAAAAGAAGGAGGCAGCCAGTTCCAACTTCGGGGCCCTTTTGAAAGAGAAGCTCGATGAGAAAGAGGCTGCCATCGCAGAAGCCTCCTCGACCGAATAACCCACAGTAACATCCTGTGAAAGAGGGAAAGAAGAAAATACTGACGATTTCTTCTTTCCCTCTTTTTTCTTCACCGCCTCGAATTCATCCCGGGGTTTTCCTCGCAGGAACCCTTTCTCTCCTGGTTTTTTTCCTCACCCTCCCGGAAGATGCCTGGAGATTCGTCCTTATCCCGTGGATTGTGGCCCTGCTCTTCTCGCTTGCCGGTTGCCCCCATCCCTGGAAACCCCTATTGAAGATGACCGGGATCCTCCCGTTTTTGATTCTCGCCCTCATTCTCCATGCCTTTTTCACGCCCGGGACCATCCTTTGGCACGTGGGGCCCCTTTATATGACGAAAGAGGGGCTGCGCGAGGGCGCCTGGATCATGCAAAAACTGGGCTTCTTCTTTTACCTCTCTTTTGTAATCACCTCAGGCATCCCCAGCCGTTTCCTGTTCCAGCTCCTGGAGCGTCTCGGCCGTTTTCCGCCTTTTAAAAAATTGAATCTTCGACTATGGATTCTGTCCCTCTTCCTCATCGTTCGCTGGCTGCGAATCCTGCCCGCTTCCTGGAAGTTCCGGGTTTCGGAAGCCGTCAGGGATGAACCGGGCAGGCTGGGGAAAACGCTGAAGGGACTCCGGCATATTCCCCTGATCCTCAGGGCCGAGGTCTCGGGAATGGGCCTTTGGGTGCAATGCCTCGTCCTGCGCGGATACGCGGAAGGCATACTGGTCCTGGCCGAAACCCCGCTTCCCCCCTTAAAAACGAGAGACCTTCTTATTATTTCTGGAATTTTCCTGGCATGGGCAGGGTGGATCATTTATCTCCTTTAACTCTCTTTCCTCCCCGTCTTACCCTTGAAACCCTCCCCCATTTCGAGTAAAGTAGGCTAACTTTCACAAGGAGGAAAACCAGAATGAATCCGCAGATTTTTAGAGAATATGATATCCGCGGCCGGGTCGATGAAGACCTGACGCCCGAGGTCGTTGAAAGCCTGGGGCGGGGATACGCAGCCATGATGATAAAGGAAAAGGGAATCCCGGCCCCTAAGATCGCCCTCGGGAGAGACTGCCGGCTCAGCTCCGACCGCCTGAGGGACAACCTCGTCAAGGGCCTCACGGCTTCCGGATGCCACATCATTGATATTGGTGTCTGCCCCACTCCCATGCTTTACTTCGCCCTCTTCAACCTGGAGGTGGACGGGGGGCTCATGATCACGGGAAGCCACAATCCCCCGGAATTCAACGGCTTCAAGGTCTGCGTCGGCAAGGAAACCATTTACGGGCCCCACATTCAGCACCTGAGAGAGATTATCGAAGAGGGTAACTTCGTCGACGGAAACGGAGATGCTGAGATTTTACCCATCACGGATAAATACGTGACCTATCTCAAGGAGAACATCAAGCTTGCCCGTCCCCTGAAGGTCATCCTGGACGCGGGTAACGGAACGGGAGGCGTAATCGCGGCACCCGTGATGGAGGCACTCGGCTGTGACGTTACGTGCCTCTTCTGCGACATGGACGGCCATTTCCCCAATCACCATCCCGATCCCACCATCCCGGAGAACATGCGCTTCCTGATAGAAAAGGTCACCGGCGGTAACGCGGACCTGGGCATCGGATACGACGGAGACGCGGACCGGATCGGCGTTGTGGACGACAAGGGCAACATCATCTGGGGGGACCAACTGATGATTCTCTTCTCCCGTGCCATCCTCTCCGAGCACCCCGGGGCCACCATCGTTTCCGAGGTGAAATGCTCCATGAACCTGTATGAAGACATCAAGAAAAACGGGGGCAAAGGCATCATGTGGAAGGCGGGACACTCCCTTATCAAAAAGAAGATGCGGGAAGAAAAGGCCCTCCTCGGGGGCGAAATGAGCGGCCACATCTTCTTCGCGGACCGTTACTTCGGTTATGACGACGCCATCTACGCCTCGCTCCGCCTCCTGGAAATGCTCTCGCGTGACACACGCACCGTCTCCGAAATGCTCGCTGACGTCCCCAAGACTTACTCCACCCCGGAGCTCCGGGTTGAATGCCCTGATGAGAAGAAGTTCGACGTGGTGGCCGCCGTCAAGGATTATTTTGTAAAAAACGGCTACGAACTCGTCGACGTGGATGGGGTCCGGGTCATCTTCAACGATGGATGGGGGCTGGTCCGCCCGTCTAACACGCAACCCGTTATCGTCCTCCGGTTCGAGGCCACAACCGAGGCCCGGCTCAACGAAATCAGGGGACTGATCGAGGGAAAGCTCAAAGAATATCTATGAAAAAGGAGCCCTTATGAAACGAGCCCTGATTACCGGTGTCACCGGGCAGGACGGGTCTTACCTCGCCGAATTGCTGCTGGAAAAGGGATACGAGGTCTACGGCATTGTCCGGCGTGCCAGCACGGAGAAATTCGAGAGAATCGCGCACCTGATGGATACCATCGAGATTGTCCAGGGAGACCTCCTGGACCAGAACTCCCTCTTCCACGCCCTCGATACAATTCGTCCCCACGAGGTCTACAACCTCGCCGCCCAGTCCTTCGTCCCGACCTCCTGGAACCAGCCTCTCCTCACGGGGGAGATCACGGGTCTGGGAGTCACCCGGATGCTGGAAGCCATCAAGATGGTGGACACCTCTATCCGATTCTACCAGGCCAGCAGCAGTGAAATGTTCGGGAAGGTCCGCGAGGTGCCCCAGAGCGAAAAGACCCCCTTCTATCCCCGAAGCCCTTACGGGGTCGCCAAGGTTTATGCCCACTGGATCACCGTAAACTACCGCGAGAGCTATAATCTCTTCGCCTGCTCCGGCATCCTGTTCAACCACGAATCTCCCCGAAGAGGCATGGAATTTGTCACGCGCAAGATCTCCTACACCGTGGCAAAAATCAAGCTGGGGCTCGCCAAGGAACTTCGGCTTGGAAATCTGAAATCGAAGCGGGACTGGGGATACGCGGGGGACTACGTCAAGGCCATGTGGCTCATGCTTCAACAACCCAATCCGGATGATTACGTGGTCTGCACGGGGGAAACCCACTCCGTTGAGGAGGCGGTGGAGATCGCCTTCTCCCACGTCGACCTGGACTGGCACGATTATGTGAAAACGGATCAGCGCTTTTTCCGCCCCGCCGAGGTGGATCTCCTCGTGGGGGATTCCACAAAGGCAAGAGAGGTCCTGGGATGGAAACCCGAAGTCGATTTCCGCACCCTCATCACCATGATGGTGGACCATGACCTCAAGGACCTTCAATCCCAGAACGACGCGTGAGATGACCAATCCTGCCTCTTCTCCCATCCTCATCACGGGCGCCGAGGGATTTGTCGGCGCCTATCTCATACGGGAGCTGCTTCCCCTCCAGGTCCCCATCTTCGGAACCTACTTCATTCCGGAGGCGAGGCATCTAAGTGTCCTCCCGGAAAACCGGTGGATCTTTTGCGACCTCAACGACCGGGACGCAACATTCGATCTCATCCGCGACCTTCAGCCCGCCTTTATCTATCACCTTGCGGGAATTTCCTTTGTCCCAACGGCGGAATCGAACCGTCCAAAGGCCCTGGGCACGAACGTGGGCGGGACCCTGAACCTGCTGGAAGCGGCCGCAAGCCTGGGGACAGCCCCTCGGATTGTGCTTATCAGCAGCGGCGAGGTCTATGGGAAGGTCCCGGAAGAAAAGGGACCCTTGCGGGAGGAATTCCCCCTTCAACCCGCCAATTTCTATGCCGCCACAAAGGCGGCGGCCGAAAAGATCGCCTGGCCCTTCTTCGAGCGCGGGGAGATCGGACTGTCCATCTTCCGCCCGTTCAACCACATCGGCCCGGGGCAATCCCCCACCTTTGTCGTCTCCGACTTTGCCCGCCAGGTTGCCCGCATCTCCCTGGGTCTGGCCGAACCCGTGGTTCACGTGGGGGATATCGATGTGTACCGGGATTTCACGGACGTCCGGGACATCGTCCGGGGATACCGCATGGGGTATGAAACCTTTACACCCGGCGGCATCTTCAACATCGCGCAGGGAAGGGTCTTCGCCATCCGTGAGATCCTTGAAACCCTCATCTCCTTCGCGGGAATGCCCATCGAAATCGTCCGGGACCCCGAACGTTTCAGAAAGGCGGAGGTCCGGAAGCTCCGGGTGGATATCAGCCGTTTCAGGCATGCCACGGGGTGGTCTCCCCGCATCCCTATCGAACAAACCCTCGCGGACGTCTATGAAGACTGGAAAAAGAAACTCTCGGAGGAGCCTTCATGATCTCCTACCTCTCCGCGGTTCTCCTGGGCCTTCTCCAGGGGATTACCGAGTTTCTCCCCGTCAGCAGCTCCGGGCACCTCGTCCTCGCGCAACACTTCCTCAAGGTTCAGGGGCAATCGCTCCTCCTCGACGTATGGCTCCATTTCGGGACCCTCCTGGCCATTCTGGCCGTTCTCTACCGCCCCGTTATTCGGCTCCTGCAAGGGGCCTGGAGGTGGGCAACCACATCCCTTTTTCACCCTTTTCAACTCATGAACCGGCCCGAAGGTGAAGATACCTATCTCCTTTTTCTTGTCCTTATCGCAACGATTCCCACGGCCCTCATCGGATTCCTCTTCAAAGACACCTTTGAACATCTCTTCGAGGGAAACCTCATCCTTCTGGGGTCGGCATTCATCTTTACGGCCCTCCTCCTCTTTCTGACAAAGTTTAGAGGAGGTCACGCGACCGGCAAAATCACCATCACCCCGTGGCAGGCCCTCGCGATAGGAACCATCCAGGGTGTGGCCATTATCCCCGGGGTGTCCCGCTCCGGTTCCACCATCGCCCTGGCCTTACTCCTGGGCATGAACCGGAAGGACGCGGGGGAATTCTCGTTTCTCATCGTGATCCCCGCCATTCTGGGCGCCATGATGCTGGAAACCGTTCACGGCTCGGCCGCCCTTCATAACACCGGCTTCCTGGGCCCTGCCCTGGCGGGAATGTTGGTCGCCTTTGTTATCGGAATCATCGCCCTCAAGGTCCTGTTGCGGGTCGTCAACCGGGGGCAACTTCACCGCTTTTCCTATTACTGCTTATGCATAGGAGTATTGAGTCTATGGATCGGATGGTAAAACAAAACCTCAAATCGGTCATCATGGCAGGGGGATCGGGCACCCGGTTCTGGCCAAAGAGCAGGAGGCTCTTCCCCAAGCAGTTTCTCAAGATCCTGAGCGACAAGAGCATGCTCCAGGTAACCATCGAGCGACTCCTCCCCCTGACCTCCATGGACGATATCTACATCGTGGGGAACAAGAATCACAAGGTCCTCTTCAGCCAACAGGTCCCCACGTGCCACGACCATCACCTCATCCTGGAACCTGTCGGAAAGAATACCGCGGCCTGTATCGCCACCATCGCCTTCATCATCGCGCGGGAAAACCCGGAAAGCATTCTCCTCATCCTTCCCGCGGATCACTGGATTACAAATCCCTCCAGGTTTCGAGATGTCCTCGGCCAGGCGGCCATTACAGCCTTCAACGATGACGCCATCGTCACCCTGGGAATTCCCCCCACATTCCCCTCTACGGGATACGGCTATATCAAGATCCCCGGTCCCCCCAGGGGGGCGGAAGACCCCGATCCCCCGGTTTACAAGGTGGAGGCCTTCGTCGAAAAACCCGACCTCGAACGTGCCCGTTCCTATCTCGCCTCCGGTAATTTCTTCTGGAACAGCGGCATCTTTGTAACCAAGGCGGCTGTCATCCTGGACGAAATCGCCCGCTTCCTTCCCGAGCTGTACGAACCCTTACGAAACCTGCAGACCCTCGACCCGGAAGGGATTCCAGAATTTCTCGAGGCCACCTATCCCAAGCTGCCCTCCATCTCCATCGATTACGGGGTCATGGAAAAGACCGACCGTGCCATGATGATCGAGGCGGACTTCGGCTGGAGTGACGTGGGAAGCTGGGATGCCCTGTACGACCTGAGCCCAAAGGATTCGGGGAACAACGTCACCGAGGGTCTGGTTCTCCTGGAAAACTGCAAAGGCTGCATGGTAAGCAGCCACGGGAAGCTCATCGCCGGCGTGGGCCTCGAAGACATGGTCATCATCGACAGCGCCGACGCCACCCTCATCCTCCCCCGCGGAAGGTCTCAGGAGGTGCGCCAGATCGTCGCCAGACTCGAGGAAAAGGGGATGGAAGATCTCCTTTAACCTTTAACTCCTTACACAAGGAGGTTGTCCCATGAAAAGATTCAAGATATTGGGATTTACCCTGGTCATTCTTATGGCCTTTGCCCTCGTCTCCCAGGCCAAGACCCTGAAGGGCGTTGTCCTTCCCGATACCGCCATCATCCAGGGAAAGACCTGTAAACTCGTCGGGATGGGGGTTCGGAAGAAATTCTTTTTCAAGATCTACGTCGGGGGGCTTTACATGGAACATCCCTCGAACAAGCCCGAACGCGTCATCTCGGACCTTGGCATCAAGCGCGTGGTCATGCATTTCCTCTACAAAGAGGTATCGGCCAAGAAGATGCGGGAGGCCTGGACCGAGGGATTCAAGGACAACCTTGGGGATCAATTCGAAGCCATGAAGAAAAAAATCGATCAGTTCAACGCCCTCTTTACCGAACCTGTCCGAAAAGGCGACGAGATATGGGTCACGTATCTCCCGGGGAAGGGGATTCAGGTCATCGAAAAGGGAAAGGAAAAGGGAATCATCCCGGGCATCGATTTCATGAA
>CAZPTH010000097.1:0-8603 GCA_964589315.1 uncultured Thermodesulfobacteriota bacterium
AATGCCCATGTCAGGGGGATTGACAAGCTGATACCTTTCCTTCCGGTGGATTTCTGCCTCGAAGCCGCCAAGGCGGTTTTTCGACTCCTCGAGGAGAAAGAAAACCCAAAGATTCTGATCACCACGGGATTCTACGTGGGGGGCGCGCCGGAGACGGATGGCCCGCCCGGTGCCTATTTTCTCTACAAGGCCTTGAAACGGCTCGGATTTTTACCGAAGATCATCACGGATACGATTTGTGCCCCTCTCTTTGAAGGTGCGATTTTGAACGAGGATCTGATAACCGTTCCCGAAGAGGTGGAAGACGAAGGATTATTTCGGAATCAGATATTTGAGATCTTTCTCCCTGATGTGCTCATGGCCGTTGAACGCTGCGGACGGACCGGGGAGGGCGCCTATCAGGACATGCGGGGAAACGACATTTCAGCCTTTACCGCGCCCATTGATGCCCTTTTTATAGAGCCGCCTCCGGGCTCTATTACCATTGGAATTGGTGATGGGGGGAATGAGATTGGCATGGGCAAGCTAATGGATGAAATTTCCAGGCATTTGGAGGTTTCCCCCTGTATCGTTCAGACGGATTACCTGATTCTCGCAACGGTGTCCAACTGGGGTGCCTGCGGCCTGTCCCGGTGTCTCGAGATGCTGTCCGGGAGATCTTGTCTCCCCAATTCTGAGGAGGTGGAGGATTTTATCGCCCATATCGTCTCCAGGGGGGCCGTGGATGGCATCAGTCGTCTGCGCGAACACAGGGTGGATGGATACGATCTCGCCTGGATCCGGGAGATCCTCGAGGCCTTGAGTGGGTGTACCCTGGAGACTTTGTAAGAGGGAAGTTGAGCACCCTGGCCGCCTCCTTCGGCTTGTAAACAGGCGTCAGCCTATGATATGTTAAAAGAAAAAGAGGAGGAATTATGAAGAAGACTTTACGGTTGTGGGGAGTTATTTTACTTGTGACCGCCTTCCTGGCGCCGACCGTTCTTTGGGCATCGGGGCTGACCCCGCTTCTCAACAAGGCGGAAAGCCAGTATACCAAGGGGGATGTGCTGGGTGCAGCGGATGCCCTGAGACAGGCCCTGGTTGTGGTTTACAACAAATCGAAATTGAAGGTTAACAGGGCTGTCCTGGTGAAGGGGAAGCCTGCCGGATTCGGTATGATCCAGCCGAAGGGGAATGACAAGTTCAAGGCGAACGAGACGATTATTATCTACGTGGAGCCGGTGGGATACCATATCGCCAAAAAGGGAAATGCCTATAATTTTGGCGTGTCGGCTGATTTTTCCGTCACGGATACCAGCGGGAACATCCTTGGAGGCAAGAAGGGGTTTGGTAACTGGGAATATACAACGCAGGGACGTCCACTCTTCGACTTCTTTATGACCCTGACCTATAATTTTACGGGGATCAAGCCAGGGAAATATTTTGTCCTGACGACCCTGAACGACAAGCATGGCGGTGGTTCGGTGACGATCAAGACGCCTATCGAAATCGTTAAGTAAAAGAGCTTAACTGTTGTTATTGAAGGCCTGGTTCTCTCTTTACAGAGTTCCAGGCTTTTTCTTTTGCATGATTCTGTGACGCCTGTTTTCCTAATCATTTTTAGGGGTTAATGATTTTTCAACAGAAATTGTGGATAACGCGTGAATATCCCTGTGTGAAGAGGGGCTATCCCCTTTATTTTCTTTAGGAAAAAGCATTTTGCACCCTGTTTGTTCATTTAATAGACTAATAATATCAAGAGGTTGCAAATATCAACGCAAAAAGAGGTTTTGGAAAGGGGTTGGAGGGAAGAACAAGCCGCGTCGTTTTTTTACGCGGTGGAAAAGGTGTGGAAAAGAAAGGGAGATGACTCATGTCATCTCCCTTCAGGATAAATGGGTTAACTATCGGGATTTCAGGGCCTGCGCCACCGTTTCGCCGATATCGGCCGGGGTTTCCACGACATGGATGCCGGCCTTTTTCATGGCGGCAATCTTTTCCTTGGCGCCACCCTGACCCCCGGAGATAATCGCGCCGGCATGACCCATCCGGCGTCCCGGAGGGGCGGTCAAACCTGCCACGAAACCGATGACCGGTTTCGGGTACTTTTCTTCCACGATATACGCGGCGGCCTCCTCTTCGGCCGTGCCCCCAATCTCTCCAATGAGGAGCACGGCTTCCGTCTGGTCGTCGTCCCGGAACAGGCGCATCAGGTCGATGAACTTGGAGCCGATGATGGGATCGCCGCCGATGCCGATGACCGTCGATTGCCCCAATCCCTGGGCGCCCAACTGACCGACGGCTTCGTAGGTCAGGGTGCCGCTCCGGGAGATGATGCCCACGGAGCCGGGCTGGTGAATGCGATAGGGCATCACGCCCATCCGGCATTTCGCGCGCGGGGTGATGATGCCGGGGCAGTTGGGGCCGATCAGAACGGCATCACGTGCCTTGACGTAGGCGTACACCTTGACCATGTCGATGACGGGGATCCATTCGGTGATACAGACGATGACCTTAATCCCCGCGTCGGCTGCCTCCATGACGGCATCCGGGGCAAACCGTGGGGGGACATAGATGACGGTGGCGTTGGCGCCTGTTTCCTTGACAGCCATTTCTACCGTGTCGAAGACGGGAACCCCGTCCAGAGTCTGCCCGCCCTTTCCGGGGGTGACGCCCGCCACGATGTTCGTTCCGTACTCGAGGGACTGGCGGGTGTGAAAGCTTCCCTCGCTTCCGGTTATTCCCTGGACACAAACGCGTGTGTTTTCATCCACTAATATTGCCATTGAAACTCTCCTCTCAATTGAAAGATCGAACGATGGAAACAATTTTTTCCGAGGCGTCCTTCATGCCGTCGGCGACCTGAAAGTCCATTCCCGATTCATTGAGGATACGCCGCCCTTCCTCCACGTTGGTGCCTTCGAGGCGGATGATGATGGGGCGATCCACGTGGACCTTCTTGGCGGCCTGGACCACGCCCGTGGCCAGGGTATCACAGCGCAGGATTCCACCAAAGATATTGATGAGAACGGCCTTGACGTTTTTGTCCGACATGAGGATGCGAAAGGCGTTTTCCACCATTTCGGCGTTGGCGCCACCGCCCACGTCCAGGAAGTTGGCCGGTTCCGCCCCGGAAAATTTGATCATGTCCATGGTGGCCATGGCAAGGCCGGCGCCGTTGACCATGCAGCCGATGTTCCCGTCCAGTTTGATGTAGTTGAGGTTGTATTTGGAGGCCTCCACCTCGAGAGGGTCTTCCTCCGTAATGTCCCGTAGCTCCGCCAGGTCCGGATGGCGGGCCAGCCCGTTGTCATCCAGGGTAAGCTTGGCGTCCAGGGCGAGGAGGTCCTCCTCATCCGTGAGGATCAGCGGGTTGATTTCGCAGAGAGAGGCGTCCACCCCCTCGAAGAGTTTTACCAGCTTGGCGAGAAAGGCGCTCAGTTTCCGGCTGAGGCCCGCGTTGAACCCCAGCTTGAAGCCCAGTTTCATCCCCTGAAAGGAGCGAAACCCCACCAGGGGATCCACCCACTCCTTGAAGATCTTTTCAGGCGAGGTCTTGGCCACCTCCTCGATCTCCATGCCCCCCTCGGCGCTCGCGATGATGACTGGGCGGTTCACGTTGCGGTCTATCAGAACGCCCACATAAAGTTCCTGCTTGATGCTGGAAGCCGCTTCCACCAGAACCTTGTGAACCTCCTTACCCTCCGGGCCCGTTTGATGCGTGACCAGCTTTTTGCCGATGAGTTCTTCCGCGGCCGCGCGGACCTCTTCCGGGGTGTCCACCAGTTTGACGCCCCCGGCCTTACCGCGGCCGCCCGCGTGGATCTGGGCCTTGACCACATAACGGTCTGATTTCAGGCCCTTGGCTATCTGCATCGCCTCGATGCCGCTGAAGGCCACGGCGCCTTCAGGCGTGGGCACACCCCATTTCCGAAAAATCTCTTTTGCCTGGTATTCGTGTAGTTTCATGTTTTTTCCCCTTGAGGTATAATTTGACGGGTATCTTAAAGCATTTGACGGAAGTGAGTCAAGGGAAAGCAGGAAACTGAGATGATATTAGGGTAAGGAAACGCATCTGTTTTTTCGGAAAAGTGTTTGTTTACGACTTGCTTTTTAATGGGGCGTCCTTATTTTAAGGATAAAGGAGGTGTGAGCGAAATGAAGATGATGATGAAAAAACATGTTAACCTGTTGGGATTCCTGATGTTGCTGTTCTTCGTGTTTATGCTGGGATGCAGTAGCGTTCAATATAAACTCGCTGACCTGAACTACATGGCTAAGTATAAGGTTTCCATCGGTGATCTGCGCGGGAGTATCCCGGAATTGGAGAAGGCCTTGAAACTGGATCCGAAAGATGTAAACGCGAACGTGACCATGGCGCAGGTTCAGTATCGCCTGGGTGATATCAAGAAGGCTGAAAAATATGCGAGAACAGCCTATGCGGTTCGTCCCGATGATTTTAGGGCGATGGGAATACTCGGACTTATCGACATTAGACATGGGGAGTATGAAAAGGGTATTGAACTGGTTTCCGAGGCTATGAAGGCCTATAATGTAATTGAGCCCGTAGGGGGAAGTGTTCCCGTCGAGCCCGAGGTTCTTTTGGAGAACATGAAGACGGAGTTAAAAAACGGCAAAAAGGTTTCGCCGGATCTGATCAGCCAGTTGGAAGGTGCCTTTTTCAAGAAGATCCAGTGGTATGAGTTTGATGAAGAATACCGTAAGTGGCACTTCTATAGCTTTTATGATCCCAGACCGGATGGAGGCAATTCTTACCCGAAATAAGTCTTGAGGATTGAGAATCAGCCGAAGACGTGGGAAATCGCTTTTTCATAAGGGGGTCGTAAGATCCCCTTTTCCGTGATGATTCCTGAGATGAGGGAATGTGGGGTCACATCGAAAGCGGGGTTGAAGGCCCCGATTCCCCGGGGGGCGATCCGTTTTTTCCCACAGTAAAAGACCTCTTTTTCATTCCTGAACTCGATGGGGATAGCCTCTCCTGAGGCAAGGTCCGGGTCGAACGTGGAGAGGGGCGCTGCCACGTAGAAAGGGATATTGTGATAATGGGCCATGACGGCCACGCCGTAGGTCCCGATCTTGTTGGCGGTATCCCCGTTTGCCGCAATCCGGTCCGCCCCCACGATAACCAGGTCTATTTTCTTGTCCTTCATCAGCATCCCCGCCATGTTGTCCGTGATTAGGGTGACGGGAATGTGATGCTGGTGGAGTTCCCACGTGGTGAGCCTGGCCCCCTGGAGGACGGGGCGGGTCTCATCCGCGTAAACATGGATCTGTTTGCCTTCTTCGGAAGCGGCATAGATAACCCCCAGGGCTGTCCCGAAGCCCCCGGTGGCCAGGGACCCGGCATTACAGTGGGTGAGGATATTTGCCTGCTGGGGGATCAGGTCCTTGCCGTGCTTTCCCATGGCTCGATTGATCTGGATATCTTCCGCAAGGATTTTCTGCGCCTCGTTTTTCAGGATTCCCCTCACGCGGCTAAAAGGACTCGTTTCGGCAAGGGTCCTCATCCGTTTGATGGCCCAGAACAGGTTGACCGCCGTGGGGCGGGAGGCGGCGAAACGCTCGCAGAGCTTGCCAAATTCGTCAAGAAACCCTTCTTTCGTTGAGGCGTCTAATTGTTCGGCTCCAAGGGCCAGTCCCATGGCTGCCGCCACCCCGATGGCCGGGGCCCCACGGATGACCATGGTCTTGATGGCGGAGATGACACAATCAGGCTCTTTACAGATCAGATAGTTCACACGTGTTGGAAGTTTTCTCTGATCTAAAATAACAATCCCTTCCTTGCTCCATTCGATCGTTTTAAAGGGGGCTTCGCGCATATCCGGATTCCTTTTTTCTAATCATTTTTAGGGGTTATTATTTTTTCCACAAAAATTGTGGGTAAGTTGTGGATAACCACGTGCGGATCGCACCTATCTGCTTTATTTCTTTAGGAAAAAAGCATTTTGCACAGGATTTGTTCATGTAAAATATCAATGATTACAGTATGTTACGGTTGCCTGCCGAAACCATGTATTTACAAGCCTTTATGGAATTTCAAAAGTAATTCGCCCCTTTAAGAAATGTGGATAAGGTGTGGAAAATCAAGGGTTATTGTTAGGTTCGGCAAAGATCATCTTGTTCTTGTCAAAGTGGATTTCCTTGAGCGGGGCATTGATGAATTTCTGCTCTCCGAAGAGGTTTTCGATACGGATTTGTCCCTCGGAAGTTTCAAGTTTGTAAACCTTTTCCATAATTAGAGACTCATTGTCTCCTTTTTTTAAATACGCGTTTACTTCACACATGGCTTATCCTTTTGTTGAGTTCTTCTTGGATTAGGGCCTCAAGGAGATGGGGGAAGGGTTGCCCAGGGTTTCCCACGAGGCTGAGATCCTCCTGGAAGAGGGGAAAGAGGATTTTGTGGGCCGAGGCACTGGCAATAGCCTCAGCCATTTTCGGCGTCAGTTCGCCCATCAGTGAATTTGCCATGAGGATACTCAGGGGCCCGATGATAAGATCGACCTGCGAAACGTTTTGCACAATGGCATTTTCACCCGTGGCGCCCTTGTTGGCCTTTGCCTTCATCATGGAGGCCGTCGCGATGGCATTGGTCCCCAGCGCGATAAGTTCCACGGATTCCCCGTAGCTTTCCTTGATCTTCCGGATGATGGCGCTTCCGATCCCACCGCCTTGTCCGTCGATAATCGCGATCTTGAGCATCGGTTACTTCCTTGGAGGAACGAGTTTTAAATAGAGTTCCTGGAGTTGTCGCGGGGATACCTCGGAAGGGGCCTCTGTCATGAGGCAGACGGCCCGCTGGGTCTTGGGAAAGGCGATGACGTCACGAATGGAACCCGCCCCCGACAGCAGCATGGCGATTCTGTCCAGCCCCAGCGCGATCCCGCCGTGGGGGGGCGCGCCGTAATTCAGGGCTTCCAGAAGGAAACCGAATTTTTGCCTGGCCTCCTCGTCCGAGATGTTCAGGAGGGAAAACATGCGGGACTGTATTTCGCGGGAATGGTTACGGATACTTCCACCGCCGATCTCGTACCCGTTCAGGACGATATCGTAGGACTGGGCCCGGACCCTTGCCGGATCTTCTTCGAGGAAGGGAATGTCTTCGTAAAGGGGGGCGGTGAAGGGATGATGCATGGCCACGTATCGTTTTTCCTCGGCATCGTACTCCAGGAGTGGGAAATTGACGACCCAAAGGGGCCTGAAATCGTCTTTGGAAAGGGGAAGCATCCGTTTGCCCAGATAATTTCGCAGATGGTTCAGGGCTGCGTTGACGACCTCGGACGTGTCGGCCTGGAAAAGGAGGAGGTCTCCCTTGGCTGCTCCTGTCCGCTTGAAGAGTTCTTCAACAAAGCCTTCGTTGAGAAACTTGGTAATGGGGGACTGAAGGCCGTTATCCGTGACCTTGATCCATGCCAGTCCCTTGGCCCCGTAGGGCTGGATTTCCGGCAAAAGGTCGTCGATTTCCTTTCGTGAAAGGGATCCGCAGAGCTTGGCGTTGAGGCATTTGACAAGCCCCCCGCCTTCTGCCGCCTTTTTGAAGACCTTGAAATCGACCTCTTTCGCCAGGTCGGTAAAATCGGCTAACTCCCATGGGATCCGAAGGTCAGGTTTATCCGTTCCAAACCGTCGCATGGCCTCTTCATAAGTCAGGACGGGAAAAGGCCTCGCCAGGGCCGTACCTCTGACCTTGGCAAAGATTTCAACGAGAAGGTCTTCCGTCATTTTTCTGACATCTTCCGCCTCCACGAAGGACATCTCGATGTCGATCTGGGTAAACTCGGGCTGGCGGTCGGCGCGAAGATCCTCGTCCCTGAAACATTTGACCACCTGGAAATATTTTTCGAATCCCGCAATCATCAGGAGTTGTTTAAAGAGCTGCGGGGATTGGGGGAGGGCGTAGAACTTCCCGGGATTGATCCGGCTTGGAACAAGATAATCCCGTGCCCCTTCCGGAGTACTTCGGGTCAGAAAGGGGGTTTCAATCTCGAAGAATCCCTGGCTGGCCAGGTGATTCCGGGTCGTGTTCATCAGCTTGTGACGCATAACCATCTGGTTATGCATGGGACGCCTTCGAAGGTCCAGATACCGGTATTTCAGCCGGATGGGTTCCCCCGCGTCGATTTCATCTTCAATGGGAAACGGAAGCGGTTCCGATTCATTGAGAATCTTGACGGAATCGACCATGACTTCGTAATACCCCGTTGGAATCTTCTCGTTGATGGAATCTTCCGGTCGGTTCCTGACTGTTCCGTTGACGGCAATCACGTATTCGTCCTTGAGGGAATGGGCGATCTGGTGGGCCTCCCGGGAATTGTCCGGATTGAAAACGACCTGAACAATGCCCGTGTAATCCCTGAGATCGATGAAAATGACCCCGCCATGATCCCGCCGTGACTGGACCCAGCCCATCAGGGTTACAGTTTTTCCGAGTTCGTTTTCGCTTATCTGTCCGCAGGTATGCGTTCGACGCATTCCCATTAAAAATTCTGCCACATTTTACTCCTTTTACCGGTTTGGGCTTGCATGTTATTCGATTTAAGAGGCTTTTTCAAGGGGCGGGGTGATTCTTCCTTCGGAACCCACCTTCCCGGCGATAATGAAGAAAT
>CAZPTH010000098.1:0-8568 GCA_964589315.1 uncultured Thermodesulfobacteriota bacterium
CCCGCGACAGAGATCGCGGAAGGAATGTCGGTAAAGATGCCCATGGTGGACGGGACCTTTGTCCAGATGGAAGACGAAATTGGAAGCATGGGGGCTATCATTGGGGCCTCCCTTACGGGGGTGAAATCGATGACGGCCACCAGCGGCCCGGGCTTTTCCCTCATGCAGGAGAACCTCGGCTTCGCCTGCATCACGGAGGTCCCCTGTGTCGTGGTCAACATCATGCGAGGAGGACCCAGTACCGGCCTGCCCACGAACCCGGCCCAGGGAGACATCATGCAGACACGCTGGGGCACGCATGGGGACCATCCCATCATCGTTCTCTGTCCCCACTCCGTCGAAGAATGCTTCTACGCCACGGTCAAGGCCTTCAACCTCTCCGAGCGCTATCGGGTTCCTGTGGTCCTGACCACGGACGAGGTCGTGGCCCACATGCGCGAAAAGATCGTCCTTCCCCCAAAAGAGAGCCTGGAAATTATCGACCGCGTGCGACCCAACGTTCCGCCGGACTGGTATATCCCTTACGAGGACAACAGTATCGGGGTTCCCCCCATGTCCGCCTTCGGGGACGGCTACCGCTACCACGTTACCGGCCTGGTCCATGACGTTCGCGGATTCCCGACTTCGCGACCCGACGAGGTGGATGCGTTCATCCGACGGCTTCATCGGAAGATCGACAAGGGATTGGGGTATATCCAGGAAGGGGAGCACTTCCTGATGGATAACGCCGAAGTCGCTATCATCGCCTATGGGTCCGTGGCCCGATCGGCGAAGCAGGCAGCACTCCTCGCTCGCGAAAAGGGACAGAAGGTCGGGGTTTTCCGCCCCATTACCATCTGGCCCTTCATGCGGAAGGCGGTGGAGGAAATCCTCAAGAATGTCCGGGCTGTCATCATTCCCGAGATGAACATGGGGCAATATTCCCGCGAGGTCAAACGGGTGGACCAGGGCTATGCCCGAATTATTACCCTCAACCGTGTGGATGGGCAGGTCATTACACCGGATGACATCCTGCGAAAACTTAAGGAGGTCTATTGATGCCTGAATATACACGATTAATTCACAACTATCTTCGCCACGACAAGAAATTCCCGCATGTCTGGTGCCCCGGATGCGGCAACGGAATCCTCCTGGGTTCTCTTATTCGAGCCATCGATAAGACGGGGTTGACGAAGGATGAAATCGTCCTCGTTTCCGGAATCGGCTGTTCGGGCCGTCTCCCCGTTTACGTGGATTTCAACACCCTTCATACCACCCATGGACGGGCCCTGACTTACGCCACCGGTGTTAAGCTGGCAAACCCGTCCCTGAACGTTATCACCATCATGGGAGACGGGGACAGCATGGCCATTGGAGGAAACCACTTTATCCACGCCGCACGGCGGAACATCGACATCACGGCCATCATCCTGAACAACAGCATCTATGGCATGACAGGTGGCCAGTATTCCCCCACCACGCCCTATGGGATGCGGGCCTCGACGGCCGTTTACAACAGCATCGAACAGGCCTTCAAGATCTCCGAACTGGCCGTCACGGCCGGAGCGGTCTTCGTCGGAAGACAGACGGTCTACAACGCGAAGCTGCTGGACAACCTTATCGAAAAGGCGATTCTCAAAAAGGGATTCAGCGTGGTAGAGGTCATTACCCATTGCCATACCCAGTACGGACGCCAGAACAAATTGGGATCCGCCGTTGATATGCTGAAATGGCAGCGAGACAACTCCATCCCTGTGGATAAGGCGGCGAAGATGTCGCCCGAGGAATTAGAAGGCAAGATCATCACGGGAATCCTCGTGGATAAGGAACTGCCCGTCTACGAAGAAGAATACGAAAAGGTTAGAGAGAGAGCCAAGGGACTGGCCTAAAGGAGAAAATTATGCGTTACGAAGTCAGATTATCCGGTTCAGGGGGCCAGGGACTGATCTTGATCGGGATCATCCTCGCGGAGGCCGCCGGGATTTACGATGGTAAAAATGTTGTTCAATCACAGAGTTACGGTCCTGAGGCCAGGGGAGGAGCAAGCAAGTCCGAGGTAATCATCAGCGACGAGACGATCTACTACCCCAAGGCAACACGCCTTGACCTCCTCCTTTGTATGAACCAGAAATCATGCGATGAATACTACCTTGATCTCAAGAAAGACGGGCTGCTTATCGTGGACAGTTCCCTTGTCCACCAGGTGCCGACCAACCAGGCCTACCAGATCCCTTTCACGCGACTGGCAAAGGAAGAACTGGGGAAGGCCTTCGTGGCCAACATCATCGCTATCGGAGCCATCGCGGAGATTTCAAAGATCGTGAAAGAAACCTCCCTCACGGAAGCTGTCCTGAAGCGGGTTCCCCCGTGGAGCGCCGACCTGAACAAAAAGGCCCTGAGCATCGGGTTTGCGGAGGGGAAAAAGGCTGCGGATCGATTAAAGCCCTTATCCTCTTAAATCAAGAGTCGTTCTGACGGCCCGCAACAGGTTATCTATCTTAAAGGGTTTTTGAAGATATCCGGGGACCCCCGACTGAAGGAGTTCCCTGACATCCCCGTCGAGGGCATAGCCGGTCATGATAATCACCGTGACTCCCGGGTCAACCTGCCTGAGTTTCCAGTAGGTCTCTTCCCCTCCCATTACGGGCATACCCATATCAAGAAGCACCAGTTCGAAGGGCTCCTGGGGAAGGGCCTCCTTGTAAAGTTTGAGGGCCTCCAGGCCATTCGCCGCAAGCTGTACCCGGTATCCATTACCTTCAAGGATTTCCCTTACTGTATCCCGCATCTCCCCATTGTCATCCACCACGAGAATCTTCTCGCCCTGGCCGCGGGGAACAGAATCGACCGCGGGTTCCTCTTCCGTCAATTCAGAAGCCGCCTCATAAAGGGGGAAAGAGATCCGAAAGGTACTCCCCACATCCGGTGTGCTTTCAACCTCGATAAAACCTCCGTGGCTCTTGACGATGCCGTAGGTCATGGACAGACCGAGGCCAACCCCGCTTCCCACCTCCTTGGTGGTAAAGAAGGGATCAAAGATCTTCTCGATGATCGCCTCGTCCATACCACACCCCGTATCTTCAATGGTGACCTGGGCATAGACACCTGGAAACAGCTTTTGCTTCAGTGACTCTTTACGATCGGGGACCCATCGTTTCGAGAGGGTGATTTTCAGGGTTCCCCCCTGAGGCATGGCGTCCCGCGCATTTAAGCAGACGTTGAGCAGGGCCTGATGGATCTGGTCCATGTCGCCGAGTATCATGAGGGGTTCATGGACCATCTCGAGGATAATCTCGATGGGGGGATCCGTCATGCTCGAAAGGATTTCCCTCAAGTCCTGAAGGGTTCCCTGAAGCACAAAGGGAATTTCCTTATACCGGCCCTTCGAGGAAAACCCGAGGAGTTGTTGAATCAGCTTGACGGCACGGACGGAGGACTGTTCGATGCCGTCCGCGTAACGGTAGAGCTTCCCGTCGGGAGGGGTTTCCCGCTTGATCAAAGAGGCATAGCCGAGAATACTCGCAAGGATGGTGTTGAAATCATGGGCCATCCCCCCGGCCAGGGTTCCGATAGCCTCCTTCTTTTGCGCCTCGTAGAGGCCATCCCAAAGGGTCTTCAGCCCTGTTACATCCCGAAGGGTTCCCAGAAACAGGGGCTCTTTCCCCGATGGCATCTTCCTGAGCGAGAGGAGACACTGCCGAAGCTCACCTTTTTTATTGGTTAACCTGATTTCATAATCCTGAGGAAAGGGTTCCCCGTAAATCAAACGTTGCCACCTGAGTTTGAAGGCCTCCAGTTCCTCGGGGAAGATCCATTCCATGAGGGATCGCCCCAGAATTTCTGTATCAGGTACGCATAACAGGGTGCTCAAGGCCGGGTTTACATAGACAAGGCGGTCATTTTCGGCCACGAACACGGCGTCATCCAGGTTTTTGACAAGATCCTGGAAACGCAATTCTGACGCCACAAGGTCCTGTTCGCGCATCACCGACTGGGCAAAGATCCCCAACATGAACCCGATCAGGGCCGCGAGATGCGTGACGGTTTTTCTCTGAATTGTCAGAAACCCGTGCCAGTCATAGGTTCCCACCCAAAAGAGGCCAATTTGACGATTATTATAGGAAATGGGGGCCGTAATGTCGTATTTAACGTTGACCGTCGAAACGGAAAAATCGGGAACGAGGTCCCGCCGATAGACAGGGGCGGACATCTCTCTGGGAAGCTTCGGAAGGAGATATGTGGTCATCTTCTCGGTCAGAAAGTTCTCCTCGAAGGGAAACGAGAGAAAAATCCGGCGCGTTTCGTTAACTCCAGCCTGGGAATAGAGAATAATAAACCATGGCTCAGACGGAAATACCGCCTGGATAAAGGCACGCAGGTAATTCTTAAAAACCTTCAGACGTCGGTCCATGTTTCTCCTGGAGTAAAATGTTTACATGGAGGCATTCTTTCTCCCGGAAGCGCCATTCTTCCTCTTCAGGGTCCTGACCGGCAGCCGCACATAAAAGGTGGTCCCCTTCCCCTTCTCCGAGTCCAGCCAGATCTCGCCGTGATGGGTCTCTATGATCCGTTTAATGATGCTCAGACCAATTCCCGTTCCCTCTATCTCCTCTGTCGCTTCCCCCCTCTCGAAGACATCGAAGATCTTCTCCTGCAGGTCCGGGGCAATCCCCACCCCGTTATCCTGAACAGAAAAGACCACGGATCCATCCTCGATATGGCCATCGATGGAAACGACGGCGGCAGGGACCTGCTGGCTGTACTTGATGGCATTATCGATGAGGTTCGACATAATCTGCCGGAAGCTCCCGGGGTGAAACAGGATTTCCGGTAACCTCTCGCTCACCTTGAATGTCACGGGGTGGCCTTCCCATTTCAGTTTCATCTCCTCAATAATCGACTGCACAACCTCGTAGGTGTCGATAAACTCGAACTCCCCGACAGCATCCCTCTCTGCCCTTGAATAGTCAAGGAGATCCATAATCATCTTTTCGATTCGGTTCGAGATATCCATGATTCGCTTCAGGAGTTTCACGCCCTTTTCATCCAGGACGCTTTGGTACTTCTTCAACAGAAGCCTTGAAAACCCCTGGATGGCGATGACAGGTGATTTCAGGTCATGGGAAACCGTAAACACATAGGATTCCAGCTGGGCATTCTTGCGCTTAAGCTCCTCCTCGATCTGTTTCTGGCGAGTCAAGTCCCGGAAAATTCCCTCATATCCCAGGACCTTCCTCTCCTCGTCATAGACCGCAATGTTCGACATGGAGACAAAGAGAGGCGTTTTATCCTTCCTCTTGAAAACCACCTCGTAATCCTTGACATATCCCTGCTTCGCGATGATCTCCTGGTACTTCAGCCTGTCCTCCGGATAGTAGTAAAGATCCGTCAGGATATTCAGCTTCAGGACCTCCTCCTTGGAATCGTAACCCAGCATCTCGACTCCGGCAGGATTGATATCGATGAACCTCCCCTCCACCGTGCTGGCAAAGACAGCATCCTTGAGATTTTCAAACAGCCGGCGGTATCTCTGCTCAAATCCCACGAGGGGCTTCCCTGAAGACTGTGCCTCCTTGCCCACAACCATCCAGAAGCGCGTTTCCGCATCTGAGGCGGATTGAAAGGCGGAAACCGCGTAACGTCTCCCCTGCCCCTCCACCTCAAAATAGAGATATGGTGTCCCAGGCTCAGAAAAGGAACGCAAAAGCCTTCCGGCTTCTTCCGGCGCAAAGACCTCCTTTAGCCTGACCGGATAGGTTTGTTTCCCGAGAAAATCCAGGAAGGCTTCGTCTCCGTCATCAAATTCTTCCCCCTTCAAGATCCCAAAGGCCATGTCCCGGCTGCCAAGGGGAAAAGCCAACTCCGAGGGCACATGCTCAAGGGGGGCCTGAATAAGGACCAGAGAAGACTCTGACGGCATACAACAATCCTATTTTAAACAGTTAGCACAATTTATCGTATTATGATAAGTCAAAGAAAATATTTTTTCAATCATGTTCCAAAATGGCCTTCTTCACCGGCATTCCCCGCAATCCTGTATTGACAAAAGAGTTTAAATGCGTATATTCATACAGAAAATATAACTTCAAATCTCATTCAAAAGGAAAATGGGTAAAGAGAGCAACATCAAGGGGAAAAAGAATAGCTGGCTCACATGGGTCTTTTCCCTGGCCATCCTTCTCCTTTTCCCAGGCATGGGCTTTTCCGGTATCTATGTAATGGTGGATGCTAACGGGGTTTATCATTTCACCAACGTACCCACCAGCAACCGCTACAAACTCTTCATTAGAGACAAATCCACCCGGGCTGTTCTCCGGTCCTACACCCGGGATCCCCTCCAATATGAGCCCCTCATCAAGCGCTACGCCAGGAAATACGGGGTGGATAAGGCCCTCATCAAGGCCGTTATCCATGCCGAATCCGACTTCAATCCCTACGCGGTCTCGAGTAAAGGCGCCCAGGGCCTGATGCAGCTCATGCCCGAAACTGCGCAGGACCTCTCCGTGCAGGACGTCTTTAATCCCGAGGAAAACATCCGTGCGGGCGTCCAATATCTCAAAATGCTCCTAAAAAAGTTCAAGGGGGACCTTTCCTTGTCGCTGGCCGCCTATAACGCCGGTCCCCATCGAGTTGATCAGTTTGGGAAAATCCCCCCTTACAGGGAAACCCGGGCCTACATCAAAAAAGTCCTGACCTATTACCGCATGTATCGGTAGAATCCTTGAAAACGTACCCACCCGAAAAACTCTGGAACCTCGCAAACCGCCTCACGCTGGCCAGGATTGCCGTTATCCCCATCATCGTGGTCCTCCTTTTCTTCCCGGGGAAAGTCCCAAGTTTTTTTGCCGCGCTCTTGTATCTCCTCGCTTCCCTGACGGACATCGTGGATGGCTACCTCGCGCGGAGGATGAAAATCGTTACCCGTCTCGGGAGATTTCTCGACCCCCTGGCTGACAAACTCCTATTGACTTCGGCCCTGATCATGCTCATCGGCCTACAGCGGGCCCCCACCTGGATGGTCACAATCATCATCGGCCGTGAAATAGCCGTGACGGGATTGAGGGGCATCGCGGCAACGGAAAACATCATCATCTCTGCCAGTCGTCTGGGGAAATACAAGGCGTTGAGCCAGTCGATCGCCACCAACCTTTTGATCCTCCACTACAGCTATTTTTCCCTCCCCATCCACAGGCTCGGGACCATCTTCCTCTGGATCGCCCTCTTCATGACCATCTGGTCCGGGATAGACTACTTCGTCCGATTTTTCAGAAAGGCCTTTCCCAAGAACCTCGAATCCTAACCTGAACCATGCCCCCGGAATCTCCCCTCGAACATATCCCGCTTGCCGAGAGGATGCGTCCCCTCTCCTTCGACGAAATGGTGGGACAAGAGCATATCCTGTCCCCCACATCTCCATTCCGGAAGCAAATTGAAACGGGGCAAATACGATCCATGATCCTTTGGGGACCTCCGGGGAGTGGAAAAACAACCCTTGCCTTCATCATCGCGGAAACCCAGGCGTGTCATTTCATCACCTTAAGCGCCGTCTTTTCAGGCGTAAAGGACATTCGGAGCGCCGCAAAAAAGGCCCGGGAAATATGGGAAGGTGAAAAGAGAAAAACCATCCTCTTTGTGGATGAGATTCATCGCTTCTCCAAATCACAACAGGACGCCTTCCTCCCTTATGTGGAAGACGGGACCTTCATTCTGATCGGCGCCACGACGGAAAATCCCTCGTTTGAGGTTATCCCACCCCTGAGGTCACGGGCGAAGGTCATCGTGCTCAAGCCCCTTAAACCCGAACACGTCAAATCCCTCCTGGACAGGGCCCTCCGCGATGAAGAAAGGGGACTTGCGACCTACCGGCCCAAGGTCGAGGAGGACATCCTGACCCACCTCAGCCAGATCTGCGACGGGGATGCCAGAATCGCCCTGAATCTCCTGGAGGGATTGGTTATGGCCACCCCTCCCGATGCGGAGGGAAACCGTGTGATCGACCCGGAATCCGCCCGTGAAGCCATCCGGCGAGAGACCCTGCTGTATGACAAGTCCGGGGAGGAACATTACAACCTCATCTCCGCCTTGCACAAGAGCCTGCGAGGAAGTGACCCGGATGCGGCGCTCTACTGGCTGGCGCGGATGCTGTCTGCGGGCGAAGATCCCCTTTACGTCGCCCGACGGATGATCCGCTTCGCCACGGAAGACATCGGAAACGCCGACCCCATGGCCCTTCTCATCGCCACGCAGGCAATGGAGTCCTATCGCTTTCTCGGGTCTCCCGAGGGAGAACTGGCGCTCGCCCAGGCGGCCATCTACCTGGCCTGCGCCCCGAAAAGCAACGCCGTCTACAAGGCCTACGGACAGGTTTTACGAGAGATACGGCAGACGGGCGCCCTCCCGGTCCCGTTTCATCTCCGCAACGCCCCGACCCGCCTGATGAGGGCCTTGGGGTATGGGAAGGAATACCTTTACCCTCACGACGACCCGGACGGGATCGTGAACCAGGACTATCTGCCCGACGGATTGAAATCACGGAGCTTTTACCACCCCAAGAACGCGGGATACGAAGAAAAGATACGCAAGCGGCTC
>CAZPTH010000099.1:0-8484 GCA_964589315.1 uncultured Thermodesulfobacteriota bacterium
AGGCAATGGCCTGAGAGGCAAACGCCTCGTTCAATTCAATCAAGTCGATATCCGAAATCTTCATCCCTGCAATATCCAAAACCTTCTTGACCGCGGGAATGGGGCCCAATCCCATAAAGGCGGGATCCACACCACCCGACGCGTAGGCCACGATCCTGGCAAGGGGTTTCACGCCGAGCTCTGTCGCCTTGGCTGCCGACATGACAAGCACCGCCGCCGCCGCATCATTGATTCCAGAGGCATTTCCCGCCGTAACCGTTCCACCCTTCTTGAACACGGTGGCCAGTTTTGCCATCTTCTCCAGCGAGGTATCCATGGGGCGCTCATCCGTATCGAAAATAACGGGATCCCCCTTCCTCTGGGGCACCTCTACCGGGACGATCTCCTCCGCAAATTTCCCCTCGGTAATCGCCTTCCGTGCCCGCTGATGGCTCATCAGCCCGAGCTTGTCCTGCTCTTCCCGAGATATGCCGTATTTTTCCGCGATATTTTCCGCCGTCAGTCCCATGTGATAGCCGTAGAATATCTCCCATAAGCCGTCATGCACCATGAGGTCCAGCATCTCCGCGTTGAACATGCGGGCTCCCCAGCGACCCTTGGGGAAGGCGTAAGGCGCCATACTCATATTTTCCATCCCTCCGGCCACGACAACCTCGTTGATACCGCTTCGGATAGACATGTCCGCGATAGCGATCGCCTTCAAGCCCGAGGCACAGACCTTGTTCACGGTAATGGCATTGGTCTCCTTCGGCATTCCGGCGTAGATGGTTGCCTGCCGTCCCGTATTCTGTCCCTGTCCCCCCTGGAGGACGTTCCCCATGATAACTTCATCCACGTTGATGGGCTTGGCAGAGTCGTCCCACTGCCGGTATTTCTTTTCGAGCTCGCTGTATCCCGCCCCCTTAAGGGCCTCCGGTTCGAAGGACAAAACCCTTTCAGAGGGTTCCGGGCGCAGTCCCACGCGCTTCAAAACCTCGCGGATAACCAGGGCTCCCAACTGAACCACGGGGGTTGTTTTCAAGGATCCCCCGAAGGTACCTATCGGTGTTCTTACCGCACTGCAAATAACAACATCTTCCACGTTACAACTCCTTTCAAGAAACTGTTTTATTAAACATTCATTCAAAAAATTCTGAATCTTGTGGCTTCATACCCAAAAAACGATATCTTGTCAACCATCATTTCATCGCAAAAATCACGAAACCTGTCCCACGGGCCAAAAGCCATCGGGAAGTGTCGTGTCCATCAGCAGGATCCCTTCTTTTAAGGGGAAGTCCTTGTGAAGATCGTCTTCGGTCTTTTTATCCCTCTCTACTTCATGCCGCCCTTCTTAACCACAGGCGGTCTTGCCGTTGGAGGTGGCGAGGACTTTGGTCTCGTGACCCTCCGCGCGTAGATGGAAAAAGGGATTTCGATCACGGGTTGCACGTCATTGTTGGTATAAACCTGGATTTTCCCGCTATAGGGATTCCTTTCCGCGTTACCCCCCGGCCAGATGACGGCCAGATAATATTTTTTTCCATCCTCCACGGTAATCAGTCGCGTCACCAGCTGCTTAATCGTCGAGGTCACCTTTTTAATCTTCAGTCCCGGCTGGTTCCCGTAAATGCTGAATCCCGTGGCCGCCATTCCTCCCGCTATCTCGGGATCGCTGAAAACGGAGCTCCTCCGCGGCATGACCTTGATGGGTCCTTCCACCATTCCCGAAATTCTCAGATCGTAAGTCGGGGCCTTTTTCAGGTTCGTAAAGAGCCGTATAAACCCATGATACGGGCCGATCTTCATCTTCTTGCCAAAAACGACCTTGATGTTGTAGTGCATCCCGTCCTTTTCCTTCCAGGACTTGATGATTTCGGCGGTAACATTCGGAACAAAGCTTTCAACCTTGTCGATCCTGAACCCTGGCTCCACGGGAGACGAGACAGCAATGGTGCGTGTCATCTCTTTGCCGTACGTTTTCGACAAGGCAATATAGGGTGTGGGACTGCATCGGATGAGGGGCTTGACCTGCGCGCTGATACGTAGAAACCGCTTCGGCGTCTTGGGGTCATTGGAGATAACCGTCGCCCCCTTGACGATATTGCCCTGATATCCCTTCGTACGAACCTTTAACGTGACCTTTCCCTTCTTACCTGGAGGGATCAAACGGTCGAAAGAGACCGTTGAACAGCCTCAGCCGGGCTTCACATTCTTTATGACGAGATCCTTCGTCCCCTTGTTCTGGATGATAAAGGTATGGACAATTTCGGCCCCTTCAAGGACATTTCCCGCCTTGAAGGTCGGTTGAGAAATGACCATGGAAGGACCTTCTTGGGTCCCCGCCTTCTTTTCACCCGCCCGGGAAACCTGCCCGTAAGAGGCAAGGAAAAGCAAAAGAATAAAACCGAGAATCCCTCTGAACTTCATAAGATGTTTCATGTAACGTCTCCTTTCACCCGCCTTTGCGGGAGATCACCTTTAAGGCCTCCTTGACATCGTTGACCTTGATCAGCTTGAATCCGTCGTCTGCCACATGAGCCTGATACTTCTCCGGACAGACACATCCCGTAAATCCCATACGCACTGCTTCCTGGATCCTGATGTCTCCCTGCGTAACGCCCCTCACCTCTCCGGCAAGCCCTACCTCGCCGAAGACCACCAGGTCCCGAGGGATGGTCTTCTCATAAAAACTCGAGGCAATCGCCGAGACAACCCCCAGATCCACCGCCGTTTCCACGATCCTCAACCCGCCCGCGGCATTCACGAAGATATCCTGTTCCCCGAGAGGTATGCCCATTTTCTTTTCCAGGACGGCCACGAGAAGGGCCAGGCGATTTGGGTCCAGACCGATGGCGGTTCGCCTGGGAACGCCGAAGTTCGTCGGGGTCACCAGGGCCTGAATCTCCACAAGAAGGGGGCGGCTCCCCTCGATGCAGGGAACGACCACGGATCCGGGCGCCTCCTCGCTCCTCTGTCCCATGAAGAGTTCCGAGGGATTGGTCACCTCCCGGATCCCCTCTCCCGTCATCTCAAAGACGGCGATCTCGTTGGTGGGGCCATACCGGTTCTTGATCCCCCGCAGCACACGGAATGGCTGATCCTTTGGGCTTTCAAAGTAGAGTACGGCATCCACCAGGTGCTCCAGGATCTTGGGCCCCGCGATAGCCCCTTCCTTTGTTACATGGCCGATGAGAAAGATGGGAATCCCGAGGGTCTTGGCTACACGGGCGAAACGTCCCCCCGTTTCCCTTATCTGCCCGACACTCCCCGGGGCCGAAGGAAGCTCCCCCAGGTGCATGGTCTGAATAGAATCGATCACGACGATCTCGGGAGCCATTTCCCTGATGGTGTTTTCAATCAGTTCATACATGGTCTCGAAGACCACGTAAATCTTTTCGGAAACGGCGTGAAGCCGCTGGGCCCGAAGCCGAATCTGGTTGGGAGATTCCTCTCCCGATACATACAGGACGCGGCGACCCTGCCCGGCCAGATGGTTCAGTACCTGGAGAAAGAGGGTCGATTTCCCGATACCCGGTTCCCCGCCGACCAGGACAACGGAGGCGGGCATAATGCCACCGCCAAGGACCCGGTCAAATTCTCCGATGCCGGTCATGATCCGGTGTTCCCCCTCCACGTCGATATGAGACAGAGGGACAGGTTCCAGAACCTTTTTACCCTTTAAAGAGGCGGGAGAAGCCGGTTGCACCACCTCCTCCACAAAGGTCTCCCACTGCCCGCACTGGGGGCACTTTCCCAGCCACTTCGGCGCCTGATACCCGCAGGACTGGCAGACATACCGGACCTTCGTTTTCACTTTGTCTCTCTTTTACGTTCGCTGATCTTTTTATTCCCCGGCCCGGAAGCCTCTTCCCAGGGAACCCGGATAAAGACCTTCCCGCAATGGGGGCAGACAACTTCCGTGGTTTTCCCCGCGGGTGCGCTTCCCTCGGGGAGAACCTCATCACAATAGGGACACCTCCTGGGAAATCGCTGCATAATTCTCTCTTCGATCACCCCTATCGCTCCTTCAGGCGCGGGTCGAGGATATCCCGCAGACCTTCCCCCAGGAGATTATACCCCAGAACCGTGACCAGGATCGCCAGGCCGGGATAGACGGAGAGCCACCAGGCAATCTCCATGTTGTTCTTCCCCGCCGTCAGCATGTTCCCCCAGCTCGGGGTGGGCGGCTGCACGCCGATCCCCAGAAAGCTCAGGGCAGACTCTGTCAGAATCGCGCCGGCAACGCCCAATGTCGCCGCCACGATAACCGGATTGAGGGCGTTGGGGAGGATATGACGGAAGACGATTCTTATATCACTGGCCCCGATGGAACGCGCCGCTTTGACGTAATCCATCTCGCGAATCCGGAGAAACTCGGCGCGGACGAGACGGGCCACGCCCATCCAGCCCGTCAGACCGATGACCGCCATGATGTTGTAGATGCTCGGCTCCAGGATCGCGATAACGGCGAGAATGAGGAAAAAGGAGGGGAAACAGAGCATCATGTCCACGAAACGCATGAGGATATCATCCACCCATCCCCCGTAATAGCCCGCGGCCGCCCCGATGATGATCCCGATGATGACGGCAATCCCCACGGCCACGAATCCCACCTTCAGCGAGATCCTCGATCCCCAGATCATGCGGGAGAGGACATCCCGTCCCAGCTCATCCGTTCCAAACGGATGCTGACGGCTGGGGGGCATAAGAATCTCCTTCACGTTGATGGTATCGGGATTGTAGGGGCTGATAAACGGCGCGAGGAAGGAGACGGCAAAGAGGATAACCACCACGATGCCCCCGAGTAACGCGAGTTTGTTTCGCAGAAGCTGTTTGAAAAAGCCCATTTCAGCTCACCCGAATCCTTGGGTCCGCGATGGCATAGGAGATATCGGCGATCAGGTTCCCCAGTAATGTCAGCACGGCCCCGATAACCAGCATCCCCATGATGAGGGGATAGTCCCGTGACATGACCCCGTTGTAGAAAAGCTGGCCCATGCCGGGAATGGCAAAGATGGTTTCAAAGATCACGCTCCCGCCGATCAGGCCGGGGATGGAGAATCCCAGTATTGTAATGATGGGAAGGAGGGCATTCCGAAAGGCGTGAACATAGATCACGCGCCATTCACTCAGCCCCTTGGCCCTCGCGGTCGTAATGTAATCCTGGCGTATGACCTCCAGCATGTTGGATCGCATGTAACGGGAAAAACCCGCCAGCCCCCCGAAGGCGGAAATCAGGACCGGTAACAGGAGATGCTTCGACAGGTCCCAGAATTTTCCCATGGCGCTCAGGTGAGGGTAATTCATGGACCTCAGGCCCGAAATGGGAAGCCAGTGCAGGTGCACCCCGAAAAGCATCATGCAGAGCAGCGCCAGCCAGAAGGTTGGCACGGCAAACCCGATAAAAACGAAAAGGGTTGAGGCGTGATCGAAGAGGGACCCCTTGTGGGTCGCGGAATAGATTCCGATGGGGAGGGAAACAAGGATAATCAGGATAAGGGAGAGGACGTTGATCGTTACGGTGATGGGAATCCGCTCCTTGATCTTATCGATAACTGGCCGCCCGTCCGGCGCGAATGAATTTCCGAAATCAAGAAATACCACCCGTTTCAGCCAAAGGCCATACTGGACGATGAGGGGCTTGTCGAGCCCGTAATAGGCCCGAAGCCGCTGGCGTACCTCCGCTGTGATCTTCGGATTCAGGTCCGTCGCCAGCCCCGTCGGTTCCCCCGGCGCCAGGTGAATCACCATAAACGAAATCAGCGTTATCCCCAAGAGCAAGGGGATCATTCCTACCAGCCGTTTGGCAAGATATCCAATCATCCCGGATAATTTAGCACGATTGATGTTCGGGAAAAAGGGGTAAAGGGGTAAACGAGAAAAATTTCGTAATCCGCCACGCCCTACCCCTTACACACGTTGACTTTATCCATCATGTCCCCTAAAGTCTTGGCATCTTATTGCCAAAGGAGCGAAAGACCCATTATGAGGCGATATGTCATTCTGGTTGCCGCCGTCTTCATGCAGATGTGTCTCGGCGCCACGTATTCCTGGGCGGTTTTCGTGCGTCCCCTGAAAGAGCTGACAGGCCTGATGCAGGGAACGTTGCAATCTCCTTTCTCTATCTTCTACTTCGTCTTTCCCCTGACCCTTATCTTTTCCGACAGGATCCTTCGACGCCTCGGACCTCGAAACGCCTCGCTGCTGGGAGGCATCCTCTTTGGTGGAGGATGGATGCTGGCGAGCCTGGGGAACTACCATTTCGCCATGACAGCCATCGGAATCGGTATCCTCGCCGGGATAGGCGTGGGAACAGTGTATCTCGTTCCCGTCACCGTGGGACTCGCGTGGTTTCCCGAGCACAAGGGACTGGTCACCGGGATTACCGTCGCAGGGTTCGGTGGGGGAGCGGCCCTCTTCAGCCAGGTGGCGGGATGGGGAATGGCCAGGGCGGGAATCTCGCCCTATATGATGTTTCTATACCTTGGAGTCTGTTACATCGTTATCATCGGCCTGTGCGGTCTCACCATGGTCAACCCACCCCACGTGAGGATCGAGGCGACGCAACCCATCAACACCCGGACTCTCCTCCAGAACCGCCTGTTCCTGACCCTCTGCTTCGCCATGTTTACCGGCCTGGCAGCGGGGCTGACGGTCAACGCCAATATGAAAGAGCTCTCCCCCCTCGCGACCGTTCGAACCGGGATTATGGCCGTTGCCCTTTTTGCGGTCGCCAATGCCATCGGTCGCGTGATTTGGGGACTCATCTTCGACCGCATCACCCCTGAAAGGGCCATCCAGGCAAATCTCCTCGCACAGGCCCTTGTCCTGATCGCAAGTCCGCTTCTCCTCCATGTCCCAAGGGGGATAGAACTTTTCGCACTTTTAACGGGGTTCAATTACGGGGGAATCCTGGTCCTCTACGCCTCCACCATCGCCCGTGTCTGGGGAATCGAGCGTGTCTCACAGGTGTATGGCCTCCTTTTCTCCGTCCACCTCGTGGCCACCTTCAGCCCCATGGCCGCGGGCTATGCCTACGATTTTACGGGGAGTTTCACCGTGCCTTTCGCGGCACTCGCCTTCCTGCTCCTCGCGGCAGCGGGAATCATCCAGTGGAATCGGGCCTCCTTTTCCCCGGAACCCACCGCATGAACCTGCCATAAACCCTTTTCCGCTTATTTGGACTCTTTCGGAATAAAGAACATGGTGTCCACTTTCTGACCGCTCTTGTAGGACATCGCCAGAGTTGCCCCCATAAAGCTGTAACTCATGACCCCCTTCAGGGCCTTCAGGTATCGATCTTCAAGCTCCATCACCTTCTTCGGGCATGCCATTTTCGTGCTTACGACAGAAGCAACCTTCACGAAACCCGCGGCTTCCTTGTCCTCCGTCACCTTTCCTGCATACCGATTACAACCCGCGCTCCCCGTTACCTTTCCATTCCCGGCAAACCGCAAGGTGATTTCGGGTTTTGCCGGCAGGTTTTTCTCCTCTTGTCCAAGTTTTTGCAGAACCCATACCTTACCCCCCAGGTCCGAGAGAGAGAGCTTCCCCAAAACAACCGTTTTCCCTGCCACCAGCTTCGTCCCCTTCAATGTCCAGGTTCTAAGGACCTTTTGCGAAGGGCAACAGTTCGGATCATCGGGACCCTGCCGGACCACTTTCAGCTCAATCTTCCCCTCGCGGATGACCCCGCCGAGGATCTGAACCCTGTCCCCGATCAGGGTGGTCGCGAGATTGACAAGTCTGTTTCCCCTCGGTTCGAGCACCGCAAGATAATAATAGACACCGGATCCCCCTGAATTTCCCGAAAGGATGACGGCGGTCTCGGGTGTGCCATCCCCGTTAAGGTCTCCCGTAAGTTCGAATCCATCCATAAGGATCGCGACAGGCCGGCTGGCGCCTCCCGCGGCAAGGGGTTTCCCGATCCATTTCCCGTTTTTCAGGGTTACGGGATACTTAAAGATGCCTACATACGTGGCGTTCGCGGGGCTGACCCCACCGGCAAGCGCCACCGCACTCCCCAGAAATCCAGCCAAAATAAATCCTGCAACGATGAACAGGCAGAATATCCCTTTCTTTTCAGGCAGTATACGCATCATGACCCCCTTCGTTTTTTGCTAAAAATTTAGAAGCACCCGGCATCAATCAAGATTGTTACTAATTTTTAGGGAACTTGTCAAAAGCCTTGCTGAAGACGCGTGCGTCCGGAATCTTGAAATGTGCGTTTACCATCACCTGACCATTCACCTTAACCCAGAACCGTAACCGGATAAATCGCTTTTCAGGCATCTTAACATCCCACAGGATGAACTATCATTAATTTCTAACCCTTGCAAATCTCCCTAAAAAGGCGCGAACTTTTGCTGACATTCCCTTGATTTTTCACCCATCGTGCCTATCTTTTTATCCAGGATCGAATTAAAACAATCCATCGATAAACCGGGAGTAAGGAAAATGCGAATCGGCATTATTTCTTCTTATCCACCCATTGAATGCGGCATT
>CAZPTH010000100.1:0-8388 GCA_964589315.1 uncultured Thermodesulfobacteriota bacterium
TATTAACCCTGTAAGATGTTGTTTCCTATTACATGACGGTTTTCGTCGCGACCAGTAAGCGTTTTTACGGAGAGGCGGCACGCCTTGTCGAACGCCTCAAGAGCTGTGGCGTGACGGTCTATCATCCATACTTCCATCTTGAACCAAAGGAAGTGGATGCCGATCCCGACTTTAAGGCGCGGGTTACCATGCGGCATTTCCCGGAAATTGACGAAAGTGACTTGATTTATGCCTTACTGCCGGGCGGCTACATCGGTTACAGCGTTACGATAGAGATTGCCTACGCCTACGCGAAGGGGAAGAAAATTGTGGCGTCCGAGCCTCCCGGCGAGTTCGCCGTTCGACCTCTGATTTCAGAGATCGTTGAACCGGAGCAATTTTTGGCCCGTTTGGAAAAAAAGCAAGATACAATCCACCCGTGAGTGATAAAAGACCATGTTTTAAACAGGCGCCATACAGGTCACGCCTCACGGTTCGCGGCCGGACGCGTGTAGATGGTCATGTAATCTTCACGCCTTCCGGTGAAACAGACCTGGCAGCTCAGGTCGGGATCATCCGGCGAGACCGGTTCCACCCGGACCTCGAAGCCAATGGATTTGTACATCTCCACGAACTCATCAACCCTGGACGCATCACAGGTAAACTTTTTCGTCCAGCCTTCCTCCGCGTAGCGTTCATCACGGGTCATGGATTCATCTTTACCTGACAAGGTCTTTTTCTCCTCTACACGGTTTTTGATTTTTGTTTCGTCACGTTTCAGGTTCCCCTGCGGGTTTTTCCTACCCGAATTATCGTGGTGTGTCAAGAAATCCGGTTGGTATGGGGATTGAACCTGAGGTTGGATCGTAATCAGGAAGGGACACATCCCTCTCCCCTGAAACATTTAGCCGGTCGTTCGGGGCGTTCTTTGTTGACTTGTTATTCAAAATCTGTTTGAATTCAATAAAAAGGAGGGAGAGGCATGAAGAAGATAGGGATTGTTTTAGCGATTATTGGCTTATTGTTCTTCGTCGGAAATGGCGTTTGCCAGGCGGCGAAACCCATTGTTCTCGGGTGTCCCCTGTCCACGGGGTTTCTCTACGGATGGGATGCGGAGCGGGCGATCAAACTGGCCGTGGCCGAGATTAACGCCAAAGGTGGGGTCAAGGTCGGGAATGAAAAACGTCCCCTCAAGGTGGAGGTCATCGACACACGTGACCTGGAGCCCGGGGTGCCGGTGAGCGAGGCCCTGATGGCTGTAGAGAAGCTCATCCTGGAGAAGAAGGCCGATTTTATTGTCGGGGGTCCCGTGCGTTCCGAGGCCGGGCTGGCCGCCATGGACCTCTTGCGGAAATACAAGAAGGTCAGCATCGTAACCACAGGTGTCTTGACGCCGAAATACCACGCACGCATTGCCAAAAATTATGACAAGTACAAGTACTGCTTCCGCATCACCAGTGATGCCAAGCAGATCGTCATGGACATGATCACCGTCTTCATGCAGATCAAAAAGCAGCACGCCTTCAAGAAGGTCTACATCATGGTTCAGGACGTGGCCCATGCCCGTGCCGGTGGCGGTATCATGGGGAAGATTCTTGCCAAGAAGGGCTGGGAAGTGGTCGGTAAACAGATCTATCCCACCGGGACGACGGACTTTTCCGTTGGGCTCATGGACGCGAAGAAGAAGGGCGCCCAGATGCTGCTCATCTGGATGGATATGCCGGAGAGTTCCATCCTCCTGAAACAGTGGGCCGATATGAAGCTGAAGTGCCTTCCCTTCGGGTTTATCAACGCGATGGAACAGCCGGGGGCCTGGAAGGCGACGAACGGCAAGTGTCAGTACACCATCGTAGATGTAGTCAACGGCGGGAACGTTCCCAACAAGATCACCCCGTGGACGATGAAGTTTGTGGATGCCTACAAGAAAAAATGGGGGCTTGAGCCTGAAGGGTACGGAACCTCTTCCAGTTACATGGCGGTTTACGTCCTGAAAGACGCTATTGAAAAGGCCGGAACGCTCGACTCTGACAAGGTCATCAAGGCGCTGGAGAATACCGACGTGATGGGGGTCTACGGAAGAATCCGTTTTGACAAGAAGAGTCACCAGATCATTGCCAGCACCGATCCCAAGAAGGGGGCCGTGACCTGCATCTTCCAGTGGCAGGCGGGCAAGCGGGTCCAGGTCTATCCGGCCAGCGTGGCGGAAGGTCCCATCAAACTCCCACCCTGGATGAAGTGACAGGGGGGGAGGACTGATTGGAGATCCTGTTCTACGGGATTATCAATAGTATATCTTTAACCTTGATGGCATTGGGGTTTACCCTTGTCTACGGCATCAGCAGGGTCCCGAACTTCGCGCACGGGGCCCTGTATGTTTTTGCCGGATTTTTAACATGGATTATTCTCAATAAACTGGGCCTGCCGTATCCCATCGCGATTATCCTCGCGCTGATTCTCTCGGGGTTGCTCGGCGCCCTCATTTCCTTCGTGGTCCTGGTCCGAATCCGCGGCATGGAGATGTCGGAGGTCATCGCGACCTACGCCCTGGGTGTCGCTATCCTTGAAGGATTCCGATGGGCGGGATTCAAAGGGATGACCTATACCCTGCCACCGTTCATCAATGGGAGCGTCCAGATCCTTGGGGTGCCCATCGATTATCAGCGGATCCTTGTGGTGGTGCTGGGTGTGGCGGTCCTGGCGGCCCTGTGGCTCTTTACGCGACTCACCCGGATGGGGCTGGCGCTGCGCGGGATCGCCCAGGATGAACGGGCCGCCATGATGCTGGGAATCGATTCCGACCTCGCCGCGACCATCGCCATGGGGATCGGGTGTTCTCTGGCGGGGCTGGCGGCAGTGATCCTGCTTCCCCTCGGTAATATCGTCATCGAGGCGGGTTACAACGTTCTCATTTTCGCCATCGCCGTTTGCGTGGTGGGGGGATTGGGAAGCTGGGGTGGCGCCGTGGTGGCCTCATTCGTTATCGGGTTCGCACAGATTCTGACCGTGGCGTATATCCGTCCCCAGTTCCAGATGGTCGTGGCCCTGCTGGCCATCCTGATTACACTTATTGTGAAGCCGTCAGGATTCTTCGGGAGGCAGAAGGAACTGGAGGAAAGGGTCTGAGATGGAAGAGGGACGCCGAAAGGAACGCATAGACCGTGGGATCAAGGTTCGGACGAGCGGTCTCTACGCCATTTCCGGATGGCCGGAGCTTCTCTACCTGATTTTCCCCCGGTTTATCCTGATTGCGGGGATGCTCTCGCTCCCGTTTGTTTTCAGCGTGGCCCCCTATTGGCGGCGGGTGGTCTGTATCGTCTGCATTTACGCAATGCTGTCCCTTGCCTTCGATTTTCTGGCGAATTTCGTGGGGCTCATCAACCTGGGCAGCAGCTTCTTTATCGGGGTGGGAGGGTATCTGGCGGCTATCATGAATGGATATCTCGGATTGCCTCCCATTTTGTCGATTCCCATCGCGACCTTTCTGGGTGCGGCTATCAGCACCCTTCTGATTCTCCCGTGCCTGCCCCTGCGGGGGATCTACTTTGCCATTGTGACGCTCATGTATCCCCTCATCTTTGAAAAACTCATCCAGGCCTTCAATATCCTCGGGGGAACCAACGGCATCATGGGGCTGGACGGTTTCCCGAACAGCTGGTGGGAGACCTACACGGCCCTCATCATGGTGCTCGTGGTCCTTTTTGGCCTGCGTCGACTCGTCAACGAGGACGTGGGGCTGGTCTTGCGCGGGGTCAAGGATAACGACCAGGCCGTGCGGGCCTCGG
The DNA here is from genome assembly GCA_964589315.1 of uncultured Thermodesulfobacteriota bacterium. Classification (GTDB taxonomy): domain Bacteria; phylum Desulfobacterota; class S145-22; order S145-22; family S145-22; genus JAOZMY01. The sequence continues at coordinate 3,762 of CAZPTH010000100.1, forward strand.
GGATCAGCGTCACCTTCTGCAAGGCGCTGGCCGTTTTCATCGCGTCGGCCATCGGCTGTTTTGCCGGGGCGTTTCTTTCGCATCTCTACATGTGGGCGGGATTGTCCCTCTTCGCCCTCGATTTTTCCATCATGCCCATTGCCGCGACGGTCATAGGCGGCGGTGGCACCCTGGTAGGGGCCCTGATCGGGAGCTTCATCCTGGTCCCTCTCTCGGAACTGTTGCGAAGTTTCGGGACCTTGCGGGTGGTCTTCTACTCCCTGGTCCTGACGGCGTTCATCATCTTTAAAAGCGAAGGGCTGATGGTCTACGCCCAGCGCAAGTATCACCAGTTTGAGCGATGGGTGAAGGTATAAAACGGCCGGTATTAAAGGTGGAAGGACTCACCAAGCACTTCGGGGGGGTCTATGCCCTGAAGGACGTGAGCTTTACGCTCAACGAGGGGGACATCCTTGGAATCATCGGCCCCAACGGTTCGGGAAAGACGACCCTGATCAACTGTATCACCGGCTTTCTGAAACCCGACGCGGGACGGGTTATGTTCGGGGACAGGGACATTACCGGGCTGGCCCCCCACAAGATCGCCCGGATGGGGGTTACCCGGACCTTCCAGGTCATGCGTCCCTACTATTCCCTGCCCGCTTTCAAGAACCTCATCATCCCCCTCTGGTCGCCAAGGGTTCGGAAGCTGGGGGGCTGGCGTGGCGGCGGCAAGCACGGCGACCGGGACACGGTGGCGGTGGATATCCTGGAAGAGATCGGTTTCGAGCGTGATTCCTACGTGCCTTACAAGCTGGCTTCGTCTCTGCCGACGGGTTACCTCAAGCGTCTGGAGCTGGCCCGCTGCATTGCCTTGAGGCCGGAAGTGGTCATCTGTGACGAGGTTTTTTCGGGGCTTTCCATGAGCGAGATCGCCACCATGGTGCCGCTTATTGAGAAACTGCAGATGGAGGGGATGACCCTCATCATGGTGGAGCATCGGTTGAGAGAGCTGTTCCGCGTGGCCAACCGGGTCATGGTTTTAAGTTACGGGGACAAGATCACGGAAGGGGTTCCGGAAGAGGTCATCGAAAACGAACGGGTCAAGGAGGTCTACCTGGGCTGGGAGGGGGACGTGGATGCTTGAGGCCCGGGACCTCATGGTCTTCTATGAGAACATGATCGCCGTGAACAACGTGACCCTGCGTTGTAATAGCGGTCAGGTTGTTGGGGTTTTCGGCGCGAACAGTGCCGGCAAGTCGACCCTCATGTATGCCCTCTCCGGCATCATTCTCGACATCCAGCGCAAGGAGAAGATGCGCGGAGGGGAGCGGGTTACCGTCTTCTCGAAAATCACCTACGAGGGGCAGGACATCTCGGAAATGAAGCCCCATCAGCGGGCACGGCTCGGGATCATCCTCTGCCCGGAACGGCGGCGCATCTTCGCAGAGAGCTCGGTCCTGGAGAATCTGAAAATCGGGGCCTACCTTGCCAGCAAGAGCCAGGCGAGAGAGACCCTCGACTATATCTTTTCCCTGTTTCCGACCCTGGACCGCCTGAAGGGACGGCAGGGGGGATTCCTGAGCGGGGGGGAACAGCAGATGCTTGCCATCGGGCGGGCCCTCATGGCCCAGCCGAGACTTCTGCTCCTGGACGAACCGCTGCTGGGGCTGGCGCCCTCCATCCAGCGGGACGTGATTCGCGCCATCAGGGAGATTCGTCGTGACCGGGGAATCTCCATCATTGTGACGGAGCAGTATGCCCGGCCCGTGATTCCCATCGTGGATTATGCCTACATCCTGGAGAACGGTTCGGCAGTCATGGAAGGGGAAGGAAAGGAACTGATGAATAACCCGGACGTCAAGGCGGCGTATTTCGGCGTATGAGCGGCGATTACACCTTTTCTCGGTTTGAAGAGATCTGTCGGGAAAATCCCGCCAAGCCCGCCCTGGTTTACCTTGGGGATGTGTTTACCTACGGGGAGCTGAAGGAGGCCATCGACCGGTTTGCCACGGCCTTAACCGCTCTGGACGTGGGCCCGGGGGATAAGGTCATGCTCTACATTCCCAACTGTCCCCAGTGGCTCATCGCCAACTTCGCGATCCAGAAGATCGGGGCGGCGGTGGTTCCCGTCTCCCCCATCTACACGGCCTTCGAGGTCGAGTACATGGCCAACGATGCCGAGGTGGAAACGATTATCTGCCTCGACACGAATTTCGGATACGTGAACGAGATCGTTGGCCGGGCGGGGATCCGAAACGTTATCGTGACAAACATCACGGAGCTGGTCGCGCCCTGGAAGCGGATCATCGGTCGCCTGTTTGACAAGATTCCCACGGGGAAGGTGGAGAGACGGACCGGTGTCTATTCCTTCAAGGGGCTTCTTAAAAAGTATCCCCCCAATCCTCCCGAAGTGTCCATCGATCCCGTGAAAGACCTGTCCTACATCATGTACACGGGGGGAACGACCGGGTTTCCCAAAGGGGTCCCCGGCAATCACCTGGGAGAGGTGACCTACATCCGTGACATCATGGAAGATGTCATCGGCGACCACACGACGCCTGGGCGGGACGTGATCATCATGATCAATCCCCTCTTTCACATCATGGCAAAGGGATTTACCATCGCGTTCGGACTCAACTTCGGGAACAAGGTTATCCTCATGCCTCAGCCCCAGGTGGACGCCATCCTGAAGGCCGTGGAGCGTTACAAGGTCCGCTGGATGCTGGGGGTGCCAACGCTCTATCGGATGATCCTGGAGAACGACCGGCTCGAACAGTACGACCTGTCATCCCTGAAATACTGCTTTTGCGGTGGGGATGTCCTGCCCGCGGAGGTCTTCCGCAGGTGGCGGGAGCACACGGGAGAACCTATCTACCAGGTCTATGGTTCCACCGAGGCGGGGCACGTGACCTACAGCCGACTGGACCGGGAACCGGACGCCAACACGGTGGGAATGCCCCTGAAGTCCCGGACCTGCCTTATTGTCGACCCCGAGACCCTGGAACCGGTTGAGAAGGGGGCGTCGGGGGAACTTCTTGTCACGTCGAAGGAAAACCTCAAATACTACTGGAAGAAACCCGAGGAGACCGCCCGTTCCTACGTGAAGGTGCAGGGAGAGACCTATTACCGGATGGGAGATTACCTGAGGGAACGGGAGGACGGTCAGCTCCAGTTCGTGGAGCGGACGGCGGATATCATCAAATACAAGGCCTACCGGATTTCGGCTTCGGAAGTGGAGGCCATCCTCCAGGATCACCCCACCGTTGTGGGGGCCTGTGTCGTGGGGGTCCCGGACGATCGGGTGGGAGAACGTATCAAGGCCATCGTGGTGCTGAAGGAAGACGCCCGGGGCGTAGGAGGTGCGGAGCTTGTCAAGTGGTGCCGGGAACACCTTGCCTCCTACAAGATCCCCCATTACATCGAGTTTAGGGACATGCTTCCCAAATCGAAGGTGGGAAAGCTTTTGCGGCGTGAAATCAGGGATGAGGAAAGACGAAAACAGGATGGTTGAAATATTGACTCGAAAGTATCGTTTCTACCCTTGTTTTATTAAAAAATTTTAATAATTTTCATGGGAGGGTATTTCACTGAGAACGGAGAAAATTTATTGAGAGTATCCCACCTTACGTAAAGTGTTAAAATATATGATTAGATTTATAATATTCACATGTTACAAAATTATTTGCCAGATTACGGAAGGTGGCAAGGAGGTGTTTTTAGGACTTGACAAGCTTTTTCAAACTATGTTATGACCAATTTCAGCTATGACAGGACTGTGAGAGGGAGAGGAACATGGCGCAAGAGATCAGGGAAGGTGAAGAGCTTTTAAAAGTCGAAAATATTCATATGAGTTTCGGAAAGGTGGCGGCCCTCTCCGGGGTAAGTTTTACCGTTCGGAAGGGAGAGATCCACTCCATCATCGGGCCCAACGGGGCGGGGAAGACCGTCATGATGAACTGTATCAACGGTCTCTATCACCCCCAGCGGGGCAACATCATCTATAAGGGTAAGAACATTAACCATGTGAGACCCTACCAGCGGGCCAAGTTAGGCATTTCAAGGACATTTCAAAAGATCGAGCTCTTTTCCGGTATGACGGTCCTGGATAACATCCGACTGGGCCGTCATATTCATATGAAGACAGGAATCATCAGCGGAAGCATCTATGTGGGGAAAACCTCGAAAGAGGAAATCGAGCATCGGGCATTTATCGAAGAGGAAATCATCGATCTTCTGGAGATTGAATCTATCCGGGACAAAATTGTCGGAATGTTGCCCTATGGGCTTCAGAAGCGGGTGGAGCTGGGACGCGCCCTGGCCCTTGACCCGGAGTTGCTGATCCTGGACGAACCGCTGGCTGGGCTGAATCTGGAAGAGGTCGAGGATATGGCCCGGTTTATCCTGGACGTGAACGAGGAAGAGCGGTGGAAGGTTACGTGTATTCTCGTGGAGCATGACATGGGGGTCGTCATGGATCTTTCCGATTCCGTGACGGTCTTGAATTTCGGTGAGATGATTGCGGACGGAACGCCTGAAGAGATCCAGTCTAATCCGGAGGTCATCAAGGCGTATCTCGGGGCGGAAGACCTGTATGTTTCCAGGGCATAGCAAGGGGGAATGAGGTGGAGATAACCAAGGATCTGAC
>CAZPTH010000101.1:0-8386 GCA_964589315.1 uncultured Thermodesulfobacteriota bacterium
GAGAGCCAGAAGATGCGAATGGTGGACAAGGTCAGACGGATGGTTGGAGGAGACCTGAAGGGAAAAGTGATCGGGGTTCTGGGAGTGTCTTTCAAGCCGAACACGGACGATATCCGCGAGTCCCCCGCCATATTTGTAATTCGACGTCTTCTTGAACTTGGGGCCAAGGTCCAGGCCTTCGACCCGGCAGCCATGGGGGAGGCCCGGAAGGTCTTCGATGATACCATTACCTATGCCTCGAATGCCTACGACGTGGCGGAAGGCGCGGATGCGGTGGTTCTGATGACCGAGTGGAACCAGTTTCGCAGCCTTGACCTCGAAGAGTTGAAGGCGCGGATGAAGGCCCCCATCTTCGTGGACACGCGGAACGTCTACAATCCTCAGAAAATGAAGCAGGCCGGGTTTACCTACGAAGGGGTTGGCCGTTGAGGCGTTGCCTCTTTATAGGAGACGCCCACATTACCCCGGATGAGACCGATTTTCAAACCCGGTTGTCCCGGTTTCTTGTTTCACTTCCCGGCAGGTATGATTACCTCTTTGTGATGGGAGACCTCTTTGAGTTCTGGTTTGGCTTTGAGGGATATACGTATCAGGAGGAATACGGTCCCGTCCTGGATGCCTTCCATGTGCTGTCTGAGAAAGGTGTCCAGATCGTCTACCTCGAGGGGAACCATGATTTCAACATGGGGTCTGTCTTTACAGAGGATCTCCACGCCCAGGTCTATCCGGATGCTCATTCCATGGTGATGGATGGAAAACGCTGGTTTGTCACCCATGGGGACCTGGTGGCCGCGGAGGGATTACGTTACGGGACCTACCGGAAGCTCATCAAGAACCCGGTGACGTATGGGCTGATCCGGTTGCTTGGGCCGAAAAAGATTCTGAAGATTGCCGGAAAACTGGGGGAGATGAGCCACAAGGTCTATCACACACCCGAGGCCTATGATGCGCGGAAATACACGACCTACGTGAAAAAAAGGTTTTCCGAGGGGTTTGACGCGGTGATCATGGGGCACACGCACCGCGCGGGAGTCATTACCTACTACGTGGGGGACCGGGACCGTTATTATGTCAATTGCGGGGATCTCAAGAAGTCCGAAACCTACGTCACTTATCACACGGAACGGGGGTTCGAGGTCCAGTTGGGGCTCGAACCCCTGGCGTGAAAAGCTACCCCTGAATCAGGGTTAGGATTTCCGCCCACAAGGCCTTCTTGCCCGTCCCTGTCCGGGCGGAGTAGGGGATGAGGGCTACCTGGGCGTTCGCTGGCAGTTCGGAAGCCAGCATTTTCTTTATCTGTGCGACCTGTCGATTTGCCTGCTGTCTCTTGAGCTTGTCCACCTTGTTGACCACCAGGATAGTCGGGATCTTACGGACATGAAGCCATTCGAGGAAGGCCAGTTCCTCATCCTGAAGCCCCCGGCGGATATCGATAATCAGGACCATCCCCTTCAGGTTGGGGTTGCCCGTGAGAAAGGCCTCAACGAGGTCTTTCCAGTTTTCCTGCATGGCCCGGGGGACCCGCGCATAGCCAAAACCGGGAAGGTCCACGAAGTGGATAGAATCGTTGACGCTGAACAGGTTTACCATCCGGGTCTTGCCGGGCGTGGAACTTGTCTTGGCCAGGTTTCTCCGGTTGAGAAGGGAATTGAGGATGGAAGACTTTCCCACGTTCGACCGTCCCGCGAAGGCGACCTGGTTGGGATAGGTCAGCTTCAGGTGATCCTTCTGGGCGAAGGATTTGACGTAAGCGGCGCTGGTGATCTTCATTTTCCCGTGTTTAAAAGAACGATTTGACCGCGGAGACCACGTGTTCGACTTCCGCGTCCGTCAATTCGGGGTACATGGGAAGCGAAAGGACCTCACGGGTGAATTTCTCGGCGTGGGGGAAAGAGCCTTCGGAAAAACCGAGGGGACTGAAGGCGGGCTGGAGGTGAATCGGCGTTGGATAATGGATCGCTGTCTGCACCCCCTGGCGTTCAAGGTGGGTTTTCAGGGCCTCTCGATTTTCTGTCCGGATGACATAAAGGTGGAAGACATCGAATTCTCCCTCTCTTTCCCTTGGAGGCAGCCTGAGGGGGAGGGAAGCGAATTGCGAGGTGTAAAAGGCGGCGATCTCGCGCCGTCTCCGGTTGTTTCCATCGAGGAGGGGGAGTTTGACTCTCAGCCAGGCCGCCTGGATTTCGTCGAGCCTGTTGTTGCCGGCGATCAGGTAGTGCCGATGCCGGGTGTCCTTCTGACCATAGTTTCGGAGCATGCGGACCTTTTCCGCCAGTTCGGAATCATTTGTGACGACGGCTCCCCCGTCACCGTAGCCCCCCAGGTTTTTGGTGGGATAGAAGCTGAAACATCCCAACACGCCCGCGGTCCCGGCCATAGTCTGTTTTCCGTTCAGGGTGAACCATCCCCCATGGGCCTGACAGGCATCCTCGATGACCGGGAGGTCAAACTCACTTGCAATGTCGAAAATCTCTTTCATGTTTTCCGGGTGCCCGTAGAGGTGAACCGGTACGATGGCGGCATAGTCCCGGAGCCTGCCCTGGCGTTTGGCCTGGGTAAGGCGGTCGTGGAGTTGTTTGGGCTCCATCCCCCCGTCTTCCGGATCGATATCGACGAAATCAGGGATGCCCCCGTGAATGGCAGCCGCCATGGCCGTTGCCACATAGGTGGTGGGAGTGGTCACAATTCGTTTGCCGTTTTCAAGGCCGATGGCCTGATACGCCAGGCTCAGGGCGCCCGTTCCGGACCCCGCCCCGATGACATGGGTGCAGCCGAGGTAGGCGCCGAACTCGTTTTCGAAGGCCCGAACCTGGTTCCCCAGGATGAATTGGCCTGTATTCAGCGTTTCCCACAGGGCTGTTTCAAGTTCGTTTTTCAGGGTGTTTATCTGCCGGGTGAGGTCAAAAATCTTTATGGTTTCCAATAGTGCTCTCTGTATTTGCGGTAAAAATCAACGGTTTTTCTGATCCCGTCCTCGAGGCTGACTTTCGGCGTCCAGCCGGTCACCTTTCGTATTTTACTGATATCCGCCACATAGTCCCCCGGCTCCACCTCCTTGCGCTCGCGGGTAAAGGGGACGAAGGTGACGCTTCCCTCATTTGCGATAGAAACGATGGTTTCGGCCAGCTCTCTGAAAGAGATCCCTTTTCCGCTTCCCACGTTATACACATCGCCATAGGCGTCGTCGGTTGTGGCGGTCTGGAGGAGGGCCTCAAGCAGGTCGTCGACAAACAGGAAATCCCTCAGGATTGCGCCATCACCAAAGACGGGGATGGTCTCGTTGTCCAGGGCCTTTCGGATGAACCAGTTCAGGACGCCATACTCGTCGTGCATCATCTGGTGCCGAGGGCCGAAGGTGTTCGTGATTCTCAGGCAGACCCCCTTGAGTCCCTTTACCCTGTGATAAACGAGGACCATCTTCTCCGCGGTGAGGTTTGTAATGGCATAGATGCCGACAGGGTTGGTCGGGTGTTCCTCGTTAACGGGGAGATGAACACTCTTGCCATACTCCCCCCGCGTTCCCGCGAAGATGATCCGCGCCTCCGGGTTGTTATGCTGGCACGCCTCCAGGAGAACGAGGGTTCCCTTGCAGTTGATATCCAGGTCCTTGATTGGATTCCGCATACTGTCCACATGGTTGACCTGACCGGCGAGGTGGAAGATATAATCCTTCTCCTGGACCAGGTAATTCATGGAGAGCTCGTTGCGGATATCGCTGAAATTGATATGAACCCTGTCCTTGATCGGCTCGATGTTGAAGAGGTTTCCTCCCTGTCTGGGAAGCATATTGTCCACCAGGGTGACACGGGCCCCCAGCGCCACCAGACGGATGGCGAGATTACTGCCGATAAATCCCAGCCCCCCGGTGATCAGGACGTTGGCATTTTCAAACGGGTTTTTCACATTCCTCCTCGATGTCCGGGCTCTTATTCAGTTCCCAGAGTTTAGCATACTTTGTCAGGACATAGAAGGCGCTGGCCGAGGCGATGTAGAATCCCGGGAACCCGTCCAGAAAGCCCCTTTTCAGGAAATACTCCTTAAAGAAACGGAAAAAGGCCCGGAAGATGACATGCAGAGGGCCCGGCCTTCGTCCCTGCCGGAGCAGGTCAACGGCCGCCGTATCTGAATAGCTGTTAATGGTCCGGAGCTGTTCCGAAATATTCTTGTAAGGAAAGTGAAGGTACTGGTTTTTTAGCTCTCCGACCGGATCTTCCACCGTGACCTTGGCGTGAAGGTCTCCCTCCCACTTGCCCTTGTCCCTCCGGTAGAGCCGGATTTCCCTGTCAGAGGCCCACCCGCCATGTCTGATCCATCGTCCCATGTAAAAGTTCCGCCTGGGAATGACATATCCATTATAGGGGTTCCCCTGGCGCGTGAGGGCTTGAGATATCTCGTCCCATAAGGTTTCCGGAACCATTTCGTCCGCATCCACGAACATAATCCACAGGTTTTTCGTCAGGTCCGCCGCCTTTTGATACTGGCGGCGGAATCCGGCCCAGTCCTGGTGGTAGAGCTTGACAGAATAGGATTTGCAGATTTCCAGGGTCTGATCGGTGCTTCCAGAGTCGAGTACGACGACCTCATCGGCATGGGGGACGACGCTTTCGAGGCACGCCTTGAGGGTGCGGCCGTTATTAAAGGTAAGGATATAAACGGAAATGGGAGGGGTTGGGCTATCCATTTTTCTCTCTTAGCACCTCCCCGTAGATTTCAAGAATCTTATCGACATGGAATTCAACGCCAAGGGTGCTAACCCTTTGAGGCGCGGCCGTGAGGGCCTGTTCACGGGTCTTTTCCGGAAAAAACCTGTGGATGGCCTGGGCGATCTCCCTGGGGTCGTCATTGTTCTTTAATATCACACCCACCTCGGGGGCGTCTATCAGAAAGCTGGCCCCGTTCCAGCGAGAGGTGATGACAGGAAGCCCGGAGGCAAGGGCCTCCAGCACCACGAGGGAAGCGGAATCATAAAAGGTAGGCAGCACAAAGATATCCGCCGCCGCGTAGAGCCTTTCCATCTCCGTGACCGGGCCCAGAAAGGTGATACGCCTTTCCACCCCCCATTTGATAGCCCATTTTTGCCATCGGCTCGTTTTTTCGTTCCCCGCGACGAACAGTCGAAAGGGGCGCCGGTTTTTATCCAGCCCTTCCAGGGCGGCCAGGCTTCTCAGAAGGGGATGAAGCCCCTTGAGCCGAAAATTATTCCCGGCGAATAGAAGGGCGACCTCGCCGTTTTTAAGGCGAAGGCGTTCCCGCTCCTTTTGTCGAAACCGCTCCCGATTTTTCGGGGTGAAACGGCTCAGTTCCGCGGGATTGTTGATCAGGGTGATCTTTCTTTCGGGGATTTCCGGATAACGGGACCTAATGTGTTCCCGAATCATGGGGGCAATGGCAAGGATCCGCCGCGTTTCCGGAGAGAGATACTGGCGTTTTTGCAGATACAGGACGGCCCATTCCTTTGGGGAAAGGAGGCGCTGAGTCATTTTCAGGGATCGATGAACCGGGTGCCGGTAGGACGCGAAATACCTCTTCAGCCAGACCTGTTCCACCCCGCCGTGGGGATTGAAGATATCGGCTCCAACCATGTGGCCCACGTCGTGGACGATATCAAAATCCCCCTTTTTGAGCCCCTTCTCGCAACTTTGGGCGAAGAGAAGTACGCGGAGGAAACCGGGCCACGAGGGGACATGAACGGGTTGATATCTGATGTTCCCATCAGGAAAAGGGGGTTCGGGAAAGCGCCGGGCGAAGATGGTGACCTGGTGACCACGACGGACCAAATTCCGGGCCAGGACCTGGACGTACCTTTCTCCTCCCCCCTTTTTGGGGAGAAACCGGTCAATGACGAGGGCGATTTTCATAAAGAATTTCTTTCAATCAGCTTTCTTTTTGGGCTTATCAAGTTCGCGCCATGCTAACACAGGCAGATATCGAGTGTCAATTTGCTGCCGAAAAACCATAGAGAACCGAAACTTTAATCTTGACAATTACTCGAGCTAATCGATATGTATATTGAAATGATAAAATAGGACATTTAAGGTATATATGTAATTATTTAGGATAAAATAGAATGAATTTTTCTTGACTGACCTGCTTTCACATGATAAAGGAGCGTTGTTATGAGCCATGAGATCATGAACACGAGGGAAGTGGCAAGCTATCTCGGCCTGAACGAGAAACGGATTTACCAGCTTGCGAAACGGGGGGAGATCCCGGCGACGCGCATCGGTGGCAAATGGATCTTTCCACGCGCCCTGATGGATCAGTGGATCATCGACCGTGCTAAGGGGAACCTCAAGGGAGAGGGGGCCGTTCCCCCTAACATTCTCGTGGTCATGGGCAGCAACGATTTCGCATGGGATATTGTGGGACACATGCTTCAGGAGGCACCTTATCACCGGGTGGTTTCCCTGGCCAACGTGGGAAGCACCGGTGGATTGATCGCCCTGGAACAGGGCCTGGCGCACGTGGCGGGTGTCCACCTGTTCGACCCCGACACGGGACGCTATAATCTCCCTGCCCTCCCGAGATTTCTTCCGGGAAAAGGTGTTGTCGTTTTTCGCCTCTTCACCCGCCGGCAGGGGCTGATGGTCAAGCGGGGGAATCCCCTGAAGATTACCGGCATCGAGAACCTTGCTCGTCCTGAAGTTCGTTTCATCAACCGCCAAAAGGGTTCCGGAACGCGTCTGCTTCTGGATTATGAGCTCAAACGCCTGGGAATTTCTCCCGAGTCGATTCATGGCTATCACCGGGAAGTGGATACACATCTGAGTGTGGCGATGGAGATCCTCCGGGGGAAAGCGGATTGTGGGATCGGGGTTGAATCTATCACGAAATCACTCGGGTTGGGATTTATCCCCATTCGGGAAGAAAATTATGATCTTGTGATTTTGAGAGAAAACCTTGTGCTGCCTCAGGTTAAGTCTTTGCTCAAGGTTATCCGATCCGGGGAATTCCGGGAAGCCCTGGAGGGGGTGGGGGGATATGGCCTGGACGGCGTTGGAGAAAAAATCTGGGAGGGAGTTGTTTGAAGAAGAAAAATATCCGGAGGGGATTGAGTTGGTTGCTCGGCGTCTTTTTAGGAGGGGTTCTTTTTTTGACTCCTTCGGCTTATGCCAAATCGGACAAGAAAATAATTAAGGGGAAGTTGACCTTTGGCACGGACATACGATTCCGTGGCGAATCCCAAAACAACTTCAATGCAAAATATTATGGCCCTCATCCCCCGAAGGGGGACGAACCGGACAACTTTCTGTTGGGCCGGTTTCGCCTGGGAATCGATTACCGTCCCAGTAAAGTTATTCATATCGCCTTATGGGGGCAGGACGCCCGTCAGTGGGGAGGTGGGTTTGATAACAAAGATTTTTACAACCCTATCTTTCGAACGGAAACCAGCCCTTATACGGACGAGTTTGAATTATGGAATACCTACATCGAAATTAAAGAGCCGTTTCAGATACCGTTTGGTCTTAAAGCGGGAAGGCAGCAGATTTATTACGGAGACAATCGGATTTTCGGCCCCGGACAGTGGGGGAACACGGGCCGGTGGATGTGGGACGCGGTGAAGGTATCCTATTATTTCCCCAAGGGGTTTTGGGATGTCTATTATGGGCGAACGATGATTCACAACCCCGTCGAGTTCAGCCTGAATCACCGGCATGGATTCGAGTCCATCGGCACATACGCGCATGTTACCCTGCCGAAACCCCTTCTCGGCATCGGGATTGAACCCTTTGCCATGACCAAAAGGGATACCCACAGGCATTACAGGGGAGAAGATGGGAGGATGGGGTCCCTTGATGCGGCCTACGCGGGAATACGGGTGTATAAAAAGGGATTCCACGGGTTTGATTTCGATGCCACGTATGTCCGGGAGTTCGGGGATTTTTCACACGATACGATTCAGGCCTACGGTTACCATCTCCTGGGGGCCTATACCGTTTCCATGTGTCCCTGGCGTCCCCGTGTGAGCCTCGAGTATTCGGTGGGATCAGGAGACAAAAATCCCAAAGACGGAAAACGTGGTTCCTTTGACGGGGCTTTCGGCGCGCGGGATAAGATGTACGGGCGAATGAACCTCTTTCGGTGGCGGAATATCCGGGACGCCCAGGTCAACCTGGAGTTGCGGCCGAAAAAGTGGAAATGGTTTTATCTCAAGGCGGAGTTCCACAAGTTCTGGCTGGATGAGAAGAAGGATGGCTGGTCGATGAATCCCGTGCTTTACCGGGACAAAACGGGGCGTTCAGGAGACGAGGTGGGGGAGGAATTCGATCTGGTTTGCAGGTTTGACCTGCCCAAGGGGAATCAAATCCAGGCCGGGTATGGCCACTTCTGGCCAAACGAGTTTACTAAAAAGGTGGCCTCAAACAAACAGGCGAACTGGTTTTTC
>CAZPTH010000102.1:0-8342 GCA_964589315.1 uncultured Thermodesulfobacteriota bacterium
CCCCCACCCGGGGAATGTGGCCGGAAGCCTTTCCGTAAACCGCTTTCGGACCGAATTGGCGGGCGTTTCCCCCGAGAAATTCTTTCAGGTTGCTTTCGATGAAGGGGTCAACTTCCTCCACTACCAGAAATTTATCAGCCTTTTCGATGACTTCACTCAGCCACGCTTTGGGCAACGGCCACGGGGTACCGAGGCGTGCAATGCCCACGCGGTCCTCGAGTCCCAGCAGTGTGACGGCCTCCTGGGAAAAGAGGAACCCGATGCCGGAGGTTACCACGACCAGGTCAGGGTTCTCAGGCCCCGCGTAGGTATTGAAAGGAAGGTCAGAGAACGTTTCTTCCAGGGCCTTCAGGGCCTCGTGACGTTTTTCGTGCTTGAGAAGGATGGGGAAGGGGGTAAAGGCGTCCTGCGGCTCGAACCGTGGAACATCAACCGGTTCAGGAAGGGGACCCAGGGTGACAGGCCCGCGGCCGTGTGAGAGGCGCGTGACGCTTCGCACCATGACCACGGAGCCAATCGATTCGGAAAGCTCGAAGGCGTATCGGACTATGTCCCGGGCATCTTCAAATCCGGCCACCTCAAGAAGGGGAATATCGGTCAGCCGGGCCATATAACGCGTATCCTGCTCGTTGGAACTGGAAATGCCGCCCGGGTCGTCACAGACCACCACCACAAGTCCTCCCTTGGTTCCGCAGAGGTTCAGGTTGGTAAGAAAATCGTAGGCCACGTTGAGCCCGTTCTGCTTCATGGCGGCCAGGGCTCGAAGCCCGAAGAAAGAGGCCCCCGCGGCCACTTCCAAGGCGACCTTTTCATTAACGGACCATTCGACATGCAGACGTGACGGGTCTGCCGCCCTTGAAAGGGCCTCGATAATTTCCGAGGAGGGGTTGCCGGGATACGCGGCCGCGACGCGGACGCCGGCTTCCAGGGCGCCCCGGGCGATGGCCTCGTTCCCCATGAGAAGCTCGATGCGTCCGGGTTCATTCAGGGTTATTGGGTGAGGGCCTGGCATCATGACCCTCCGGTAGAATTTAAATTCATGATCGATTCCTGGACCTGAGGGGACAGCCCGAGCCAATCTGTGACATCCTTTTTCTCCGAAAGGGTCTTCAAGGCCCGTTTCTTTTTCGCAGCCGCTGCCTCTATGAGATGGGCAAGAGATGTCTCGGGCAGATCCTGGGTTTCGAGTTTCCCTGTTTCAACGAGGCGGTCAAAAAAGGCGGCTCCCCTTTCCGTTCGGACGATAACCGTGTTCCACCCCGGAAACCCTTCCGCGGCGCCTACAGATATGTCGGCGAATTCCGCGGTCATGTCCAGGCAGGTGTGACAGCCGGGATTGATGAACGGGCGAATGTCCTCAAGGGGTATTTCGACCTTCTTCCCATCTGTAAAGAAGACATCAAAACGGTTCGCAGGGGGAGGGGGGATGTCGTATCTGAGAATCTCCCGATCTCCGAACCGACGCTTCATTTCCGCGTGGAAGGGGCGGGGAGAAAGGGCCCACGTGCAGAACAGCCCGATGAGCAGATCATCGGCACCGTAGTGAAGGTTTTCGGGATGATCGAAGGTGTGCATCCTTCTCATGGCGAGGATCTGGCACGGAAGGCCGACAACGGCGAAAGGTCCGGGATCAGACTTTCGATGCCTGTTCAGGGCCGCCAGGCTGTATGCCCCGGCGTAGTGAACTCCCGTATGAATGGCAATTTCTTCGGAATTCCGGACGATGATTCCCGCCGGGTAGTCACGTCCCTTCCACTGTGTGAGGAGCGTGCCGTTAAAGCCCTTTTCTTTCAGAATTGTCAGAATCAGGGTAGAGACCACCCCGCCATATTGAACTCCCTCCGGGGGAGTCTTGGCTCGCGCCATAACGATTTTTCTCATGGGGCCCGTGGGAAGCCCTTCGTAGGGGGTTTTCCAGGCTTGCCGGGCAAGTTCGTTCAGGTCCAGGGGGCCCTTGGGGCAGTAATGGAGACAACGTCCCCTTTCCAGGGCACAGGCGTCGGGAAAGACGATGGCTCCCTGGTATAAAGTCAGGTAGGGGCAAAGGCCGACGCAGGCCCCGCAGCTCGCGCACTGGCCGTTATTGATGATTTCTTCCGTGAGAACCCTGAAACTCGCTTCGTTTTTTGACATTGATTCATATTATCTTTTGCGAGCGCGGGTGTCAATGAAAGCAGAGGAAAGTCGCAAAAAGGGCTGAGTTTAAAGCCGGAAGCGCAGGAGGTGAAAAGTGGGAAGAAAGGCAGTTTCTGAGGTTAAGGGGGTTATCCTTTTCCTGTTTTTAGGAGTCTTTCGATTTGCTTATGATCCCTTGCCGGATACAGTAAGACGGAAAGCCCGCCTGACACTTTACGATTTACGCTTCGCGTCTTACGGTTTTGAATTTAATCAGTGGGAATCCCGTAGTATTCCAGCGTGCGGCGGATGAGGAGGCGGCTGAGCATCAGGTTGTGCTCGAAAGGGAAGAAGGCAAGGAACCCCTTCGTGGCGCCGTGGGCGAATTGCTGCGCCAGCTTTTCAAGGTCTCTCCCCGAATCGAACCAGTCCTTTATCTGCCTTTTCAGCTTGTCGGTAAAATCGATGGTGCGCTCCAGGAATGCCTTGACATTCTTGAATCCGCTCAGGCAACCGTTGTGACCAAAGCAGAGGGTTTCGATATCGAAGGTCGTGATTTTTTCGAGAGAGGACTCGTAGTCTTGGAGGCTGAAATAGTAGTTGGGGCGGATGGTCCCGTCGGGGAAGTAGAGCCCCGCCATGTCCGAGGCGAAGAAGACGCCGTCTGAAGCGAGATAAGCCCCCATGGCATCAGGGGAGTGACCTGGGAGGGCCGTGAACTGGAGGGTTATGGAGCCGCTGGAAAGGCTGTCTCCATCTTTCAGGGGGATATGGATGGGGAGTGGGGATAGGGAGGTGAGCTCGTAGATCTCCGGGAGGAATTTTATCTTTTTCGCATAGGCCGTGATAGCTTTGGAGGACTCCAGCATCCGTTCGAGAATGCGGGGACGTGAGAGGATGTCCCTGTTTTTCTCCCCGGAGACGACCTTGACGTGAGGGGCCTTTTGCATGATGAGGGGAAATGTCCCAAGGTGGTCGAAGTGCCCGTGAAGGATGCAGAGATGATTCAGGTCACCGGGCGTTAGTCCCTTGTCTTTTAGTTGGGAAAGGAGAAGGAGGCTCTGGGGACTGATTCCCCCTTCTATCAGGAGCGTGGGGGGATTTCCCACGAGGTACTGGGTGAATTCGAACGTTCCGATTTGCCATACGTTTTCGCTTATCTGTTTTACTTCGGGTCCGACCATTACAACCTCCCGGGTCTTCTGTGTTTCAGATTTTTACAATATACTGAGGAAGGTGTCAAAAGGTATTTGGATGGATAAATGGTCTCCCGGACGGAATATATGGGCGTTTGTTGCGGGCGGTGCTCTGTAAATTGAAAAAGGGAATCAGACTGAAGCGAGACAGGGCTTTTCCCGAAACTTATTTTTAATAATTTTAATACAATTAGAGGGTTAAAAGCGGGAAAAATTAAATATTGACAACGGGACTTTCTTCTGTTAAAAGCAATTATGTGTCAAAACCGTGTTTCATTAGACCCGAAAATGCTTGAGAAAGGGGGTGGGGTGAGCAGAAAAATTACTCGGGTCAAATACTGAATTTAATTTTAAAGGGGAAAGAATTTGATATGTTCACGGTTTCCCCGAAAGTGAAGGAGGGAGTTCTATGAAGCTTAGGAAAAGTCTGGCCTTTTTGGCAATATTTATGATTTGTTTCAGCTTGGCAGTGGCTCCTGCGGCATTTGCCAAGAAAAAGAAGAACCCTCTGGCGGCCTGGAAGCCAAAGTTTGATCCGTCCGGCGCGAAGTATGTTATGAAGGTTTCCAACGTATCCCATCCTGTTCTCGTGGGTGTGGGGGTTGGATACAAGATTCGTGATGCCTTGTGGAAAAAGACTAATGGCCAGGTCTATTTCGACTATTATCCCCTCTGCCTCCTCGGTGGTGAGGTTGAGGTGCTGAACCAGCTGGTCACAGGTGCGGTGCAGGGGATGGCTTGCTCTTCAGTTGCCGTAACCAACATGGCGCCCAGAATGGGGATTGTGAACCTTCCCTTCCTGGTTTCAACCTTTGACAAGCTGGACAAGTTTATTGCCAACAAGAAGCTGTGGCAGCATTTCCTCGATGGAATGCTTTCAAAGGGTGTCTATGGTATCGACGTTGTTGGGTATGGAACCTACGGTTGGGCGACCATTCCCCCGGTAAAAACCTTGGCAGATGCCAAGAAGGTCAAGTTCCGGGTTGCCGAGGCTGCGGTCAACCGGCTTACCTACAAGGTCTGGGGCCTGAACGCGGTGGTTATGCCATGGCCGGATGTCCCGGTTGCCTTGAAACAGCACGTCATCACCGGACTGGATCACACGGCGACGGTTTGCTACATCACCAAGAAATTCGAGGTCTGCAAGAATTACACCCAGCTTGATTACGCGCAGGGTCTGTTCATCTACCTGATCAACAAGAAGTGGTTGGATTCCCTGCCCAAGGATCTCCAGAAGATCATCGTGGAAACGATTCATGAAGAATGTGCCAAGGGCCGGAAAGGCGTTATCAAGCAGCAGAACGATTCCATTGAGGCGGCCAAGACCAAGGCAGGCGTCAAGTTCTGGAAGCTTCCGGAAAAGGATATGAACTGGCTGAAAAAACAGGCGATTAAAGTTCACCAGAAATACGCGAAAGAGATTGGTCCCGATTACCTCAAGGCCGTTCAAGATTATTTAGGGTTTAAACATTAAAAAAGATCTTCGTAACCTGAGGGGGGAGCGGGAGTTGAATCCCTCGCTCCCCCCCTTTATGGCGGAGCAGGTATGATTGAAAAAACTTTAAAGAAGATTGATAAGGTCTTTACGTTTTACGAAGATTGGACACTCTTTACAACAACCATGATCGCGTTGATTACCTTGTTTATAGAGGTGGTTCTCCGGTATGGTTTCAACAGGTCTCTTGGATGGCCGGATGAATTGGTGCGTGAGGTCATCATGTACACGACCTTTATCGGGTGTGGCGCGGCGGTGAAAAACCGCTCCATGATCGTGATCGACGCCCTTCCCCAGGTGGTTCCCCGTTTGAAACGGCCACTCGTCTTTGTCAGCCATGCCTTTACACTCTTTTTCTCTGTTTTTATTTTTTATTATGGGATAAAAAATGCTCAGTTGCAGTACATGACGCAGCAGAAGACGATTATCCTGCAGATCCCCCTGGTTATCATCTTTTCGTTTTTACCCATGATGGGTGTTGGTATGTTTTTCAGGACCCTTCATGTTATTTGGGAGGATCTTCATGTGAAAATTGAGGAAGATACTGGTGAGAAGGGGGAGGCTTGAATGTTGATATTCAATTGTGAGAGGGCCAGATAGATGGAACACGGATACTTAATCATTATTTTACTCCTTTTGGGTATGATGGCGGCGACCGTCCCGGTCTTCATGAGCCTGTTTTTCAGTGGGGTATTGGGAATCCTGTTTTTCAGTAACTATCCGATTCAGTTAGTCGTCATGTCCTTCTTCCGCAGCATGGATAAATTTGCCCTGGTGGTGGTTTTGTTCTTTATTTTGTGCGGTAACATCATGACCAAGGGAACCATTGTTAATAAACTCATCAAGGTAGCCAATGTGGTGGTGGGATTCCTGCCCGGTGGACTTGCCATGGCGGGGACTATTGCCTGTGGCCTTTTCGGGGCCATTTCAGGGTCCACCGTGGCGACCGTGGTGGCCATCGGGGGGTTCATGATCCCGGCCCTCATGGAAAACGGCTACGAGGAGAATTTCACCCTCGGGATCATGACGAGCGCCCCGGTCCTGGGGATTATTATCCCCCCCAGTATCTCCATGATCCTCTATTCCATGGTCACGAATGTCTCCCTCGAGGGCCTGTTCCTGACAGGTTTTGTTCCCGGTATCATGATTATCATCGGGTTTTCTATCTATTCCTATTTCCACGCTAAGAACAAGCATTATGTCACACAGCCCGTACCCACCTTTAAAGAGGTTGTCGCGGTTTTCAAGGAAGGGTTCTGGTCCCTGATGCTGCCGGTGGTGATCTTTGGTGGGATTTACTCCGGTGCCTTTACCGCCAATGAAGCGGCCGTTGTGGCCAGTGTCTACGCGTTTATCGTTGAAATCTTTATCCACAAGGATATGAAATTTAAGGACGTGAAAGATGTGGTCGTTTCTTCCGCCGTGACCTCTGCCACCCTGTTGATCATCGTGGCAGGTGCCACGACGTTCGGGCGCTACCTGACCCTGGAAAACATCCCGGGGCAACTGGCCAATGCCGTGACGGCCCATATCCACTCTCCCTGGGTCTTCCTGGTGGCCGTGAATATTATGCTGCTCATCGTGGGAATGTTCATGGACATCATTTCCGCCACGCTGCTTTTGACGCCTGTATTTATCCCTATGCTTTACGCCTTCAATATCGACCTGATGCACTTCGGGCTCTTGATGACCCTGAACCTGGGGATTGGATACATTACGCCACCCCTTGGTGTGAGTTTGTATATTACGGGGGCGATGGCCAATCGGGATTTGATTTATGTGAGCAAGTCAGTTGTTCCGTTTATCCTGATCCAGTTGGTGATCTTGGGGATTCTTTCCTACATACCGGCGCTGGTGCTCTATCTGCCGAAGGTTTTTGGATATCTGGGATAAACGGATTGATTCTTTGAAAACACGTAATTTATATCGGAGGATTATATGGCAACGAAAGTTTTATTGCCCGTTGATGGTTTGAGAAATTCGGTCGCGGCCGAGGATTATACCGTAGAGTTGAGCCAGAAGATGCCCATTGAAGTGACTCTGCTCAATGTCTTCAAAGAAAAAAGCATCAAGGATCATGGGCTGAACAAGCCCCTGCAGGACTCGATTCGAGAATCCCACAGGAAGCTGATGGAAAAGGTTTTAAACGAGGTGGAACAGAAGTTTCAGAAGGTTGGGGTCCCCGTGGAAAAGGTTATCCTGTCCGGAGATCCGGGAGAGGTCATTTGCCGTTATGCGAAGGAAAAGAATTTTGATATGATTATTATTGCGGCCAGTGGATTCACCGAGTTCCAGGACTGGTTCATGGGAAGCGTAACCAACTATGTCCTGTATCGCTGCAGTTGCCCCGTCATCCTGATTAAGCCTTACCACCAGGTCAAGTGAGGAGACAAAAAACCGGTTTAATTTACGGAAAACTGTCGGTATTTGAAGAAGAGGGTATAAATCTTTATTAACGGTTTGCCTGAGTATATCAGACTCCTGATCATTACGTTTTAAAGAAACAGGTCTGCGAGATCGTTTACAGTTCAAGTCAGATGAAAAATCGAGAAACATTATCACCGCCGGAGATCTTTGACGTTCTGGTGATCGGCGGGGGGCACGCTGGATGTGAGGCGGCCCTGTGTGCTGCGCGCATGGGAAGGCCCACGCTCCTTTTGACGAGTAACGTGGACCGGATCGGGCATACCTCCTGCAACCCGGCCATGGGGGGGCTGGCCAAGGGGCAGCTCATCAAGGAAATCGATGCCCTGGGGGGTGAGATCGCGCGTGTCACCGATCGTTCCGGTATCCAGTTTCGTGTCCTGAATACCCGCAAGGGACCGGCCGTGCGTTCTTCACGCGCCCAGATCGATCGCCAGGTCTACCGGGACCTGATGCGGCAGGTGGTCATGGACCAGGAGAATCTCTGGGTCAAGGAGGCCATGGTTACGGCCCTTCTAACGGAGAAGGGAGAGGTAAGAGGAGTTGAGACGGAGATTGGGGAGCGTTTCCATGGCCGGAAGGTCATTATAACCACTGGAACCTTTCTGAACGGCCTGGTTCATATTGGCCTGACCCATTATGGCGCGGGGCGCCTGGGGGATTTTCCTGCCGTTGGTCTTTCGGATTCCTTGAGGAATTTGGGATTCCGTCTGGGCCGTCTGAAAACGGGAACGACCCCCCGCCTGGATAAGAGAACCATCGATTACAGCGGCCTCACGGTCCAGCCCGGTGATGACCCGCCTCGCCCGTTTTCCTTCAACAGCCCGGGGATTACCCTTCCCCAGGTCCCGTGCCACATTACCTATACCAGTGAAGAGACGCATGAGATTATCCGGGGCGGCCTGGACCGCTCCCCGTTATACCAGGGGGTGATCGTGGGGGTCGGGCCTCGTTACTGTCCCTCCATCGAGGATAAGATTGTCCGTTTCCCTGACAAGGATCGCCATCAGGTTTTCCTGGAGCCCGAGAGCCTGTCTACTATGGAGGTCTATCCTAACGGCCTTCCCACCTCCCTTCCTATCGATGTCCAGATCGCCATGCTTCATTCCATA
>CAZPTH010000103.1:0-8340 GCA_964589315.1 uncultured Thermodesulfobacteriota bacterium
GTTGAAAAATGGATGAACTGAGCAAGGCAGTCCCGAATTCAGGGAAGATGTCTTTTTCTTCTCTTTCGGATTTTTTCAGGTCTCCAAGGGGACTCTTCATCTTTTTTATCGGGATCATCCTTTCACTGTTTCACCTCTATACCTCTGAATTTGGTCTCTACCCTGCGATGGTTCAGAGGAACGTCCATTTATCTCTTGGTATGGCGATTGTCTTTCTCATCAGGCCTTCTGGAAAGGGAGGGAGATGGTCGGCTATCCTCGATTTCTTGCTCATCGCGGGGGCCATGGCGGCCTGCTGGCACCTTATTTTTACCTTCCGCGACGTGGTCATGCGGGGAGGAAATCCGACGAACTATGATCTCCTGCTCGGGGGGATTCTCATTCTCCTTGTTCTCGAGGGGACCCGCCGAATTCTCGGATGGCCACTTCCTATCATCGCTATCGTTTCAATCCTTTACGCCCTCCTCGGGGGATACATCCCGGGAACCTGGGGCCACCGGGGGGTCTACTGGGATGAGCTCATCGGATACAATTACCTGACCACGGAGGGAATTTTTACCATCCCCCTGGGTGTATCGGCGAGTTTTATCTATATCTTCATCCTGTTTGGGGCCTTCCTGGTGGAATCCGGAACGGGGGCCTTTTTTATCCGTCTTGCCAACGCAGTCGCGGGGAAATACCGGGGAGGCCCTGCCAAGGTCGCCATCTTCAGCAGCTCCCTTTTTGGGACCATCTCTGGAAGCGCCGTGGCCAACGTGGTCAGTACGGGGTCGTTTACCATCCCTTTGATGAGGAAAATCGGGTACAATCCCACATTCGCCGGGGCGGTGGAGGCGGTGGCCTCTACCGGCGGGCAGTTCATGCCACCTGTTATGGGCGCAGGGGCCTTTATCATGGCGGAGATGCTGGGCATTCCGTACGTCCGGGTCTGCGCGGCGGCAGCCCTTCCCGCTGTCTTGTATTTTTTCTCACTCTTTTACATGACCCACATGGAGGCGCTGAGACTCGGCTTGAGAGGGATGGAGAAATCCGAGATTCCCTCGCTTCCCGCGACCCTGAAGGCCGGTGGTCACCTTTTGTTCCCCGCGGGGATTCTTCTCTATCTCCTGATTCAGGGCTATTCCCCCATGAAGGCGGGGTTCTGGTCCATTATGGCAATCCTTGCCTGCAGTGCCTTAAGACGGGAAACGCGTATGAGCGTGCTGAAGATCGTCTATACCCTTGCAAAGGGGGCGACAGGTGCCCTGGAGGTGATCATGGCCTGTGCCTGCGCCGGCATTGTCATCGGGGCGGTGACCCAGACGGGGCTGGGTCTCAAATTTTCGGGACTCGTGGTAGAGGCCTCGGGGGGATCGCTTATCCTGTCGCTGATTTTTATCATGGTTGCCACCCTCATCCTCGGGATGGGCCTGACCACTTCCGCGGCCTATATCCTGACGGTGATCCTGGGCGGGCCCGTTCTCTTAAAACTGGGGGTTCAACCCATCGCGGCGCACATGTTCGTCTTTTATTACGCGTGCCTGTCGGCCATTACCCCTCCGGTGGCCCTGGCCGCCTTTGCCGGGGCAGGCATTTCCGGTGCGCGTCCCTTTCAGACGGGGTTTACGGCGATGAAGCTGGCGATTATTGCCTATCTTATTCCCTTCACCTTCGTTTACCACCCGGCCCTTCTCTGGGAGGGATCCCTCTTTACGATCGGGCTTGCCTTCCTGTTTGACCTTGCCGGGACGATTGCGATTGGCTCGGCCCTCATGGGTTATTTTTTGAATCCCCTGAGTTACCTATCTCGATTTCTCCTCTTTTTCTCTTCTCTGGGGATGTTCTGGCACGATTACCGGATACGGATCGCGGGGTCACTGATCTTCGTGGTAGTCATCAGTTTTGAGGTCATGGCATTTATTGTAAAGAGACGCGGTGTTTCAACCGCGCGAACATAACGACAACAGATGGAGAACGGTCATGGATGAGCAACTTCGGCGGGCCCTCGAAAGGTTGAGGAAGCAAAAGGAAAAGGCACGCCTCGGTGGGGGACGCGAAGAGGTTGAGCGACAGCACGCCAAGGGAAAACTGACGGCACGGGAACGAATCGAGAAACTTTTGGATCCCGGCTCCTTTGTGGAACTCGGGTTGCTTGGGGCGACAAAGGAAGATGCCGAGAGAGAGGTTTACGGCGATGGCATCGTCACGGGATTCGGAAGGATCGACGGCAGGATGGTGGGTATTTTCTCTCAGGATTACACTGTCTGGCGTGGTTCCTTCGGAGAGGTGCACCGCCTCAAGATGAATAACGTGATGGATAAGGCACGGGATCTGGGGGTTCCCATGATCTGTCTCTGGGATGGATCCGGCGGTCGCCTGGAACTCAACGCCTATATCAATCCGGCCCACTACTCCACCTTCAAACGGTTCGCGAAGAATTCAGGGCTGATACCCCAGATCTCAGCCATGCTGGGGCCGTCCCCCGGGAACGGGGCCTACGGTCCCGCCATGACCGACTTTATCTTCATGGTGGACGGTTTGAGTTACGTCTTCGCCACGGGCCCCAAGGGGACGAAGGCGGAGGTGGGGGAAGAGATCTCCATGGAGGACCTGGGGGGAGCGAAGGTCCATTGCCAGAAATCCGGCCTGGGGGACGCGCGGTTCCCTTCGGAGGAGGCCTGTTTCGCGGCGATTCGAAAACTTTTGTCATTTCTCCCTTCCAGTCATGAGGAGTTTCCTCCGGATAAGACGCCCGTTGAATCCCCTCCGCTCATGAATGAAAAACTCAACGATCTCGTCCCGAGTGACAGCCGAAAGGCCTACGATATGCGAAAGGTCATCCTTGAAATCGTGGATGACAGAGACTTCTTCGAAATCAAGCCGGAGTTTGCGAAAAATATCTTGACCGGGTTTGGCCGCATGAATGGACACGTGGTTGGTATCCTGGCGAATCAGCCCCTCTTCATGGCCGGTTCTCTCACCATCGACGCCTCGGTGAAGGCGGCACGGTTCGTCCGGTTCGCCGACTGTTTCAATATTCCCCTTATCATGCTCGTCGATACCACGGGATACCTTCCGGGCTCTCAGCAGGAGCACAATGGCCTGTTACGCCATGGGGCGAAGCTCCCCTTCGCCATCGCCGAGTCAACGGTACCCAAGATCGCCCTCCTCATCCGAAAGGCCTACGGGGGCGCCAAACCTGCCATGGGGATCGACAAGGATCTGGGCGTGCATGTGGTTTACGCCTGGCCCATTGCCGAGTCTGGGGTCATGGGCGCCCGTGCCACGGTCAAGGTCCTGTTCAAAGACGAGATAAAGGCTGCCCCGGACCCCGAGGCATTTTTCGAAGAAAAAGTCGAGGAATTCAGACGGACGGCCAGCCCCTACATCATGGCAAATTCGACCTTCATCGACGATATCATTGAGCCAGCGGAGACCCGGGCCCGCTTGATCGCTACCCTGGAGATCCTGTTGTCAAAACGTAAAATTCCAAAGGAAAAGACCCCGCACGGGAATATTCCCCTTTGATGTATCCAGAACCTTTACCAGGACTGAAAAGTTTGTGAATTACGAGGCCCCAACCCTGGCCTTGGTATTGTGGACCATTAAGCGTTTGAATTGGAAAACCCGTGAAGAAACGGTGAACTTTCTTCTAATTCCCAAAAACAAAGGCGCGATAAACATCAAAACCCGTGTCGATCTGGATAAAGAGCATATCTTTCGATTTTTTCATTTTGTTAATATAAATATGAGCATTCATAACTAAAAGTGGGACTAATCTTAGTTTGGGCCCATTTTGGGAAACATATTTTTTTGATAATGTTTAGAAGGTAATTTTTCTGGAGGCCTCTGTTTCTATACAGAGGCCTCGATAAGGTTTGTGATTTTTTTACAGGCCCTTGCGAGCCTTATTGGAAATTCTTCGTCTTCAGGGAGGGCCTGGGAAATGAATTCTTCCGTGAATGGGAGGTAATTTACGATGGTCTTCCCGTTTTTGTTGTAAATCACCATCTGCTTGGGAGGGAGCAAGACAGCGGCCCTTTCAGGGTTCTTTTTGACGGCCTGATAGGAACGAGTGAAACTGCATACAATGACCTGATAGATTTGAAACCCGTCTTCGACCTCGGCCCCGTTGGCGCGGTATTCTTCTCCCAGGTTGAGCACGTGACGAACCTTGAAGCCGTAGTCGGGCGCGTTCTCTTTTAAATTTTCGATGATCTCTTCGATCGGCCTGTCGCTTTCAGTTGTGAACAGAATTTTTTCCGCCATGTTTTCTCCTTTCAGAAACCTTTACGAAACCGGAGTATAAGGGAGGGGAGATGACAAAATCAAGGGGTTTCTGGACTTTTCGGACCCATTCCATTAGATAAGAGGTGTGACATCAAGAGAGCACCATAAGATTCTCAAAGCCACGGCCATTGTCGGAAGCAGCACCTTTGTCAGCCGTGTCTTCGGGTATATCCGGGATATGGTCGTGGCCTCTTTTTTCGGAACGGGGATGGCCGCCGATGCCTTCTTTGTCGCCTTTCGCCTGCCGAATCTCCTGCGCCGCCTTATCGGGGAAGGGTCCATGACGGTTTCCTTCATCCCCGTTTTTACCGATTATGTCAAGCATGGGAACAAGGAGGAGACGGAACGGTTCCTCGCCAGCTGTTTTTCTCTCCTCATTTGCCTCCTGTTGATGGTGACAGCGGCGGGTGTCCTGGCAGCCCCGTGGCTGGTGAGGATCATTGCCCCGGGATTTATTAAGTTTCCTGAAAAATTCAGTCTGACCGTTTCACTGACCCGCGTTGTTTTTCCCTACATTTTCTTTATCAGCTTTGTGGCGTTCAGCATGGGAGTTCTCAATACTTATCGGGTCTTTTTCCCGCCCGCCTTTTCTCCCGTGCTTCTGAACGTGTCGATGATAGGCAGTGTCCTGCTCCTATACAAGTTTTTTCACCCTCCCATCTATGCCCTCGCCATCGGGGTTCTCATCGGTGGCGTGCTGCAGCTTGCTTTCCAGGTTCCATTCCTGATCAGGCACGGGTTCCCCTTCAGGTTCACGTGGAATCCCCGGCACCCCGGTCTCAAAAAGGTCCTGGCCTTGATGGGCCCCTCCATTCTCGGGGTCGCCGTTTACCAGCTCACGGTTTTCATCAACACCCTGCTGGCCTCCTTTCTCCCCTCCGGGAGCGTTTCTTACCTCTATTACGCGGACCGGCTCATGCAGTTTCCCCTCGGGATCTTTGCCATTGCCATGGGGACGGCGGCGCTGCCCAGTTTCTCGAGCCTTTCTGGAGGAGACCTGAAACCTCTCGCGGAGGCAATCGGGTTTACCCTCCGATTGATTCTGATGATCGCCATCCCCGCGTCGGTGGGCCTGATTTTTCTGAGGGAGCCCATCATCGGTATTCTTTTCCAGCGAGGGGCCTTCACCGCCGCGTCTCGACACGCCACGGCCCTGGCCCTGCTGGGTTACGCCGTGGGGCTGTTTGCTGTTTCCGGGGTTCGCGTGGTGGTACCGGGATATTACGCCCTGAAGGACGCCAAAACGCCTGTGAGGATTGCGATTGTGGCCCTTGCCGTGAACGTG
The DNA here is from genome assembly GCA_964589315.1 of uncultured Thermodesulfobacteriota bacterium. GTDB lineage: Bacteria > Desulfobacterota > S145-22 > S145-22 > S145-22 > JAOZMY01. The sequence continues at coordinate 5,555 of CAZPTH010000103.1, forward strand.
GCCCTGGGAGTTATCCTCATGTTTCCCCTGAAACATCTTGGCCTGGCCCTCGCGACATCCATTTCGTCCATCGTGAATCTTTTCCTTCTGGTTCTGATCCTCAACCGGCGCCTCCGATCCCTGGAATGGCGCGCGATGGGGAAAAGCATGGCGGAAATCATCTTCGCGTCTGCCGGGATGGGGGTTTTCCTGTTTCTGTTTCAGCGCTGGATGCCCATCCTGACCCTTTCGAGTTTTGGAGAGAGGCTGCTTTGCCTGGTAGCGGCCCTTATAGGCGGTGGCGCTCTTTATTTAATCTTCCTTTTGGGATTGAGAAATCCGGAGCTGCGTTATATCATAAGAACCCTCAGGGAGCGGAGGAAATGATTCATCGATGAAAATGATTACTCAGCATACCGGTTTTATCCCCGGGCCTGTTAACGTGGGGGTGATTCGTGACGGAAATCGTGTTGTCCTGGTTGACACGGGCCTGGACGATCAGTCCGCGAAACGGATCCTCGCGGCCGTGAAAGAGGCCGGGTGCGAGATTACGGGAATTCTGAATACTCATGCCCACGCGGACCATTACGGCGGGAATGACCGAATAAGAAAAAACGTTAAAGAACTCAAGTTTATCTATGCCCCCGCCATTGAGGAAGCCATTATCCGGCATCCCATCATGGAACCCGTCTACCTGTTCGGGGCGAACCCCATCGCGGAGCTCAAGGGGAAGTTTCTGATGGGGAAATCTTCCCCGGCACAGCCTCTTCCCGCTCCGGTTATTCCTTTTGGGGATATGGAGATCAAGGTGGTTCCCCTTCCGGGTCATTCCATCAACCAGGTGGGGTATACCTGTGATCAGGTCTTTTTTTGTGCCGATACGGTTTTCCCTAAGGCAATTGTCGAGAAGTACGGCCTGTTGTATTGCTTTGATGTGAAAGCGCAGATCAAGACCCTCCATTCACTCAAAAACCTGCCCCCTTATCGCATGGTTGTTCCATGCCACGCGCGGCCAAGGCAGAATATCTCCCTGCTTCTGGAGGAAAATCTTCAGCATATAGATGAAATCATGGGTTCGGTCCTGGGGATGCTCTCCGTTCCCAAGTCGGCGGAGACCCTCACCCGACAACTTGGGGAAGAAAAGGGGATTCCCCTGAAATCGATCTGGCAGTTCCATCTCCACCTGAATACCGTCAAGGCCTATCTCGCGGCCCTTTTGAAGGATGGACTCGCCTCCGTCTTTCTGGAGAAGGGTTCCCTTGTCTGGGTCAGGAAATAGGGGTAAGGGGTGATGGCTGACTTGTTCATCCAGTTTTCTCGGCGCTTGTGGGGAGCTTGGAAATGACTTTTAGAATGAGGTGAGTATGAAACAGGTCCGATACTACATCGCCGTTTTGAGGCTCGATCACTGGCACAAGAACTTGTTTACCTTGCTTGGATGTCTCGGGGCTATTGCCTATTTTCACGTTCCCCTGTCCCGGATTGACGGGAGGGCCATCGTCGTGGGGCTGGTCCTTTCCTGCCTTCTTTCCTCCGTGAATTATGTGATAAACGAGTTTCTCGACGCGAGTTTCGATGCCCTTCACCCCATAAAGAAAAACCGTCCTATCCCCAGCGGGAATGTCAACCCTGAAATGCTCTTTTTCATTGCCGGGCTTTTACTTGTCACCACGATGATCATCAGTATCTTGTGGATGCCGAGAAAGTTCAGCTTTTTTCTGATTCTCTTTTTCCTCTCTGGAATTCTCTACAACCTCAGGCCGGTTCGGGCGAAGGATGTCGCTTTTCTCGATGTGATCGTAGAGTCGCTGAATAACCCCATCCGGCTCTGTATCGGATGGTATGTCTTTGATTTCGCAACGAAATTTCCTCCTCTTTCCCTGATTATCTGCTTCTGGGCCTTTGGCGCGTATCTGATGACGGCAAAGCGCTACGCGGAGCTCGAAAAGATTACCAGGGTGCAGGCGGAGAATTACCGTCCCGTCTATCGGGTATATACGAATCAATCGCTCATGGCGATGATGCATGTTTACGCGGGGCTAACCTTACTCACATTTACTTGGATTGCTATTCGACACAAGACCTCCTTTTTGTTTTTTCTCCCTTTTGCCCTTGCCTTCTTTGTATGGTTTTACAGGCTTACGGTTCAAAAGGATTCGTTTGTCTCCAACCCGGAAAAAATCTATGTAAACAAGCCCTTTCTGGTTTTCTGCCTCGTCAGCCTGGGGGTCCTGGCCGTTTTGGGAATCTGGTTTTGAGAGGACGAGTCTGGGGACGGGAGTAAATCCGGTTATCTGAAAAGGACATATTTCCTGGTGGAGAAGTTCCAGAAAAAGATGACGAAGGTGGCAATGAGCTTGGAATAGAGGTAGTAAACGCCAAGTCTTCCCGTGAAAAACCACATGATTCCCTCGTTCACCCCTAACCCGAATACCCCGATAAGGGCAAAGATGGTAAATTCGAGCGTCCGGTTTTCAAAGGAACGGGAACCAAAGATGAAGAAGATGCTTAGAATGTAGTGGACGGCCGATCCCAGCATGTAGGCAATGGCGGCGGAGGTCAGATAGTGGAGATGGAGGAGGCTTGTAAGGAGATAGAGCGCGAGGAAATCAACGATAAAGGCTACCCCGCCGGCAAGGGCATACTTGAATGATTGAACAAAGAGGTTATCCGATTTTCCAAAAACAAATTTTCTGAGCAACTAAAGAACCTCCGCACTCTCTCTCATATAGAGTATATATTCTGAGGCATTTTATTCAATTGACCGATTGTGGAACATTTAATATAGTAAGTTTGTGAATATAGCA
>CAZPTH010000104.1:0-8313 GCA_964589315.1 uncultured Thermodesulfobacteriota bacterium
TGAAAGGCGTACTTTTCCGTCCCTCTTCCAAAGCGCCTGGCAAGGCTTCGGGTTCCCTCCGCGAAGGCATCCCCGATCCCTTCGCGCCTGACAATCATGGCAAGGACTTTTTCAATGGTTTCCGTGTTTCCCCAGGTAAATTCCATTCCATCGAGGTCCTCTCTGGAGATAAGCCCTCTCTGAAAACATTCCATGGCCCAACCGATCGTTTCCCCCGTGCTCAGGGAGTCGAGGCCCATCCGGTTGAGGAATGTGGTCATCCTCAGGGCGAATCGAAGGTCCCGGTTCCCGAGCCGTGAGGTAAAACTGCAAAGGGTTTCATATTCGGGTCCTTCCCCCTCAACCTCCGGGGTGAGAAAGTAGCGGGAACAGTGGATATTGCAGTTAAAACAGGCCTTGTTTTTTACCTTGTATTTTTCTGCCAGGGTTTCCCCGCTGATCTCGTCTACGTAATCGCACACCCCCTCCTGGAAGTGGTTTGTGGGCAAGATCCCGATGCTATTGAGGGCCTTCATCAGCAAGGTGGAGCCCATGGCATTCCGTTGTGAATATTCCGGGTGGCTGAGAATAGACCTTTCAAGTTGGCCGGATAGATCGGAAAAGCGGAGCGTGTCGTGAATTTGAATCCGCCCCTTGCCACGAATGGCGATGGCCTTGAGGTTCTTTGAACCAAAAAGGCAGCCCATTCCCGTTCGTCCGAACATGCGTGAGTTATTGCACGCGACGGTGGCGTATTTGACCAGGTTTTCCCCGGCGGGACCGATGGCAGCTATCTGAACGGCGTTGTCTCCCAGCTCCCGGCGGATGGTGTCCGTGGTCTCCCAGATATCGTGTCCCCACAGGTGAGAGGCGTCACGAACCTCCACGTTGTCGTTTGTAATGAGGAGATAACAGGGGGTTTCTGAACGACCGGTGATGATGATCTGGTCATACCCCGCCAGCTTGATTTCAACCCCCAAGTGCCCCCCGGCCGCCGAGTCACCAAGGATTCCCGTCATGGGAGATTTTCCGGAGATGGTCGTATAGGCGGAGGCAGGCATGAGTGTTCCCGTCAGGGGCCCGACGGCAAGCATGAGCATGTTTTCCGGGGAGAGGGGATCAATGTCGCGTTTTAACTCGTCGTACATCCGGGTCGAGTTCAGTCCGCGTCCCCCGATGACGTTCAATACATAGGCAGGATCGGTTTTTTCCCTTTTATATCGTCCCGTGTTCAGGTCGACTCTAAGAATGTATCCACCGTAGCCGTACATTTAATTCGCCCTCCCTTTCTCCCACATTTCCCGCAAGGGTTTCGTTGACGCAAGGGTGAAGTTGACGCGTTTTTGTTCGGGTGTGAGGGATCGGCTTTTTAGTTTGAAGCCTTCCAGGCTGATACTGCCCGTGGTTTCAGGTTCATACCGAATAGCGCCAAGGGTGCAGGCCTTGACGCATCTCGGATCTCCACCGCAGAGGTCACAGACATACGGGATATCTTCGAACAGTTCAATCGCACCGATGGGGCAGAGTGCTTCACAAACCCCACATGAGGTGCAGAGGGTAGGGGAGACAATCACCTGGCCAAGGTCGCCGATTTCGATGGCACTTTCCGGGCATTTTAGGCAGTAACGTTCTTTACAGTGCTGGCAGATGACGGGAAAGTCGATACCAAGACGTTCAATCTTGACAACCTTGATTCGAGCGCTCCCTCGTCCCGTCATGCCGGTATGGAAGAAGGCGCAGGCAACCTCGCACCGGCTGCATCCGGAACATTTTTCGGCATCCACGACAATCATTTCTCATCTCCGAGTCTTTGAATTCGGAAGTGGACCATCCCCTTGGGATCCGGACAGACAAAGGTCTGGTCGGTTTTGCTGGTCCAGTCATTTTTATCTGGTTTGACCCGTTGGAGCAACGCGAAGATAGGCATCATGCTTTGCAGGGCCCACATGCAGAGATGGTGTCCCTCCGGGACCCTTATCTTTCCGCCGTCAACGATGAAACTGTCACCGACAAGCAGGGGCTGGTTGCAGTAGCCGCCAATTTTTTCAACCGTGACCTTTAAGACATTCATGGGTGTCTCCTTGCGTGAAAAGTGAGAACGACATACCTTTTTCCACCTACCAGAAACATCTTAGTATGTCAAGTGTATTTCAGTAGCATATTTTATAATCATTATTATTTACCTGTAATTACAACCTATATTGAATTAACGATATTGACAACGTTTTTATTGTATGGTAGTTGGATACAAAGTTGAAATCGACACAGTGAGGTGAAATGAAGGTTATCAGAGCGGCCAGACGTAAAAGCCTCAACACATTAACAGAACAGGTTTATAAAGAATTACGCGCAGCCATCGTCACGGGAAAGATTGAAGGGGGCAGTCGCCTGGTTGAATCTGCCCTGGCGGCTGAATTAAAGGTCAGTCGAACTCCCGTGCGTGAGGCGCTTCACAGGCTTGCCGTGGAAGGCTTTCTCTATTCCATTCCCCGGTCTGGTTATATCGTTAACGAGATGTCTGATTACGATATCGTGGACCTGTTTAGCACGAGGCTCGCCATTGAGAAGCTGGCTGCCATGCTCGCCATGGACCGCATTACGCCGGTCGAACTTGAACAGATGGAACTCAACCTGAAAATGACGGAAGAGAAGATCAGGCAGGGCCATACGGAGGATTTGACAGAACTTGATATTGCCTTTCACGGGATTATCTACAAGGCAAGCCGGAGTAAAAGTCTCTTCCAGATCTGCCAGTCTTTGAGTGACCACACCTTGAAATATAGAATCGCCCTGATTCATATCCCGGAATTTGCAGAAAAGACGCGAAAGGGACATGCCCAGATCTTTCAGGCGTTTGTTGAAAAGGACAAGAAAAAACTGGAAAAGGCCCTTCACGGGCACCTTGAGCTGGCCAAGAAAGATATCCTGAAGATGCTGGAACAGACGCGACATGAGGCATTCTTTTCCCAGGAGAGTGGATTTTGAAAAAGTGGAATATTTTGTCCTTGGAGACCTCTGGGTAAAGCTCATGGTTATCTGTGAAATGGGTGAAAATACTACGAAAACAAGAGGAGGGGAGGTGAGGATTTAGCATACAAAACTTTTAAAGCCTTTAAGGAGGGAGAGATGAAAAGGGTAACACGGTTTGCAGTCTTACTGAGTTTAACATTGTTTCTCATAGGTTTGGCGGGTAATGCCCAGGCCAAGGGATTGGTGGACCCGTCCACAAAGATGACGGTTAGCGTCATTCATGTGGGAGATGCGGGATCCTTTACCGGGGATGCCGCTTCCCCATGTATGGAGATCTTTCATTCCGCTCAGATAGCGGTCGATGAATGGAATGAAAAAGGGGGAATTCACGGGGTCAAGATTAAACACATCATGGGAGATGATGCCTTGGATCCCGCCCAGGCCATCAATGTGGCACACAAGTTTGTCGCGGATAAACTGATGTATGGCGTCATTGGGCCTCCCATGAGCCACATCGCCCAGGCGACCATGAAGATCTACGGCTCGGCAAACCTCGCCTGCATTACGACAGCCGCGTCAAAACCCAACTTGACGGAACAGGGCTACAAACATTTCTTCAGGGTGAATGCCAGAAACGACGCGCACGGATGGAATTGTGCCCTCTTTATCAAGAACTATCTCAAGGCGAAACGGGTGGCTGTTCTCAATGAAAAGGTCGCTTACTGTGAGAATATGGCGAAAGAAACGATCAAGGGCCTCAAAAAACTCGGGATCAAGGATATCATGCAGGAGACCATTGTTGCCGGTTCCAAGGACTATTCTTCGGTCTTGACCAAGGTTAAGGCCTTCAAGCCCGATGTCCTCTTCTTTATCGCAACGACGGCACCCGACCAGGCGATCGGGGTCCGCCAGATGAAAGAACTGGGGATTAAGGCCACCTTCCTCGGAACGGAAGGGGCCAGGGACAAGAAAGATTTTATCGAGGCATCGGAGGGGGCAGCCGAAGGCGCGTATGTGTATCATTTTGCGCCGGATATCTATTCTATTCCCGCAGCGAAGAATTATATTAAGAAGTTTGAGAAGAAGTACGGAACCATTAGCGGTTTTGGCCCTCCTGCCTACGAGGCGATGAATATCCTGCTGGCGGCCATCAACAGGGCCGCGGCCGACGGGAAGATCACCCGGAAGGAAGTCGTCGAGGAGCTCCACAAGACGAAGAACTATAAGGGAATCCTGGGGTTTCCCGTTACCTTCAATGAAAAGGGAGACCTGGAAGGAGGCGCGACTTACTTTTTCAAGGTGGTTGGGAAGGATTTCAAGCAGGTTGCCGTTATGACGGGAAAATAAACCTTTAAATACTCCGGGCCCTAACCGTGGCCATGGTTAGGGCCCTTTTCTTACCCGGGGAAAGTGCCCATGCACGTGTTCAGCCAGGAACTGCCTCAGCAGCTTATCAATGGATTGACCCTGGGAGGTGTCTACGCCCTCATTGCCATTGGATATACCATGGTCTATGGCATTCTCGGGATGCTGAATTTCGCCCATGGTGAGATCTATATGATTGGCGGGTTCACCGGGTGGTGGGTTCTTCACCTCTTAAGCAGAAACCACCAGGTTGTTATGAACTCCGCGCTGGTCATCTGCCTGATGATCGTTATTGCCATGGGGATGTCGGCCTTTGTCGGCGTTTTGACGGAACGTTTCGCCTATCGTCCCTTGCGGAATGCCCCCAGGATCAACCTGCTTTTGAGCGCCCTCGGTGTTTCCATCTTTTTACAGAACCTTGTTTTGAACTACCAGGGGGCGAAGGCACGGACGTTTTACGTCTCATCCCTGATCCCGAAGGGCCTGCAGACAATACATATCGGGCCTGTCGTGGTTTCGTTCATGCGTATTCTCGTTATCGTTCTCACCTTCCTTTTTATGGGATTATTGACTGTCATGATCAAACGGACGAAGGCGGGAAAGGCCATGCGGGCCACAGCGCAGGACCTGGAAATGGCCACGTTCCTCGGGATAGACGTGGACCGCATTATCGTCCTGGTGTTTGTTATCGGGTCTGCCCTCGGGGGCGCGGCCGGGGTCCTTGTCGGTCTCCTGTTTACGCAGGTCGATTATTACGTGGGGTTCCAGGCGGGGCTCAAGGGGTTTACCGCGGCGGTTCTGGGCGGAATCGGAAGTATCCCCGGGGCTATGCTGGGGGGTATCTTGCTTGGGTTATCAGAGTCCCTGGCCGTCACCTTTCTCCCCTCTGAATACAAGGACGTGGTAGCGTTTATTATCCTGGTCATTGTCCTCATTATCAAACCCTCCGGTCTCCTGGGGGAAAAGATCCCGGAAAAGGTTTAATGCAGGCACACCACGTTTCGAGCACAAAATCAAAAACGGGCGTGTTTATCGCCCTGGCCCTCGCGTTTATTTTCCTTCCGCATCTTATGCCGAATGAATACTGGCTGCGAATTTACACCGTGACCGGCCTTTGGGTCATGCTTGCCCTGGGGTTGAACGTGGTTGCCGGCTTCGCGGGGCTGTTCGACCTGTCCTATGTGGCCTTCTTCGGCATTGGGGGATATACCTTTGCCCTTTTGTCGTCAGACCAGTTTGGAATTCACCTCCCTTTTCTCATGGTTCTTCCCATTGCCGCCCTTTTCACCATGGGAATCGGGTTCGCCCTTGGATCCACCAGCCTGAGGCTCAAGGGGGACTACCTCGCGATCGTGACCCTCGCCTTTGCGCAGATATTCAAGCTCCTCCTTTTGAACCTCGATACCCCCATCAACATCACGGGAGGCGTGAATGGTATCTACGGGTTTGACCCTGTCAACATATTCGGGCTAAGGGTAACGACGGCGGTTGGGTATTCCTACCTCGTTTGGATTTTTGCCTTCCTCGTCACATTTGCCGCCACAAGGTTGAAAAATTCGCGTTACGGCCGGGGATGGGAGGCCTTGAGAGAGGATGAGCTTGCCGCCGAGGCGGTAGGTGTCAACACGACCAAGATGAAATTGATGGCCTTTGCCATCGGGGCTTTCATCGCGGGGGTGGCCGGCGTGCTCTTCGCTTCGGTCCAGGATTCCGTTTTTCCCAACAACTTCGATTTTCCCCAGCTCGTCATTGTTTACTGTATGGTCATTCTTGGGGGACTTGGGAATATACCGGGTGTGATCGCGGGGGCCATTCTCCTTTCTATCCTTCCGGAGTTTTTAAGGGAGTATGGCGCCTACAGGATGATGTTATATGGTTTAATCCTGATCGTGCTCATGGCGCTTCGTCCCCAGGGACTTCTCGGAGGGATCGGCTTTCTATCCAAGAAGAAAAAACGTCCAGACAAGGATGAAACCGGCCAGTTGAAGGCGTCCACGGAATTGTATTACGGCAAGGAAGAAGATATGGTTGTGGCTGGAGAAGAGACCGAAGCCGCCTATGCAAAAACAGACAGGGTGATCCTCGAAATCAGGGATTTGACCCAGGATTTCGGCGGCGTCAGGGCATTGAACAACTTAGATCTGGTCGTTCACGAGGGGGAGATTCTGAGCATCATTGGGCCTAACGGCGCGGGCAAAACGACGCTGTTCAACCTCATTTCGGGAATCTACAAGCCGACAAAGGGGAAAATCATCTTTAACGGGCAGGAAATATCGGGTCTGCGTCCCCACAAGATCGTCTCGAAGGGAATTGCCAGGACCTTCCAGAACCTTCGGCTCTTTAACAAGATGTCGGTCAAGGACAATGCGAAGGTGGGAAGGTTCTGCCGGACGAGTGCCGGGCCTATTTCCATCCTCTTTCATCTTCCGAGACATCGGAGGGAAGAGAGAGAAACGGAAGAACGGGCCCGGGAGATCCTGGGGCTTTTTGGCGCCCGATTGACGGGATACAGGTTTGAACAGCAGGCCATGTTTTTGTCCTATGCCAACCGTCGCAGGCTCGAAATAGCCCGAACCCTCATGACGGATGCACGCCTGCTCCTCCTGGACGAACCCTCTGCCGGAATGAACCCGCAGGAAACCAAGGAGATCACGGCATTTGTTAAGTATTTGCGGGATACCTACGGATACACGATTTTGCTGATAGAACATAAATTAAACGTGGTGAGAAAGATCTCCGACCGTGTCATCGCGTTGGACTACGGTGAGAAGATTGCCGAGGGCAGCTACAATGAAGTGGCCAAAAACGAGCAGGTGATAGAGGCCTATCTTGGACGGAAGAAAGATGGAAAAAAACGCGCCAGTCTTACAGTTTAAGCATGTCGACGCCTTCTACGGGAACATTCAGGTCCTGTATGACATAAATTTTGAGGTCTATCAGGGGGAGCTGGTATGCCTTTTAGGGGGCAATGCCTCAGGGAAATCAACAACCCTGAAGACGATTCTGGGGGTATGTAAAACCAGGGGAGGTGAGATCTGGCTCAAGGGTGAGCGAATCGATGGGAAACCCTCAAAATATATTATTTCAAAAGGTGTGGCGATCGTGCCTGAAAATCGGCGCATTTTCCCGAGAATGACTGTCCTCGAAAACCTGGAGTTGGGCGCCTATTTGAGGGAAGACAAAGAGGGAATTAAAAATGACATCGAGGAGATTTTCGAGCTTTTCCCTATATTGCGAAAAAGGGCCAACCAGATGGGGATGACTCTGAGTGGGGGAGAACAGCAAATGCTGGCCATGGGACGGGCCCTGATCGCCAAGCCCGAGATCCTCTTGATGGATGAGCCCTCCATGGGGCTCTCTCCCATGCTGGTAGACCAGCAGTTTGAGATTATTCAAAGGGTCAATCAGCAGGGGACCACTATTTTCATGGTGGAACAGAACGCCAATATGGCCTTGTCCATCGCGGACAGGGGATATGTGCTGCAGACGGGGGCTATTGTGCTGGCGGATACGGCCCCCAATCTCCTGGCAAATGAGCAGATGCGGAAGGCATATCTCGGTGGGGAAGAAGAGGAAGATTTCTGACCACGGGAGGGAGGAAGTGATGGAACAAGATATTGACCGTAAGGCATTTATTCTGGGCATGATCACGGCATTTGCAGAATGTGTAGCCAACGAGTGCAAAAAGCTGGCATTTTCGCCTCCCTTCTACCCGGACGATTATGAGGTGATTATCCGCGAGGCTGAACGCATCGCGGGAGAGCAGGGGATCTACCTCTGGTATGAACGCAATCCCGATCTCCCCGACACGCACAGGGTTCAATGGCTGGTCCTCTACAAGTTCCCTGAGGTCCTTGATGAATACAAGGCCTTGAGGGAACAGGGATTCAACCCCGTCTGGGATTTGGAGGCCTTTTACCCCCTCCTGAGTTATGGAATAGTTTGGGGGGAAAACGCGGAAAAGGTTATTCCGAAATACAGGGAAGAGAAAGAAACAGC
>CAZPTH010000105.1:0-8186 GCA_964589315.1 uncultured Thermodesulfobacteriota bacterium
ATTAAAAGCTAGTCCAGTGCCACATGCGAACCAGGATGTCATAAAGACATTTCTCACGTAAAAAAGTCACGAACAAGCTCGAAAAAGAGATCAACCCCGATGGGGAGGGCCCGTTCATCCAGATCAAACCGGGGGGAATGAAGGGGATGCACTATTCCCTTTTCAGGGTTGCCACACCCAAGCCGAACAATGGCAGCGGGACATCGCTGCGCGTAAAAGGCAAAGTCTTCGCCCCCCATGGTAGGCGGTTCTTCAATGATATTGTCTTTCCCCAGGACCTTCTCCGCGACTCTGCGAAAGGCACGGGCAAGTTGAGGGTCGTTTTTGATGGACGGGCTCCCTTCCCTCAACTTAAACTTATGTGAAACCTGAAAAGCCTCCGAAATGCCCGTGGCGATTTCCTTAAGGCGTTCGATCATCTTTAGGCGATTCTCTTGTACCAAAGATCGAAGAGTGCCTTCCAGGATCACCTTTTCGGGGATGATATTGGGAAGCCTCCCGGCATGAATCTTCCCAATAGAAACCACGGCGGCATGGATAGGCTTTATATTCCGGCTCACGATGGTCTGGAGGGCTGTGATGAAATAGGCGCTGGCCGTGATGGGGTCCCTTCCCTCATCCGGGCGGGCACCATGGGTCCCAGAACCGATAAAGACGATTTCGAAGGCATCCGCTGAGGCATAGGCCTGCTCTCCGTAAAGCCCTATCTTACCGGCAGGGATATGGGGCCCAACGTGGAGGGAGGCGATACAGTCCACGGGGGGATCATCCAGGACTCTTCGCTCGATGAGGGCCTTTGCTCCGCCAAGGATTTCTTCCGCGGGCTGGAAGATAAACTTGAGGTTACCCTTTGCGCGGGACATAAGGTCGGATTCTACAACTTTTCTTGCTGTGCCCAGGAGAATGGCCATGTGGGCATCATGGCCGCAGGCGTGCATAATCCCATCGCGGGTAGACTTGTACGGAACCTCGTTGAGTTCCTGAAGGGGGAGGGCATCCATGTCGGACCGAAGGGCCATCGTCGGCCCCGATTCGGCCCCTCTCAAAAGGCCCACGACCCCTGTGATATCTGGAAAAGTGGTTACCTCCACACAAAGTTCCTTCAAAGCCGAGGCAATCCTCTGAGTTGTTTCGTGTTCCTGAAAAGATAACTCCGGATACATGTGAAACATGCGCCGAAGATTAACAAGCCACTTGGGAAAATCGTCGACTTTCGGCATGGAAAGCATCCCCCTTAGCAATACATATTCTTGACATCATTCCTAATATCCTCTAAAAATTATACATTAATGCCCTGACAAGGGCAAAGGGAAAGGGATTGGGATTCGATGATGTTTCCCGGCCTAAAGAAATTTTTAATCAGAGGGGAAAGGAAGAAGAAATGAAAAGAGGATGGAGAAAGATCACATGGGGTTTGTTGGTAGTAGCGCTTGCGCTGGTCTTCGTAACGGGGCCTGCCTGGGCAGGAAAGAAGAACGACACCCTGAACATTGCCTTTACCAAGGAACTTGAAACCTTGGACCGGTATTTCAATACGGCACGGGAGGGGATTGTCTTCGCGCGTCACGTCTTCGACAACCTGTTGTGGCGAGATCCCAAGACCTTCGAATACAAACCCCTGCTGGCAAAGTCTTATCGCTGGATTAACGATACCACCCTGGAGATTGTGCTCAGAAAAGGGGTCAAATTCCATGACGGAACGGAGATGACAGCAGATGACGTGGTCTATACCCTCAACTTCGCCGCGAATCCCGCCAACAAAGTCAAGACCCAACGCTATTCCAACTGGATCAAGAAGGTCGTGAAGGAAGGCCCATACAAGGTGAGGATTCTCCTCAAGGCCCCGTTTCCCGCGGCACTTGAATTCCTGTCAGGGGCAAACCCCATCTATCCCAAGCACTATTATGAAAAGGTCGGGCCCAAGAAATTCGGGCTCAAACCAATCGGAACGGGGCCCTATAAGGTGGCGGAGGTGGAACCTGGGAAACGTATTGTCCTGGTCAGGAATGACAATTACTTTGAGGGAAGCCCCAAGGGGAAACCGCACATCCGCAAGATCGTCTGGCGAACCCTGCCGGAAATGAACACCCAGGTGGCGGAACTGATAACCGGTGGCCTCGACTGGATCTGGATGGTCCCACCGGACCAAGCAAAAAAGCTGGCCACCATGCCCAACATCAAGGTCATTGCTGCAGAGACGATGCGGATCGGCTACCTGACAATGGATGCGGCAGGCCGTACCATTCAGCACGGCATAAAAGATCCCTTCAAGAAGTTAAAGGTTCGACAGGCCGTCAACTACGCGGTCAATCGAGAGGCTATCGCAAAAAACCTGGTGGGAGGGCAGTCCAAACCGGTCTATTCGGCCTGCTATCCATCACAGTTCGGCTGCACCCAAGATGTGATGAAGTACGAGTACAATCCGGCAAAGGCAAAAAAACTCCTTGCTGAGGCCGGATACCCCAGTGGGTTTACCACAACATTGTACGGTTACAGGAACCGCGATTTCGCCGCCGCTATCGTGGGAGATCTCGCAGCCGTTGGTATCAGTGCGAAGCTGGTCATGATGAAGTATTCAGCATTGCGGGAAAAACTTCGGGCAGGCAAGGTACCCTTCGCTTTCCTGACCTGGGGTTCATATTCCATCAACGATGTCTCGGCGATCACCAGCAATTTCTTCGAGTTCCAGGCAGATGACCTCGCCAGAGACCCCGTCGTTCGGGACTTGCTTCTCAAGGGAGACACGAGCATCGACCCCAAGGTCCGAAAGGCAGCCTACAAAAAGGCCCTGCAGCGTATCGCTGAGCAGGCCTACTGGGCACCCCTGTTTACCTATGTCTCGAACAACTGTTTTAACAAAGACCTCAATTTCACGCCTTACCCCGACGCCGTGCCACGGTTTTACCAGGCAAAGTGGAAATAAGCTGTTAGGATGGGTCGCAACGGGCTGACGATTGCGACCCTCTTTTTCCCCTCATCTCTGTAAGGGGCAAAGCACATGCTGCACTTCACAATCAAGCGTCTTATTATGACTTTCTTTGTCATCCTGGTTGTGTCCTTGGTGAGCTTCATGTTGATCCGGGTCTCCGGCGACCCCGCTATCGCCCTTGCGGGAGAAGGGGCTACCCAGCAGGAAATTGAGTTTGTTCGACATCACTACGGATTTGATCGCCCCCTCATTATCCAGTATTTCGCGTGGGCCAAAGATGCATTACAGGGAGACCTGGGAGAATCCCCCTACTTCAACGAACCCGTCGTGAAGATGATCAGGGATCGTATCGGAGTCACCATGACCCTGGGGATTTCGGCACTCGTTTTCGCCATGGTCCTGGCGATCCCCCTCGGGGTTCTGGCAGCCATAAGGCCCAACACCTGGATAGACCGGGTAGCCCTGACTATTTCCGTCATGGGCCAGGCCATGCCTTCCTTCTGGTTCGGACTGATTATGATCATCTTCTTCGGGGTCATGCTGAGATGGCTGCCCATTTCGGGGAGCGGATCCCCAGCCCACTTCGTCATGCCGACCATTGCCCTGGGCTATTATGCCACCCCTGCCATCATGCGCCTGATCCGTTCCGGAATGCTGGAGGTCCTTGCCTCCGATCATATCCGAACCGCCCGTGCCAAGGGGCTGAAGTGGGGGAAAATCCTCTTCAAACATGCCCTTCGAAATGCCATCATTCCCGTCGTATCCCTGGCGGCGGTCCAACTGGGCTTCATGCTGGGAGGCTCCATTGTCATCGAGTCGGTTTTTGCCCTGCACGGGATCGGCTACCTCGCCTGGGTTTCCATTGGTCGCTCCGACCTCCCCGTCGTCCAGGCAATTATCCTGCTTCTATCAATGATCTACGTGGTCCTGACCTTTCTGGGAGATCTTTTAAACGCCTTTCTTGACCCCCGGATCAGGGTGCAATGAGCAATCCGGGAGCACAAAAAGAGGCCTTTCACCCCACCGACAACGGTCCCGGAGAAGGCATCGTCTTCCCCACCCCAGGCCAAGTTATGCGGATGCGCATGCGCCGCCACAAAGGTTTCATTTTCGGGGCCGTCTTTGTCCTGCTTATCTTCATAATGGCTATCTTTGCTCCGGTCTTGACGTCGTATAACCCATACACGCAAAACCTCTCTCAACGCCTCATCCCCCCCATCTGGGATGCCAAAGGGACCTGGAAACACCCGCTGGGGACGGACAACCTGGGCAGGGACTACCTGAGCCGCCTGGTCTATGGCAGCCGGATTTCGCTCCTTATCGGGTTTTCCTGCATGTTCATCGCCCTGGTTATCGGGACAATCCTGGGAATGTCCGCCGGTTACTTCGGCGGGAAGGTGGATATGCTTGTGGGGTTTATCATCACAGTTCGATTGGCGCTACCCGCCGTCCTTGTGGCCGTGGCTGTCGTGGCCCTGATCGGGGGTTCCATGCAGGTGGTCATCCTGGTGTTGGGATGCCTGATTTGGGACCGCTTTGCCGTGGTATTGAGGACAAACACACAACAGATATGTTCCATGGACTATGTTGACGCCGCCCGCGCGGCAGGCTGTTCCACGCTTCGAGTCATGCTCCAAGAGATCCTTCCCAACCTGTTCAACAATCTCATGGTAATCGCGACCCTGGAGATTGGAAGGGCCATCCTGCTGGAAGCGGCCCTTTCCTTTCTCGGGATGGGGGTGCAGCCACCGACACCCTCCTGGGGTTTGATGATCTCCGAGGGAAAGGGATACATGCTCTTCCAACCCTACCTGATTACCGTTCCCGGCGTCGCCCTTTTCATCCTCGTTCTGGGTATGAACCTCCTGGGAGACGGGCTGCGTGATGTCACCGCGCCGGAGGGACGTGGATGACAAAGGTGCTCGATGTCAAAGGGCTGTATGTGGACCTTACCCTCCCGGCCGGGGTCCTCCACGCCGTCCAGAATGTCAGCTTCCATGTGGAAAAGGGAGAGACCTTCTGCCTTGTGGGGGAATCCGGATGCGGAAAGACCATGACAGCCCTGGCGGTCATGGGGTTGCTTCCGCCGAGCGCGAAGCGCCACGCGGAATTGATCCAGTTCGAGGAAGAGGAAATCACGGACGCGGACGATGCCCGGATGACAACAATCCGGGGCGCACGGATGACCATGATCTTCCAGGAACCCATGACCTCACTGGACCCCTGCTATACCATTGGGGATCAGTTGGAGGAGGTTCTGATCGAGCACCGAAAGGTGAACCGGCAAGAGGCCCGGCAGCGGGCCGTCTTTCTGCTGGAAAAGGTCGGGATCACAGCGGCGACCTCACGCCTGAAACAATATCCCCACCAGCTTTCCGGGGGGTTGAGGCAACGGGTCATGATTGCCATGAGCCTCATGTGCGGGCCCAGCCTGATCATCGCCGACGAGCCCACCACAGCGCTGGACGTCACGATCCAGGCACAGATTCTTTCCCTCCTCGTCTCTGTTCAGAAGGAATATGCCACGGGGATGATCCTGATAACCCACGACCTGGGGGTTGTCGCAAGAACGGCGAATCGCCTGGCGGTCATGTATTGTGGGCAGACAGTCGAGACCGGCACTGTCAAAGAGGTTTTTCAACGTCCCCTTCACCCTTACACCCGAGGACTGATGAAGTGTATTCCCGTCCCGGGAAAGACCCGGCCAGGGCAAAAGCTGGAAACCATCCCGGGAATGGTTCCCACGCCGATCGGTGAATTACATGGTTGTCTCTTCCGTAACCGGTGCGCTTACGCCCACAGGGAATGCGCCGAGTTGCATATCGAAGAAACCTATCTGTCTCCGGGTCGCTCGTATCGGTGCCTCCTGGACCCGGATGATCTCATAAAAGGAAAAGCCTCGTGACGGGAAACGCCCTCACCGTCCGGAATGCCGCCAAAATCTATCGTGTAAGTGCCGGCATGTTTCGCGGGTCCCTCGACCTGAAGGCGGTCAGTGATGTCTCATTCACGGTTAGGAAGGGAGAGGTCCTCGGCCTGGTGGGGGAGTCGGGATGCGGCAAGACCACGATGGCGAAGCTGATCCTCGGCCTGGAAACCCTCACAAGCGGGGAAATCCAAATCAACGATCGTTCCATCCACAAAATGTCCCACCGGGAAATCGCCCGAAAGGTCCAGCCCATCTTTCAGGATCCCTATTCCTCCCTTAACCCGAGGAAAAGCATCGGATCCATCATTTCTCTCCCTTTACGGGCCCTCGGCCTCGGGAACAGGAAGGAATGGAAACAAAAGGTCGGGGAAATCATGGAGTTGGTGGGGTTGCCGCCACGACTCATGTACAACTACCCGAATCAGCTCTCCGGAGGACAGCGACAAAGGGTCGCCGTTGCCCGGGCCCTTATCATGCATCCCGAGATCGCCCTATGTGATGAGCCCACCTCGGCCCTTGATGTCTCGGTCCAGGCCCAGATTCTGAACCTCTTGATTGATTTGCGGGAGGCCATGGGACTGACCTACATTCTCATCAGCCACGATCTTGCGGTCGTGGAGCACCTGGCCACCCGGGTGGCGGTGATGTATCTCGGCCGAATCGTCGAGGAGGGACCCTCTGAGGACATCTTCAATGATCCCCTGCATCCTTACACGCAGACGCTTCTCTCTTCCGTCTTAACACCGGACCCGGAACTCGGCCTCCCGAAGGTTCGGCTCGATGCGGAGTACCCGAACCCGATCAACATGCCCCCGGGGTGTAGTTTCCATCCCAGGTGCCCCCGCGCAGAGGCGATATGTAGTGAGACTTTGCCGGAGATGCAGATGGAAGGGAAACGGCGCGTGGCATGCCATTTCCCAGGACCGTCTGAAGGAAAGGAAAAGACATGACCCAAAAGAACGTTACACGCTGCGCGGAAGAAACATTCGAGAGCGGCACCTTTTTCAACGAGCTCGCTCGGCGAGTGGCGATCCCAACAGAGAGTCAAAACCCGGAAAGGTCCAGCGAGATTCACCGCTTCCTGATGGAAGAGATGACCCCCTATCTCCGATCCCTCGGGTTTGAATGTCACGTTTTTGAAAACACCGTAATGCCCCGACTGCCGTTTCTTCTCGGAAAGCGGATTGAGAATGGTGCGCTTCCCACCGTTCTGATTTACGGCCATGGGGACACGGTCTGGGGAATGGAGGGAAAATGGGAGGATGACCTCTCACCTTGGCAACTGACGGAGCGGGGAGACCGCTGGTACGGACGAGGGACGGCGGATAACAAGGGACAACTCAGTATCAACCTTACAGCACTGGCCTGCCTCCTTTCGACTGAGGGAAAGCTGGGATTTAATGCCATCGTCCTTATCGAGACGGGTGAAGAAATGGGATCGCCCGGACTCAGAGAGCTATGCGAGCGGAAAAGGAATTTTCTCAAGGCGGATGTCCTCATCGCTTCGGATGGTCCCCGGGTAAATCCCGGCAGGGTCACCCTTTACGGAGGGAGCCGCGGGGTCTTCAATTTTGACCTCGTGGTTAAACTCAGGGAAGGGGCCCACCACTCAGGCAACTGGGGAGGACTGCTGGCCAACCCCGGTATCCTGCTGGCCAACGCCATTGCCGCACTCGTGGACGAAAAGGGAAGAATCCTGGTGGAAGAACTCAAGCCTGACGGCATCCCTGCCCCTATTCGGGAGGCGCTCGCGAAATTGCACATCCCCGAAGAGACGGAGCCACCCGTAGATCCCTGGTGGGGAGAACCGGGTTTGAGTCTCGAAGAAAAGGTTTATGGCTGGAACACCCTCGAGGTCTTGGCAATATCCTGCGGGAACCCGGATAATCCGGTACACGCCATCCCGCCTGAGGCCCGCGCGCGCTGCCACATGCGGTTTGTGAAGGGATGCGACTCCTCCCTCTTTCTTCCCGCCATTCGCAATCACCTCGACGGAAAGGGCCTGACCATGGTTGAGGTGCGACCAGTCAGAGAGAGTCAGTATACCGCCACACGGATGGAACCGGACAACCCCTGGATAAAATGGGCCCTTGCCTCCCTCGAACGCGGTTCAGGCAAACCTGTCGACTTTCTCCCGAACCTGGGGGGCAGTATCCCGAACGAGGTCTTCGCGGATATTCTCGGACTCCCGACCCTCTGGATTCCCCATTCCTATACCGGCTGCTCCCAGCACGCCCCGAATGAGCACCTCTTAAAGCCGATCGTGAGGGAAGGATTGCGGGTCATGGCTACCCTCTTCCAGGATTTTTCAGAAGGGCAGACCCCATT